>JBKCVH010000305.1:0-5780 GCA_046317675.1 Burkholderiales bacterium
GAGTTGGCCAGCCCCATTCAATTCAAAAAATGAACACGCCCCTGGTTCGCGCTTACCTTCTTGACCTTCAACAGCGCATCGTTGCGGGCCTTGAGCAACTGGATGGCAATGCCTTTGCGGATGACCCGTGGCAGCGGGAGCCCGGCGGTCGCTTGGAGGGCGATGGGCACTCCCGCATGCTCGAAGGCGGCGCCGTGTTCGAGCGCGCTGCGGTGCTCTTCAGCCATGTCAAGGGCCGTGTGCTCCCGCCTTCGGCGACTGCGGCACGACCCGCACTCGCCGGTGCGCCCTTCGAGGCCTTGGGTGTGAGCCTCGTGATTCACCCGCACAACCCCTTCGTGCCCACCGTGCACCTGAACGTGCGCATGCTGTCTGCCCAGCCGGAGAACGCGGCGCCGGTGAGCTGGTGGGGCGGCGGCATGGACCTCACCCCCTACTACGGCTTTGAGCGCGATGCCCAGCACTTTCATCGGATTTGCTCTGATGCGGTGGGCGCCGAGCGCTACGCGCGCTTCAAGCCGGCCTGCGACGACTATTTCTTTTTGAAGCACCGCAACGAGCCCCGCGGCGTGGGCGGGGTGTTTTGGGATGACTTCGACGAAGGCGGTTTCGAAGGCGGCTTTGCCTTGATGCAGTCTCTGGGTGATGCCTTTTTGGCCGCCTACGCACCCATTGTTGAGCGGCGTCATGGCTATGCCTACGGCGAGCGAGAGCGGGAGTTTCAAGCCTACCGCCGTGGTCGCTATGTGGAGTTCAACCTGGTCTGGGATCGCGGCACTTTGTTTGGTCTTCAAAGCGGCGGCCGCACGGAGTCCATCTTGCTGTCCATGCCCCCGCAGGTGTCTTGGCGTTACCAGTGGGCGCCGGAGGTGGGCACCCCTGAAGCCAAGCTCTACAGCGACTTCTTGCGCCCTCGTGATTGGCTCAACGAGTCGCCGACCCATCTTTGGCTTTGAAGCGCATCGGGCTGTTCGGGGGCAGCTTCAATCCGCCGCACCGTGCACACCGCGCTTTGGCGGAGTTGGCCATTCAGGCGCTGGAGCTGGATGAGCTGGTCGTGATGCCGGCAGGGCAGCCTTGGCAAAAGGTCGGGCTTCAGTTGGCGGCGGGGCGCCACCGCGCCGCCATGTTGGCGCTTCAAATGGCAGGCATGGACAAGGTCGTGATCTCCACGCTGGAGCTCGACCGCGATGGCCCCAGCTACAGCATCGACTCGCTCAATGCCTTGCGCCAGCCGGAGCAAGACTGGTTTTTGGTGATTGGGCAAGATCAATACGCACGCCTTTCCAGTTGGCGCCGCGTAGAGGAATTGCTGGCTGCCTGCACGCTGGCCGTGGCAGCGCGCGCCCATCAGCAGGTGCAAGCCGACCCTGCATTGCCTCCGCACCGAAGGGTTGTGCTCCATTTGCCTGCCGATGCGGTGAGCTCCAGTCAAGTGCGAGCGTTGTTGGCACGCGATGAAGACATCACAGAGCTGGTCGGACCCGAAGTGGCCGGCTACATTGCTGAAACCTACATTTACCGGGCTTGAGCCCACCCCCACCCGCATGGACATCCGCAAGCAGCAACGCGCCCACGTCGACGGTCTCGAAGACGTCAAGGCCCAGAACATCCAGGTTTTCAACACCGAGCACCTGAGCCCCTTGTTCGAGCGCGTCATCGTGGCCAGCGGCACCAGCAACCGCCAGACCCGTGCGCTGGCTTCTTCGGTGCGTGAAGCGGTGAAGAAAGCTGGCCTCGATGTGCTGCGCACCGAGGGTGAAGACAACGGCGAATGGATCATCGTGGACTGCGGCTCTGCCGTGGTGCACGTGATGCAACCCAACATCCGTGAGTACTACCACCTTGAGGAAATCTGGGGCGATAAGCCCGTGAACCTGAAGGCGTCTGCCACCAAAGGGCTCGTGAAAGCTGCCGAACCCGAGGCCGAAGGCACCACGGTGAAGAAGGGCAAAACCGCAGCGCCACGGCGTTCCGGGAGCGCATCCGAAGCGATGAAGAGCACCCGAGGTGCCGCCAAGGACGCGGCGCCGGCCGCCAAGCCAGCAGCGGCGCCTGCCAAGCGGGCAGCTCCTGCAAAGAAGGCCGCTGCAACGCCGGCTCGTGCTGCGCCAGCCACGAAGGCTGCTGCACCTGCCGCAAAAAAGGCGGCGCCTGCCAAGCGCTCCGTTGTAGCGCCTGCGGCACCGGCCCAGCGGGCCGCTCCTGCAAAGAAAGCCGCTGCTCCAGCCAAGCGCGCAGCACCCGCGGCGAAGAAGGCGGCACCTGCCAAGCGCGCAGCGCCAGCCAAAAAGGCCACTCGCTAAGTGCAGTTGCTGTTGCTGGCCGTGGGCCAGCGCCTTCCGGGTTGGGCCGAAGAAGCCACGGCCGACTTCGCCAAACGCTTTCCGCCCGACCTTCCTTTCGTCTTGAAGACGGTGAAGGCCGAGGCGCGGACGACCGGAAAGACCGCCGCACAAATGATGGCGCTGGAGGCGCAGCGCCTCCAAGACGCCACACCGCGCGGCGCGCGGCGTGTTGTGCTGGACGAACGGGGCGAGCGCCAAACCTCGGTGCAACTGGCTGAAAGGCTGACCCGCTGGCAGCATGATGGCCGTGACGTTGTGCTCTACATGGGTGGCCCTGATGGCCTAGACGGCGCGCTCAAAGACGCTGCGGAAGAAAAGCTGCGCCTCTCTGACCTGACCCTCCCCCACGCCATGGCCCGCTTGCTCCTGGTGGAAGCGCTCTACCGCGCTTGGAGCATCCAGGCTGGCCACCCCTACCACCGGGAATAGCGGCTAAAGCGGCGCCACTTCCTTTAGCAGGGGGGCGGCGAGGTCCTTGTCGGCCAAGCGGTAGGGCAGGCCGACATCCGGCCACTCAATGCCAATGGCCGCATCGTCAAAGCGCACCGCACCTTCGGCTTGGGGTGCATACAAATCCGTCGTTTTGTAGAGGAAGTCGGCCGTGTCGCTCAGCACCAAGAAACCATGGGCGAAGCCGGGTGGAATCCAAAGCTGGCGCTGGTTCTCGGCGCTCAGCACTTCGCCCACCCACTGGCCGAAGGTTTGGCTACCCGCGCGCACATCGACCGCCACATCAAACACACTGCCCACCACGCAGCGCACCAGCTTCCCCTGCGCATGGGGCGGCCTCTGGAAGTGAAGCCCCCGCAACACGCCCTTGGTGGAGCGGCTGTGGTTGTCTTGCACGAAGCGCACGGGGGCTCCCACCGCCTCATCGAAGCGTTGCTCGTTCCAGCTTTCCAGGAAAAACCCGCGCGCATCGCCGAAGATTTTGGGCTCGATGAGCAGCACGCCTTCTAGGGCCGTGGTACTGACTTTCACTTGACCAGCCTTTGCAGGTATTGCCCGTACTGGGTCTTTGCCAATGGGGCAGCGAGTTTGAGCAATTGCTCGGCTCCGATCCAGCCCTTGGCGAAGCTGATCTCTTCGGGGCAGGCCACCTTGAGCCCTTGGCGCCTTTCCAGGGTGGCGATGAACTGGCCGGCTTCGAGAAGGCTGTCGTGCGTGCCGGTGTCCAGCCAAGCGTAGCCTCGGCCCATCATGGACACGTTCAGCTGACCCATGGCCAAGTAGCGGGCATTGAGGTCGGTGATTTCCAGTTCGCCTCGTGGGCTCGGCTTCAGGTCGGCCGCGATATCGCACACCTGTTGGTCATAGAAGTAGAGCCCCGTTACCGCGTAGTTGCTCTTCGGCTGCTTGGGTTTTTCTTCAATGGAAACGGCGCGCTGCTGCGCATCAAAGGCCACCACGCCATAGCGCTCTGGATCGGTCACGTGGTAGGCGAAAACGCTCGCGCCCGCTGTGCGGGTGTCGGCCTCGTTCAGCAAGACCGGCAGGTCATGGCCGTAAAAAATGTTGTCGCCAAGGTACGAGGCTTGAGGGCGCATTCCCCACAAAGTCGCGTCCGATGATGAAAGCCTGCGCCAAGCCATCGGGGCTCGGTTGCACGGCGTACTGCAGGTTCATGCCCCATTGCGTACCATCCCCCAGCAGTTGCGTGAAACGTGGCGTGTCCTGGGGCGTGCTGATGATGAGAACGTCGCGAATGCCTGCCAGCATCAAGGTGCTGAGCGGGTAATACACCATCGGCTTGTCATAAACCGGCAGCAGTTGCTTACTGACTGCCAAGGTTGCCGGGTGCAGACGGGTGCCGGAGCCCCCCGCCAAGATGATGCCCTTGCGAGAGATCACAAAATCTCCTCCAGCATGCGGCGCACGCCGGCTTGCCAATTGGGGAGCTGAAGGCCAAAGCTGGCCTCAAAGCGGCGGCAGTCGAGCCGCGAGTTCAGAGGGCGGCGCGCCGGCGTGGGGTAGTCGCTGCTGGCAATGCCAAGCACTTCCTCGCAAGCCAGCGATTGCCCTTTGGACTTGGCGGTTTCGATCACCAGCCGCGCGTAGTCAGCCCAGTGGGTCGTGCCAGCCGCACACAAGTGGTAGGTGCCGCTGAGCGACGCTTGCGCCATCAGGGCGCGCAGCGCGTGGCTGCTGGCGTCGGCCAAGAGTTCGGCGCCCGTGGGTGCGCCGATTTGATCGGCCACCACGCGCAAAGTGGCGCGGTCTTTGGCCAAGCGCAGCATCGTCTTGGCGAAGTTGTTGCCGCGCGCCGCATAGACCCAACTGGTCCGCAAGATGAGATGCCGACACCCGCTGGCGCGAATGGCGTCTTCGCCGGCCAATTTGGTGCGGCCATAGACGCTCAAGGGGCCGGTGGCCGCTTCTTCGTTGCGGGCGTGCTCGCCACTGCCATCAAACACGTAGTCGGTGCTGTAGTGCAGCAGCGGCACACCGGCCTGGGCCGCCCAGCGTGCCAGCAAGGCCGGGGCGCTGGCATTGATGGCCTCGGCCATAGCGGGCTCAGACTCCGCCTTGTCGACGGCGGTATGTGCCGCCGCATTGACGATGAGCTGCGGTGCCAGTTGCCCCAGGGGCTGCAGAAAAGCTTCGGTCGACAAGTCGGCTTCTGCGTGGTCCCAGGCGTGCACGTCGCCCATGGGGGCAAGCGAGCGTTGCAGTTCCCACCCCACTTGGCCGTTGGCGCCGAGCAGCAAGATCTTCATGCGCTGTACTGAGTTGCCACCCAGTCCCGGTAGGCGCCCGACTGCACCCGGCTGACCCAGTCCTGGTTTTCCAAGTACCAAGCCACAGTTTTGCGAATGCCGGTGTCAAAGGTTTCGGCGGGCTTCCAGCCGAGTTCTCGCTCCAGCTTGCGGGCGTCAACCGCATAGCGGCGGTCGTGACCGGGCCGGTCTTTCACATGGGTGATGAGGCGTTTGTAGGAGCCTTCGCTGCTTGGGCGCAGTTCGTCCAGCAATTCGCAAATGGTGTGGACGATGCTGAGGTTGGTTTTCTCATTCCAACCGCCGACGTTGTAGGTTTCTCCGAGTCGCCCGCCTTCCAGCACGCGGCGAATGGCGCTGCAGTGGTCTTTCACGTAGAGCCAATCGCGGACCTGCTGGCCGTCGCCGTACACAGGCAGCGGCTTGCCGGCCAGCGCATTGACGATGACCAGTGGAATCAGCTTCTCCGGGAAGTGATAGGGGCCGTAGTTGTTGCTGCAATTGGTGGTGAGCACCGGCAGGCCATAGGTGTGGTGCCAAGCGCGCACGAGGTGGTCGCTGGCCGCTTTGCTGGCGCTGTAGGGGCTATTCGGCTCGAAAGGGTGACTCACGGTGAAAGCAGGAGCCTCGGCGGCCAAGCTGCCGTACAACTCGTCGGTGCTGACGTGGAGGAACCGCAAGGCGGCCATCGATTCCGCCGCGAAGTTGCTCCCGT
>JBKCVH010000306.1:0-4463 GCA_046317675.1 Burkholderiales bacterium
TCTGCGCACTCACGTCAACCAGGGTCACGTTAGGAAACTGGCTGCTGAGTTGCCGATCCAACTGCGAGCCGCCGCCCTTCGGCGCGCGGAAGGTGGCGATCCAGGTGCTCGGCACCTCCGGCATTTGGCTGCGCTGGAAGATCACGAAGAAATTGACGCGCATCGAAGCCCAATCCACCTCCCGGAACTGCGTCACTCGGGCACTGACGATCTGACCCGCAATGTCAAAACTCATCGTGTCGCCGAGCTTCAGGCCCAGCTCTTTCGCGAGTCCATCCTCCACGCTGATGCCATTGCCCGTGGCCTCGCCCGCCTTGGGCGGCGCATCTGCCACCCAGTCACCCGCCACGGCCTTGTTGTGCTGGGGCATGTCGGCTGAATGGCTCAGGTTGAACTCTCTTTCAACCAAGCGCTGCGCGCGCCCGGTCTCGAACTTCATCTCCTTGACCGGCTTGTCATTGATGGCGGTCAGACGGCCACGGAACATGGGGTGCCAATCCAAAGGCTCGACACCCGATTGCTGCAGGATCTTGCGGAAGCCATCGCCTTGATCCGGCAGCAGGTTGATCACGAAACGATCCGGGCCTTTGTCGGGCGTCGCCATGCGCCAGCTGTCCAGCAAATCCGTGCGCACCAAGGCCAGCAAAGCCAAGGCCAACAAGCCCAGCCCCAAGGCCGCCACTTGGGCCGCTGCCAGCCCGGGGCGCGATGCCAATTGACGCACCGCCAGCTTGACCCAGCCGCCGCCCCGCACCACGCGCGGCAAAAGCCACACGGCCAGGAGCGCCAACCCCAGCAGCAAGGCGCCCGCCAAGGCAAACCCACCGAGGGTGAGCGCGCCCAAGGTGGCATCGCGCGCCACGGCCATGAGCAGCACGGCCGCACCGACCAAACCAGCCAGCGCCGCCCACCACGCGCCACTGGCGGCGGGCTGCACATCGCGGCGCAACACGCGCAGCGGCGGCACGCCAGCCAGGCGCAGCACCGGCGGCAAACCAAAGCTCACCAGCAAGCAAAGGCCCAGCCCAAGACCCAGGCCATAGGGCATGGGGCCAGCCGGCGGCAGTTGCACGGCCACCAAGTCACCCAACAAAGCTAGCAAAGCCCAGTGCAAGGCCCAGCCCAAGA
Organism: Burkholderiales bacterium; assembly: GCA_046317675.1. GTDB lineage: Bacteria > Pseudomonadota > Gammaproteobacteria > Burkholderiales > Burkholderiaceae_C > Inhella. Next base: position 1,129 of record JBKCVH010000306.1, read on the forward strand.
GCAGACCAAGCAACGAAGCGCCAAGGCCGACCAACAAGAACTCCATGGCGTACACACCGCCAACCCGCCGGCTGCGCTGACCGAGCACCCGCAGCAGCGCGGTTTCATCCACATGCCGCGCGGCAAAATCACGCGCTGCCAGCGCCACGGCCACACTCGACAGCAGGGCCGCTAGCAAAGCCACCAAGCTGAGGAAGCGCTCGCCCCGCTCTAGGGTTTGCTGCAACTCAGGCCGGCCGTTCTCCAACGACTCCAAGCGTGCCCCGCGCCACTCACCGGCATCAATGTGCGCCTTGAGCTCTTGCTGCAAAGTGCGCAGCGCCGCCGCTTGCCCAGGTTCAGCCGCAATGGCCATGCGGTAGTTCAAACGGCTGGCCGGCTGAATGAGCCGGGTGCCCGCCACATCGGCCATGTTCAACATGAGGCGCGGCGCAAAGGCCAGAAAGCCGCCACCGCGGTCGGGTTCGGTGTCAATGACCGCCGACGCGACCAACCAGCTTTCACCCACGCCAATGCGCTCGCCCAACTTCACGCCCAGGCTGTCCAGCACCTGTTGGTCCACCCAGACCTCGCCCGGAGCCGGGCCGGTGCCCTTGACACCGCCCGCCAACAGCACCTTGCCGCGCAAAGGGTAGGCCGCATCCACCGCCTTCATCGCCACCAAGCGCGTTGCGCTGTCGTGGCTTTCATCGGCACGCACCATGCTGGGGAAGGACGCGATATGGCTTTGCTTCAGCCCCAGTTCCGCCACGCGCTGGCGCCAGCGCTCGGAGGCGGCACGGTCGGCCGAGACCACCAAGTCACCGCCGATCAACTGCGCCGCATCGCGGCTCAAACCGCGCTCCAGTCGGTCGCCCAAAAAGGCCACTGCGCTCACCGCCGCCACAGCCAGAGCCACCCCCAACACCAGCAGCCTCAGCTCCCCGGCACGCGCGTCGCGCCAGAGGCGAAGCAGCACTTGTTTCCAGAACGATGGGGGTGAAGCAATCATGTTGTGCGGCAGCCGTTGGGTCATTTGCGCCATTGTGGTGGGCTTGGCTCGATACGGCTGAAGGGCATGCTCATACCCCCGGGTGGCTGGCTAGAATCGCGGCCCATTGCGGGTGTAGTTCAATGGTAGAACGGCAGCTTCCCAAGCTTCATACGAGGGTTCGATTCCCTTCACCCGCTCCAAACGATGACGGCCCCTCGTGGGCCGTCGGCGTTTGGAGCGCGGTTGTTGGGATGAGAACCCTCCGGTTCGCTCAAGGACAGGCCAGTGGCCTGTCCTTGGACGGTGCGTAGCACCGGGCCGAGCGCAGCGAGCGCCGAGCCATCGGCCCCAGGCCGATGCCGAGCATTCCCCTCACCCTACCCGGCGCTTCAGCTCACCACAGCTTGCGCCGCAGGCATCCGCATCAACGCATCAAAAGCACCCAAGGCCGCCTTGGCGCCGTCACCCGCCGCAATCACGATTTGCTTGAAGGGCACCGTGGTGCAGTCGCCCGCCGCGAATACGCCAGGCACATTGGTGGCGCCCTTGGCGTCGACCTCAATCTCGCCGTAGCGGCTCATGGCCACGATGCCTTTGAGCCATTCCGTGTTCGGGACCAAGCCAATCTGCACAAAGATGCCTTCAAGCGCCAGCTCCTGCGATTGACCGCTGACGCGGTCCAAATACCGCATGCCGCTGACCTTGCCGTTCGTTCCCAGCACCTCTTGGGTTTGTGCGTTCAGGTGCACGGTGACGTTGGGCAGGCTGTGGAGCTTGCGCACCAGCACGTCGTCGGCTTTGAGCTGATCGGCAAATTCGAACAACGTCACGCTCTTGACGATGCCCGCGAGGTCGATGGCTGCCTCAACGCCTGAGTTGCCGCCACCCACCACGGCCACGCGTTGGCCCTTGAACAGCGGCCCATCGCAGTGCGGGCAGTAGGCCACGCCTTTGTTGCGGTACTCGGCCTCGCCCGGCACGCCCAGCTCGCGCCAGCGGGCACCGGTGGCCAAGATCAGGCTCTTGGTCTTCAAGGTCGCGCCGTTGTCGAGTTGCACCTCGGCCATGGCACCAGCCTCTGGAGCGGGGCGCAGTTGGGCGCCACGGTGGCCGCTCATCACGTCCACGTCGTAGTCGCGCACATGGTTCTCCAGCGCACGGGCGAACTGTGGGCCTTCGGTGTGGTTCACCGACACGAAGTTCTCAATGCCCATGGTGTCCAGGGTTTGGCCACCGAAGCGATCGGCCACCACGCCCACGCGCAAGCCTTTGCGCGCCGCGTACACCGCAGCTGCAGCACCGGCCGGGCCAGCGCCGACGATCAGCATGTCGTAAGGCGCCTTTTGGCTCAGCTCGGCCGCTTGCTGGGCCGCACGTTCGGCCGCGCCCTGGGTATTGAACTGGGCTTCGATCTTGCCCAGCAAGTCGTCGAGGTCCATGCGGCCGCTGGCAAAGCGCTGACCGTTCACAAACACGGCCGGAACCGCCATCACGTCGAGGGCTTGAACTTCGTCTTGGAACAGGGCGCCGTCAATGGCGGTGGAGCGGATATTCGGATTCAGCAGGCTCATGACGTTGAGCGCTTGCACGACGTCAGGGCAGTTGTGGCAGGCCAGGCCGATGTAGGTGTCGAAGCTCAGGCTGCCTTGCAGGGCGCGAATGCGAGCCGCCTGTTCTTCAGTGATCTTGGGCGCCACGCCGCCCACTTGGAGAAGGCTCAGCACCAGGGTGGTGAACTCATGGCCCATCGGAATGCCGGCAAAGCGCTGGCGGGCCGCCTCGCCCGGTCGGGCGATGGTGAAGGAGGGGCTGCGCTCTGCGTCGTCCACCACGCGCAAGCTCACCTGCCCTGCACTCGCCTCCACCACTTCTTCCAGCAATTCGCGCAGTTCTCTGGATGCGTCACGCTGATCCAAGGTTGCCACCAACTCCACCGGCTGGGTCAGGCGAGTCAGGTAGCTGGCGAGTTGGGTTTTGAGGGCAGCGTCAAGCATGGTGATTCCAGTAGCGAATAGGCGAAAAAAAGGCAACCGACCACCCCGCCAGAGGGGCTAGGTGGCGGGTTGCCAGCAGGGCTTGTGAAGCTTAGATCTTGCCGACGAGGTCCAGGCTCGGGGTGATGGTCTTGGCGCCATCGTTCCACTTGGCTGGGCAAACTTGGCCAGGGTTCTTGGCCACGTACTGCGCGGCCTTGAGCTTGCGCAGGGTTTCCTTGACGTCGCGGGCGATGGCGTTGTCGTGCACTTCAGCGGTCTTGATAACGCCGTTCGGGTCGATCACGAAGGTGCCGCGCAGTGCCAGGCCTTCTTCTTCGATGTGCACGCCAAAAGCGCGGGTCAGCTTGTGGGTGGGGTCGCCCACC
>JBKCVH010000307.1:0-2938 GCA_046317675.1 Burkholderiales bacterium
CCCATGCAGGAGATAGCCGATGACAGACAAACACAAGGCGGCTTTGAAAGAGACTTGGCGGCAGGCGGCGATCCGATCGGCACCTGGCGGGAATCTCGACGCATTGAACTGGATCACTCCAGAAGGGCTCCAAGTCAAGCCCCTGTATACCGCTGAGGACCTGGGTGGACTGGAGCACGCAGATGGCTTGCCAGGAGCGGCGCCCTTTCTGCGCGGCCCACAGGCCACGATGTACGCCGCGAGGCCCTGGACGATTCGCCAGTACGCTGGGTTTTCGACTGCGGAAGACAGCAACGCGTTTTACCGAAAGGCCTTGGCCTCAGGCGGGCAGGGCGTCAGCGTCGCTTTTGACTTGGCCACCCATCGTGGATATGACAGTGACCACCCTCGCGTGGTGGGCGATGTGGGCAAGGCCGGTGTGGCGATTGACTCCGTCGAAGACATGAAGATCTTGTTTGACAGCATTCCGCTGGACAAGGTTTCCGTCAGCATGACCATGAATGGCGCCGTGTTGCCGGTGTTGGCCGCCTATGTGGTGGCTGCTGAAGAGCAGGGTGTTGCGCCGCAGCAATTGAGCGGCACGATCCAGAACGACATCCTCAAAGAGTTCATGGTTCGGAACACCTACATCTACCCGCCTGAGCCGAGCATGCGCATCGTGGCAGACATCTTGGCCCACACGGCGGCCGAGATGCCGAAGTTCAACAGCATCTCCATCTCTGGCTATCACATGCAGGAAGCCGGTGCGAATCAAGCCATTGAGCTTGCGTTCACGCTGGCCGACGGCATGGAGTACGTGCGCACCGCCATGAAGCGTGGATTGGCGGTTGACGCCTTTGCGCCGCGGCTGTCCTTCTTCTTTGCCATTGGCATGAACTTCTATCTAGAAGTGGCCAAGCTGCGAGCGGCTCGCCTGCTGTGGTGCCGAATCATGAAAGAGTTCGGGGCGCAAGACCCCAAGAGCTTGATGCTGCGCACCCACTGCCAGACCAGCGGCTGGAGCCTGACGGCACAAGACCCGTACAACAACATCGTGCGGACCACCATTGAAGCCATGGCCGCCGTGTTTGGTGGCACGCAGAGCCTGCACACCAACAGCTTCGACGAAGCCATTGCGCTGCCCACCGAGTTCTCGAGCCGCATTGCCCGCAATACGCAACTGATCTTGCAAGAGGAAACGCACATCACCAGTGTGGTGGACCCTTGGGGCGGCAGCTACATGATGGAACAGCTCACCCAAGACTTGGCTGACAAGGCTTGGAGCTTGATCGAAGAGGTGGAAGGGCAGGGCGGCATGACGCAGGCCGTGGCCAGTGGCTGGGCCAAGCTTCAGATTGAAGCCAGTGCCGCACAGAAGCAGGCGCGCATTGACTCCGGCGCCGACGTCATCGTGGGTGTCAACAAGTACAAGCTCGCCCAAGAAGAGTTGGTCGACACCTTGGAGGTAGACAACGTCAAGGTGCGCGACCAGCAAGTAGCCCGCCTGGCCGCCATTCGGGCCAGCCGAGACACGGCCGCCGCTCAGGCTGCATTGACCGCATTGACTGAAGCCGCTCGCAGCGGCGATGGCAACCTGCTGGCGCTCAGCATCACCGCCATGCGCGCGCGCTGCACCGTCGGAGAAGTGAGCGATGCCCTTGAAACTGTTTACGGCCGCCACCGCGCCGACACGCACAAAGTGAGCGGCGTTTATGCCGGCGCCTACACCGTGCCCGAAGACTGGCAAGCCCTCCAAGCCGAAGTGGCTGCCTTTGATGCCGAACAGGGCCGCCGGCCCCGCGTGATGATTGCCAAGCTCGGCCAAGACGGGCACGACCGTGGCGCCAAAGTGGTGGCCAGCGCCTTTGCGGATTTGGGCTTTGATGTGGACATTGGCACCCTGTTCCAAACGCCAGAGGAGTGCGCACGGCAGGCGATCGAGAACGATGTGCATGCGGTCGGCGTGTCCACCTTGGCGGCAGGGCATAAAACGCTGGTGCCGGCCATCATTCAAGCGCTCAAGGATCAAGGCGCCGACGACATCATCGTGTTCGTGGGCGGGGTGATTCCCCAGCAGGACTACGAGTTCCTGTACGCCCAAGGCGTGAAAGGCATTTACGGCCCCGGCACGCCCATTCCAGATAGTGCGCGCGACGTGCTCAAGCACATTCGCCAAGCTGCCAAGTGAGCGCCCTGTGAGTGTTGATGCGCTGCGCCTAGTTGGCGCGGCAGGCCGGCGCGCTTTGGCCAAAGCCATTACTTTGCTGGAGAGCAACTTGCCGGCGCACCGCGCGCAGGCCGATGCGCTGCTGACCGATTGCCTGCCATTCAGCGGCAATTCGTTGCGACTAGGGCTTTCGGGTGTGCCGGGGGTGGGCAAGAGCAGCTTCATCGAGACCCTGGGCCTGCAGTTGGTTGCGCAGGGTCACCGGGTTGCTGTTTTGGCGGTCGACCCCAGCAGCAGCCTTTCGGGTGGTTCGATCTTGGGCGACAAGACGCGCATGGACCGGCTCGCGCTGGTTGAGAACGCCTTCATTCGCCCAAGCCCGAGCCGCGGCACCCTGGGCGGTGTGGCTTCGCACACCCGCGAGCTGATTCGCGTGGTGGAGGCTGCGGGCTACGACGTGGTGATCGTCGAAACCGTTGGTGTCGGCCAGAGTGAAGTGGCCGTGGCGGGCATGACCGATTGCTTCTGCCTGCTTCAGCTCCCGAATGCGGGTGACGAGTTGCAGGCCATCAAGCGCGGCGTGATGGAGTTGGCCGACTTGGTGGTCATCAACAAGGCCGACATCGACGCTGCCGCCGCAACCCGCGCACAAGTGCAAATCGTGTCTTCCTCGCGCCTTCATGGCCAAGCCCACGGCGCTGGCTGGCGCCCGGCAGTGCTGACGGCCAGCAGTTTGAGTGGGCAAGGCGTTTCGGAGGTTTGGGCTGCGGTGCAACGCCACCAAGCCCACAT
>JBKCVH010000308.1:0-6835 GCA_046317675.1 Burkholderiales bacterium
GCCCGCCGGCACCGAGCTGCTGGCATCGCGCAGCTTCGTGCGCACCCGACGCGTCAGCGGCTGGAACGCCTATCGAAACGGGCCCACGCTGGAACTGCAATTGCTCAAGGCGGGCAGCGTCCTCAGTTACGCGAACCCCGAGGGCTTCAGCGCAGACGTTTTGGCGCGCCTTGCCAGCGGCGTGGGCGGCGAGCGGGCGCTGGGATATGGCGAGCTTGCAGTGCATCCGAGCCTGCTTCAAGATCCGCAGCCTCGATTTGGCGCGCCGTCGGCTAGCGCCAGGCCCGCCTCGCCAACACAGCCCAACACAGCCCTCATTCGCGCCCTGGTAGCCCGCAGCGGCCGAAGTCATCATGGGCGGAGCGTGGACGACCTCGTGCAGCCAGCACTGCGCGAGCTGGCACAACGCTGGCTTGCGGTGCGCCGCTACCTGGCTTTGGTGCCGCAGCGCGAGCATGGCCCCGGCAACTCCCAATGGGGAGCGCTCGCACAAGCGGCCCAGCAGGTCAGCTCGGTAGCCGCTCTACAGCGCGCACTCTTGGGTGATGAAGGCGGCTTGATCTGCCGCCGCAAGGGTGTTGACAACAAGCCCTACACCGACGAGCAGTGGGCTGACTCCGTTCCGCTGAGTCAGGATCGAACCGGCAGCCTCGCAACCTGGGTCCAAGAGACTCTGGCGCATTGGCAGGCAATGGATCCTCCATGCAGCGACGCCCTGCTTCTCGACGCTTGGCAGCGCCTGTGCCATGAGGCCCGCAAGTCCCAGCTTCACTCCAGCGAGGCCGCCCTACAACGACTACTCGGCACCGCAGCCACGGAGACCCTGGCATGACCCGCGACCCCCACACCGGCCCCACCCTTCGCGGCGCCACGCCGCACCTGTGCGTTTGGCGCCTCGTCCTTGAAGCCGCAAGTCCCTTGTCAATCGCCACGGGCCGCGGCGATGGCGAGCGCGACACCCTTCTCGCTCACGACGCCAACGGCCTGCCGTTCATCCCGGCCAGCAGCCTAGCCGGTGTGCTTCGGGCTGCGCTGCCCGCGCACCGCGCCGAAGATGAAGGCGTGACCCCAGAGGGCACCCAACGGCATTGGTTCGGATTTGCCGAGGGCGATGCCGGCAATGTCTCGCTGGCCGTGTTCAGCCATGCGCATATTCATGGCGCCAACAACCGCCCAATCACCGGCCTCGTCGAGCCCGATCAACTCGCCAAAGACCCGCTGCTTGGGCCCCTGCTGAGCCGCCGCAATGCCCAACGTCAGCGCGTACGCCTCAACCACCGTGGCAGTGCCGACGATGCCGGCCTTTTTGACCGCAGTGTGCTGCCCGCTGGTCACCGCTTCAGTGTGGAGTGGCTGCTCTGGAGTGCCGAGCCCGAGCCGGCGCTGCTCCGCGCCTGGGCCACCCTGTTGATGCACGGCTACCTGCGGCTAGGTGGGCTCACTCGCGCTGGTTTTGGTGAATTGCGCGTTGTTCAGGCCCATGGACGCTCCTTCGACCTCCGGCAGCTCAAAGACCTGCAAGCCCACGCCGCCCTCCCGCGTGACCTCGCCCAGCCCCACAAGCTGCCAGCCCTCGCACTCAAACCCCTGGCCGGTGCCGCTCACGAAGCCCATTGGGGCACCCGCCGGGTGCGCCTAAGCCTCACGCCAGAAGCAGGCTTCCGTGTCGGTGGCGGCACCGTAAGCCTGTTGGGCGAACAAGGCAAGCCCAATGCCGACAAGCCCATGACAGAGGCCCGCGTGCTCTGGTCTGGCGATCGCGGGCAACTCCAGCACCAACCCAGCCCGCTGCTCCCTGGCACCTCCATCAAAGGCGCTCTCGCGCACCGCGTGGCCTTCCATGCCAATCGACTCAGCGGTGTTTGGGCCAGCCCCGAGCGCGCGAAAGGCTGGGACAAGGCCCTGCATTGCGACAGCGTTCGCCGCCTCTTTGGCAGCGCCGGTAACGACCGCGAGCAAGATGGCCAAGCTGGCCTGATCACCGTGAGCGACCTGCTCCTCGACCCGTCCAAGCTCCAGGCCCAGACCCGCATGCACAACCACATCGACCGCTTCACGGGCGGCGTCCGCGACGGCATGCTGTTCGCGAACGAAGACCTGTTTGCACGCAATCGAAACGAACCGCTGCTGGAGATCGTCTTAACCCTCGACACCGAGCGCGCCGCACGCGTCAACTTACAGGCCGTTGACCTAGAAGCGCTGGAACTTGCACTCGACGACCTCTGCAATGGGCGCATGGCCCTGGGCGCCGACGCCGCAAGTGGCCTCGGCTTCTTTACGGGAAGCCGCCACTGGGATGGCGATGGCCAGACCCCCATTGCCCCGCACAACCCCGCTGGAGCCCAAGCCGCATGAGCACCGCCGCTGAACATCTTCTTCAAGATCTCGCCCGTCTGCGCGCACTCGATGGCCGCCCCTGGCAAGCACCCGAATGGCGACCTGTATCACTTCAAATCCACAGCGAGTTGCACCACGAACCCAGCTCCCTGCGCACCGCCATCGCTTCCTGGTGCAGTAACGAGCACGCAACGCTGGGTTGGCTTGAGACCCCGCAGCGCCTTCAAGCCCTGGACAGCAGCACAAGTCCCCAGCTTTGGCCAGACCACGAGATGCCGCTCAACGCAGAACTCGCCAGCCAAGATGGCCGCAGCAGCCTCCAGGTTCGCTGGCTGGGTGATGGCCGTTGGCAACTCAGCCGCTTCAGTGAGGCAAGCCCCGAAGGCCAAGCCCTGTGGACCCACAACGAGCGCCGTGGCAGCCGCCTTGAAGGCGTCCCGCACTGGGACTACGCCATCTATGCACGGCTTGATGAAGAGAGCGGTTGCTTTGAGCCGGTCGGAGCGCGGCTGCTGCCGCAGACGCCTGCATCCGTTGCCTGATCAAAGCCCCCAAAGCGAAACCTCGGGAGACTCCCCATGACCTTCCAGATCACCTCTGCCTACAACTTCGTGCCGGTTTCCGAGAAGGTCGTCTGCCCCGATTGGCAGGACCGCGTCTCGCACGACCTACCGCTGGAAGAGGGCCTCTGTGTCGAACTCGAAGTCGAACTCGAGGCACACACCCCACTGCTCGTGGGCGCCGAGCGCAAAGGCAGTGGCCCCCAGCACCCTGTCGAGTTCTACAAACACCCTGACGGAACGCCGACCGTGCCGGGCTCCTCGCTGCGCGGCATGCTCCGCAACGTGCTGGAAATCGCCACGTTTGCGCGACTCGCACCGGTGATGGACGACCGTGCTTTATCGATGCGAGACGTAGCCACATCAGACAACGACTACGTACCGCGAATGGTGAAAGGCGATCTTCGCAAGGGTGAGCCCTTGGAAGCAAAGGCAAAGGCTGGTTGGCTTCGATTCGTGGACGGCGCTTGGCAACTGCAGCACACGCCGCTCGCCCGTGTGGAGCAAAACGAAATCCAGCGCCATTTCGGACTGCGCAGTGCCCAATGGCCAAAGTACGAGGAGCGCGATGCACGCAAAGGCTGGCGCAAGTCGGCTGGCGAAAAGCAGCGCATTCTTGAAGAAGCACAGCGCAGCAACCCCAGCACAGCCAAGGTCAGCGAAGGTTTGGTTTGGGTCAAGGCGAAGACGCCCAAAGTTGAGAATCACGAACACAGGGGTGGGAAGCTCCCTCTCAGGTATGCCAAGACCGAGGGGCTATTGCCAATCGACTTCCCCGACAAGTGCTGGCCGGGCGTCCTGGTCTGCACTGGGCAGCCAGGACCCAGCAAGCACATGGAGTTCGTCTTTGGTCGATTCGACCCCAGTAAGGCTTCAATGCCTGTCCCGCCTGCGGTCATGGCGCGCTTCCAGCAAGTTCACGATGACGATGCAGCCGAGTGGCGCAAGCGTTTGCAGCCCTTGGCGGCACGCGGCCTGCCAGTGCCCGTGTTCTATCTGCCAGATAGCCAGGGTGCCCCGGCGCACCTGGGAATTGCCCAAATGTTCCGCTTGACGGGTGAGCAGACCTTGGGCCAACTCACCGGACAAAGCACGCCATTACCGAAGCAGCCCTTGGACTTCGTGCAGACATTGTTTGGACATGTTGATGCGGCCGAGGGAGAACAAGCGCTGAAGTCGCGCATTGCCTTTGGAGATCTGCGCGCCGAAGGCACGCCTAGCGCAGCGGACGCAGCGCTGCGTGAGCCCACCATTCTTGGGCAGCCCAAACCAAGCTTTTATCCGGCTTACTTCGTACAGAAGGAAAACCCACAGCAGGCGGGTAGCACCAAGAGCTACAGCACCATCCTGTCTGCCGAGTCGCCCAAGCTCTCGGGCTGGAAACGGTATCCAGTACGTTCGCGTACCGAAGTGGCCTTGGGCGAGCTTCCACCCAAAGCAGGCGAGAAGGTGCAGGTACGACTCGCACCACTTAAGGAGGGCGCTCGTTTTCGCGGCACCGTGCGGCTCCACAACGTGCAGCCAGAAGAAGCTGGTGCCTTGCTTTGGGCGCTCGGCTTTGGCGATGGCGACCTGATGGCCACCGGGCGCTACCGTCACGCCCTGGGTATGGGCAAGCCGTTTGGTTTCGGACAGGTCAGCCTGCGAGTTCTCAAGCACCGCGTGCAAGCCAACCAACCAGAGGCCGCAGCAGCCAGCCTCGAAAGCCTGCGCACCCGCTTTATCGAGTACATGAGCAAGGCTGTGGCCAACTGGGCGGCAAGTTCGGCAGTGCGCGAACTCCTGGCCATGGCAGACCCCGCAGCACCGGGGGCAAAGCGGCACCTCCTCACACCCCTGAAACTTGAGAACAAAGAGTTCAGCACGGTCAAGGGACGAACCGAAATGGCCATTCTTCGTCCCTACAGCCGCGCCGGGCGGCGCGCCTAAAGCACGCCACTGCGGTCCTTTGCTAACGAGCCGCGCGGGCTTCACGTCTCGCGAGCGCGCCCGTACTGACGTGGGTCGAAGGCCAGAAGAACCCGAAAGGCAAGTCTTCCTTGCCTGCTGAGCAGCGCTTTGCCCAGCGCATGCAAGCTGGCGCCAAGCTTGGCAAACCTTCCGCAGAAGGGCTTCGGCCGCAACACTGGCAGCCATGACGACGCGCAGCCCACTGACTTGCTGCCGTCCAGCTAGCGCGCCACTGTTGCACCGCCGGCTCCAGTCACTTCAAGCAAAGGACTCATCATGCTCATCCGCTTCATTCGCAGCCTCTTCAGCACCCCGGCTTCCACTCAGCAGGCCCAGCCCACGACCAACCACTGGAATCCAAACGCCAGTGACGAGCCAAGCACTTCAACATGGGACACGGAAGATGAGCCTTACGAAAGTCCACGCTTCTTGGCGGCCGAGGAAGACTTCGGCATGCCCAGTGCCAGCGGCACAGCACTGGCAGCATTCAACTGGGACGACGATCGATTCACCAACGATGCAGCCCAATGGGCTGCTGACATTGACCTCTTCTATACCTCCAGCGACATCCACGCCACGCCCACCGGGCCCATGTTCAACGTCGACGGCACGCCCATGCTGGACAACTGCATTGACATCCACGGCAAAGCCTACGGCGACAGCGGCCACGACTGGAGCAGCAGCCATGACGCAAGCGATAGCCACGACTGGGGCAGCAACAACGACCTGTGCAGCAGCACCGACTGGAGCAGCAACAGCGACATGTGCAGCAGCAGCGACTGGAGCGGCTGCAGCATGGGTGGCAGTGACTGGTAGCCAACCCCTCGCCATCCATCGACGTGAACAGCGCCACCCACTTGCACAGCGCCGAGCCCTCCCTTCGCAGCCACGCCACGGCGCTTGCGCTAGCCTTTGGTCAAGCCCGGCGGCATGCACCGCGCCGCGCTGCAGCAACTCGCCAAGCCCCGCAGCCCGAGACTCGTGCGAGTCGCCCTGCCCAGAGTGTTTTCGCTGCCGGTCTACAACCCCTGATGCAGGAACAGTTGCTCCTGGATGCGTGGCAGCGTGTGCGGGCCAGCGAAGGGGGGCCCGGCTGCGATGGCCAGGCCGTTGAGGCCTTTGGCCGCCACCTGCTCGGGAACCTGCAGGCCTTGCAAGACGAACTGCGCAGTGGCAGCTACAAGGCCACGCCGCTGCGACAAGTCGCAGTCACCAAACGCCAGGGCGGCCAACGCACGCTGAGCATTCCCGCCGTGCGCGACCGCGTGCTGCAAGCTGCCTGTGCGCTTTTGCTCGGCAAGCACTTCGAACCACGCTTTGACGCCGCCAGCCATGCCTACCGCCCAGGTCGTTCAGCGATGACCGCCCTGCGTGAGGTCGTTGCCGCCCGCGACGCCGGCTGCCTGCACTTGGGGGAGGCCGATATCGAAGGCTTCTTCGACAACGTCGCCCACCCGCAGCTGCTCGGCCTGCTTCGCCGGGAGGGCGTCGATGAGTCGTTGGTGGCGCTCATTCAGCACTGGCTGTGCGCCGTGTTGGTGCCTAAGCAAGGTCCCGCCATGCTGGCTACACGCGGCATTCCGCAGGGTTCCCCACTGTCGCCCCTGCTCGCCAACATTTACCTCCACGAACTTGATACTGCGCTGCGCGCGCAAGGTCATCGGCTCGTGCGCTACGCAGACGACTTCGTCCTACTGGCCCCAAGTGCAGAAGCCGCCCAAGCTGCCCTCACCAGCGCCGCAGAAGCCGTACGCCTTCTGCAACTTCGGCTGCACCCGCGCAAAACACGCCTCACCTCGTTTGCACAAGGCTTCACCTTTTTGGGCGTGCGTTTTGAAGGCGAGCAACTGCGGCCCTTGAGCGCTGGCATGGCCGCGCTCTTGCCACAGCTCGCGCCGCCAGCGCTTGAAGCACTTGCCGCCGACCCCACGCTCGCTGAGGCCGCAGAGTCAGAAGTCGCCAGCTTCCCGCTGGGCCCTGCCGCGCTC
>JBKCVH010000309.1:0-7516 GCA_046317675.1 Burkholderiales bacterium
GCCCAGCTACGTGACCAAACGCGCGCTGGAGCGCAAGACGGTGCGCGGCGTGGTGTTCGAACTCCACCTGCCCGAGGCGGCGCGGCTGCTCAGCGGCGCCCAGCGCAGCGCGGGCACCCAGCTCGAAGGGCATGCGCCCAAGGGCTCGCTGCAGGCCTTCCTGCCCGAGCGCCACATCACAGGCGACCGGGCCGTGGCCGAATGGGTCGTCAAAGCCCCCAAGGGGACCGTCCTGGGCCTCACGGCCACGGCGGATCGCGCCGGTACGGTGCGGTCTGGGGTGACGCTGGGCTGATCGGCGGACGCGCGCTCCGCTCAGGGCATCGTCGGCAGCGCGGCGTTCAGTTGCCGGCGCGTGGCATCTGCCACCTGGCGGGCGGCCTGGGCGAAGTCTTCGCCGGCACTGGCGTACAGCACGGCGCGGGACGAGTTGACGATGATGGCGCCGGTGGTGTCATGGCCGGCCCCATCGGCGCTGGCGTGGCCGCGCCAGCCCGCCTGCACCGTGGCGGCGGCGTCGCCGCCCTGGGCGCCCCCCCCCGGAATCAGCAAAGGCAGCGTGGGCGCCAGTTCGCGCACCCGCGCCACCTCGGTCGGGTAGGTGGCGCCCACCACCAGGCCGATCTGGCCGTTGCGGTTCCAGGGCCCTGCGGCCAGCCGGGCCACGCGTTCATACAGGCGCTCGCCCCCCTCCAGACTCAGGTTCTGCAGATCGTCGCCGCCGGGGTTGGAGGTGCGGCACAGCAAGATCACGCCCTTGCCCGGGTAGGCCGTGAAGGGGGCGATGGAATCTGCACCCATGTACGGCGACAGCGTCACGGCGTCGGCCTGGTAGCGCTCGAAGGCCTCGCGGGCGTACTGCTCGCCCGTGGCGCCAATGTCGCCGCGCTTGGCGTCCCGGATCACCGGCACGCCCGGGGCCACGGCACGGATGTGCGCGGTCAGGCGCTCCAACTGGTCTTCCGCACGGTGCGCGGCGAAGTAGGCGATCTGCGGCTTGTAGGCGATCACCAGGTCTTTGGTGGCGTCCACGATGGCGGCGCAGAAATCGAAGATGCGCGCGGCATCGCCCTTCCAGGGGCCAGGGAACTTCGAAGGCTCCGGGTCCAGCCCCACGCAGAGCATGGAGCGGTGGCGGGCCTCGGCAGCGCGCAGGGCTTCGGTGAAAGTGGGTACCGCGCTCATGCTCACACCCGCCGTGCCAGGGCTTCAGCAGCGCCCACGTAGGAGGCGGGCGTCATCGCCAGCAGGCGCTCCTTCTCCGCCTGCGGCAGGGCCAGGCCCTGGATGAAGCCTTGCATGAGCTCCCGCGTCATCGGCTGCCCACGGGTGAAGGCCTTGAGCTGCTCATAAGGTTCGGGCAGGCCGTGGCGCCGCATCACCGTCTGGATGGGCTCGGCCAGCACTTCCCAGGCGCCGTCCAGGTCGGCTGCTAGGCGGGCTTCGTCCACTTGCAGCTTGTCCAGGCCGCGCAACAGGCTGTCGTGCGCCAGCACGGTGTGGCCGAAGGCCACGCCCATATTGCGCAACACGGTGGAGTCAGTGAGGTCGCGCTGCCAGCGGCTGATAGGCAGCTTTTGCGCCAGGTGCGTGAGCAGGCTGCTGGCGATGCCGAAGTTGCCCTCGGCGTTCTCGAAGTCGATGGGGTTGACCTTGTGCGGCATGGTGGAGCTGCCCACTTCGCCGGCCTTGGTTTTTTGCTTGAAGTAACCGAGGCTCACATAGCCCCAGATGTCGCGACTCAGGTCGATGAGGATGGTGTTGACGCGGGTGAAGGCGTCGAACAACTCGGCCATGTAGTCGTGCGGCTCAATCTGAATCGTGTACGGGTTGAAAGCCAAGCCCAGGTCTTGTTCGATGAGGCGGCGGCTGAAGGCTTCCCAATCGACATCGGGGTAAGCCGAGAGGTGCGCGTTGTAGTTGCCCACGGCGCCGTTCATCTTGGCCAGCAAGGCCACGCTGGCAATGCGCTCGCGCGCATGCTTCAGGCGCGCCACCACGTTGGCGAGTTCCTTGCCCACGGTGGTGGGGCTGGCGGTTTGGCCGTGAGTGCGGCTCAACATGGGCAACGTGGCCATGTCGTGGGCCATGGCGGTCAGCTTGCTGACGATGCCGTCCAGCGCCGGCAGCATCACGCTTTGGCGCGCGCTGTTCAGCATCAGGCCGTGGCTGGTGTTGTTGATGTCTTCGCTGGTGCAGGCGAAGTGCACGAACTCGCCATGGCGGGTCAGCTCGGGGAACTGCGCGGCAGCGGCGGCGAACTGGTCTGTGATCCAGTACTCGACGGCCTTCACGTCGTGGTTGGTAACCTTCTCGTGCGTCTTCACCGCCTCGGCGTCTGCCACGCTGAAATCCAACACGCGCTGGTGCAGCCAAGCCCGCGCTGCTGGCGAGAGGGGCGGGAACTCGGGCAGGCCGGCGTCGCTCAGGGCGATGAACCACACCACCTCCACCTGCACGCGACGGTGGATCAGGCCGAACTCGGACAAGAGACCGCGCAGGGCCCCCATGCGGTTGCCATAACGACCATCCAGAGGGCTGAGGGCGGTGAGCGCGGAGAGTTCCATGGCGGTGCGAGCTGCAGTGGGCAAAGGGGCGGGATTCTACGGAGCCGCCCTTCGGCCAGCCTCAGACCCGCAGCCGCACCAACTCTTCCGCCAACTTGGCCAAGTTCGCCCGCAGCGCCGATTCGCGCGCCATGCGCTGGCGGTGGTTGGGCAGCAAGGGCAGCCAAGGCAGCTCCCCCTGGGTGCGAAGGCGGCGCTCGTAGACCAAGCGGCCCTCGCCCGACTCCGCACGTTCACGGAGCAGGTAACGCAGCTCGGCGCGGCCGTCAGAGCCGAAAGGGTAGCCGTCGCTGTCGAGCTGCATCACTTCCACATCCAGCACGTAGCGGCCGCTGCCGGGCATGCTGGCAAAGAGGCGCAGCAGGCGGAGTTGCTCTTCCAGGGCGTCGCTCACCGTGCGCTCGTCGAGCCGGCTGCGCCAGGTCCATTGCAGGGTCTTCTGCAGGTAGCCCACGGCTTCTGGGTCGCTGCCCTTGATGCTGCCCAAGCCAATCTGGCCGCGCAGGCGTTCATCCACAAAGCTGCGCCACTGCAAAGCGGTGCGTTCGTCCACCGCCTTCAAGCGGGTCTCACGCACCGGCGTGTTGCAACCCGCCAAGAGCACGGGCAGGGCAAACAGGAGGTGGCGGCGCTTGGCGGACATGGGCAAAGTCTAGGCAAGGAAGCCCGCAGCCAGCTGAAGAGCAAGCGGGCAAAGCCAGCGCAGTTCCGAGGGCACACTGCCGCCCCATGAACGACATCTTGGTGCTTTTGGCCCACCCCGACCTGCGCCATTCCCGGGTGAGCCGCCATCTGGCCGAGGCGCTGGCCGCAGAACCTGGCGTGCGCCTGCGAGACCTGTACGCGCTCCACCCCGACTTCTGGATTGACGCTGACGCCGAGCGCGAAGCCCTGCGCGCCGCACGGCTGGTGGTGTGGCTGCACCCCATCCATTGGTACGGCATGCCGCCCCTGATGAAACTGTGGCTTGACGATGTGCTGAGCTACGGCTGGGCTTACGGCCCCGGGGGCACCCAGCTGGCGGGCAAAGACCTGCTGCTGGTGGCCAGCACGGGCGGCGGCGAGACCAGCTACAGCGCCGAGGGCACCCACGGCCAAAGCTTCGAGGCCTTCTTGCCGCCCTACCGGCAAACCGCCTCGCTGTGCCGCATGCGCTTCTTGGCGCCTGCGCTGTTCCACGACGCGCACCGCGCCCCCAAAGCGCAGCTGCAGGCCTTCACCGAGCAACTGCTGCAGCGCCTGCGCCGCCACCCCGAAGGCGAAGAGGGCGTTTGGCCCGTGGTGCCGCAGGTGAACCGCAGCGAAAGACCCGAAGACGGTAGTGAGGGGCCGCGCTGATGGAACACCAAAACGACTGGCTCACCGCCGCCCTCATCTTTCTGGCCGCTGCCGTGCTCATCGTGCCCCTGGTCAAGCGCCTGGGGCTGGGCGCCATCCTGGGCTACTTGGCCGCCGGCATCTTGATCGGGCCCTGGGGCATGAAGTTGGTGGCCGACCCCGAGGCCATCTTGCACGTGGCCGAGTTTGGCGTGGTGCTCATGCTCTTCTTGGTCGGCTTGGAGCTGGACCCCAAACGGCTTTGGTCCATGCGCAAGCCCATCTTCGGCTGGGGCAGCACGCAACTGCTGCTGTCCACCGCCGTCTTGATGGCCGTGGGCATGGCCCTTCAGCTGAGCTGGCAGGTGGCGCTGGTAGGGGCCTTGGCGCTCTCGATGTCGTCCACGGCCATTGGCCTGGGCGTGCTGGCGGAGCGCAACCTGCTGCCCACATCGGCCGGCCAAGGGGTGCTGGCGGTCAGCCTGTTCCAAGACATCGCGGCCATTCCCATCCTCGCCTTCATCCCCCTCTTGGTGGTGCACGAAGCGGCGCAAGGCAGCGGCTGGCTGGGCGCCGCCAAAGCGGTGGCCATGATTGCGTTGCTGATTGGCGTGGGGCGCCTGCTGCTGCGCCCTGCCCTGCGCTGGATTGCCCGGAGCAACACCCCAGAGTTGTTCACGGCGGCCTCTTTGCTTCTGGTGGTGGCGGCAGCGGCCCTCATGCGCGCGGCGGGCCTGTCCATGGCGCTCGGTGCCTTCTTGGCCGGCGTGCTGCTGGCCGAGAGCGAGTACCGGCGCGAGCTGGAAACTGACTTGGAGCCATTCAAAGGCCTGCTGCTCGGGCTCTTCTTCATCGCCGTGGGCATGAGCATTGACTTCGGGGGGCTCTGGGCCAGCCCGGGCTTGATCGCGCTCTTGGTGCTCGGCTTCCTCGCCGTGAAGGCGGCGGTGGTGACGGTGATGGCAAGAAGGCTCAAACTGCCTGTGGGCGAGCGACCCTTCTTCATCGTGCTGCTGGCCCAGGGCGGCGAGTTCGGCTTCGTGGTGGCGCAGGCCGGGCTCACCGGCGGCGTGCTGGAGCAGAAGCTGGCTTCCACCCTGCTGGGCGCCATCGCCATCTCCATGCTGCTCACACCCCTGGTGCTGGCCTTGGTCGACCGCTTCTGGCTGCCCCGCCTGGCCCAATGCGACGCCGACGGCCAAACCGTGCCGCCGCAAATGGCCGAGGAGCAGCACGCGCCGGTCATCATTGCCGGCTTCGGCCGCTACGGGCAGATCGTGGCCCGCTTGCTCTCAGCCCAAGGCCTGCAAGCCACCGTGCTGGACCACGATGCCGAGCAGGTGGCCGGCGTGCGCAAGTTCGGCTGGGACGCCTTCTATGGCGACGCCACTCGCCTGGACCTGCTGCGCACTGCAGGCGCTGCCAAGGCCAAAGTGCTGGTGGTGGCGCTGGACGATGTGGAGCAAAGCGAAAAGCTCGCCCTGCTCGCCCGCGACCACTTCCCACAGCTCACCTTGGTGGCCCGGGCGCGCAACGTCACGCACTACAACGCCTTGCGCCGCCTGGGCGTGCAGCACATTCAGCGCGAGACCTTTGAAAGCGCCCTGCTCAGCGGCCGGCAGGTGCTGGAACAACTGGGCCACGGCCCGCACGAAGCCCGGCAGCTGGCCCAAGCCTTCCGCGTTCACAACCTGCAGCAGCTCGACGACATGCTGCCGCACTTGGGCGATGAGCAACAGCTCATCGCCATCGCCAAGCAGGGTCGGCAGCAGTTGGAAACGCTATGGGCCGAGCAGCGCGCGCAAACGCAGGCGCGGCGCGGGCAGTGGCGTGAGGACGACTGAGCCTGTCCGTCTATTGGCCGAAGTGCATTTGGTAGCGCGCGCCGTCACTGAACTGGCAGGCGCCCACACCTTGGCTGTTGGCGGTCAGCACGTACTCACACTGCGCATTCAGGCCGGGTCCTGCGGCATTCGCAATGCCGCGTCGGCCGCTGGTGCGCGTGTGTGACTCCCCGAGCACGGCGCCGAGTACCGCGCCGAAGCCCGGGTAGTCGGGCCCAACACGAGTCGCTTCGCCGCTGAGGTTGCGCCCCTGGTAGGCCATCGTGAAGCTGCCTCGTCCGTTCAGGCTGTCCATCACAACGGCCGACAGCGCGCCGGCCTGGGTCGCCTCCGCATTCAGCGGGTAAAGCCGCACGTTCAAGAGCTGTGGCCCCAGCGCAGCCTGAACCACAACGGGGGCGGGCGCAGGGTTCAAGGGGTAGCGCTGCGAGTCCACCGGCAACACCAAACAGGCACTGAGAAGCGAGGTCGCTGCCAGCAAGCAGGCAGCATTTCGAGCAAGTCGGCGGGACTGAAAGTCCATGTGACATCCATCGGTTCACGGCACATGCCGCGACACGAATGGTGGTGACGGAAGCTCAAATTGGCGAGCAGTGCTGGCGCTGTAGCTTGCAGCAATACCGGCAGGCGCGCCGCAGGCGACTTACTTCATCAAAAAGGCGTTGAGCTTGTTGCCGTCGAGGTCGCGAAAGTAAGCCGCATAGAAGCCGTCGCCACGCGGGCCCGGTGGGCCATCGCAGGTGCCGCCCAGTGCCAAAGCCTTGGCATGCACGGCTTGAATCGTGGCCTCGTCGGGCGCCATCAAGGCGACCATGGTGCCGTTGCCTGCGCTGGCGGCTTCGCCATTGAAGGGCGTGCACACGGCGAACATCACATCTTCTTTGTTGCGGCCCCAGCAAATGCCGGTGGGCCAGGCCATCTGCCGCGTCATACCAAGCAGGCCGAGCAACTCGTCGTAGAACGCCGCGGCGCGTTGAAGGTCTTGGGTGCCCAAGGTGATGTAGCCAATCATGTGTGCCTCACTTTTTCTCGATCACGAACACGGCCACAGGGGCCAAGAGGTTGGGGAACTGGTCCACCCGCTCGGTGCCGCGCAGGCCAAAGGAAGCCAGCACGCGGATGCCGAGGCGCTCGCACAGCAGCGCGAAGTCGGCGTGCGTGCCCACGCGGATGTTCGGCGTGTCGTGCCACTGGTAGGGCAATGTGCGGGTGACCGGCATGCGGCCGAGCATGACCTGCAAGCGGTTGGGCCAGTGCGCAAAGTTCGGAAAGCTGACGATGCCACGCTTGCCCACGCGCACGGTCTCTTTGAGCATCTCGGCGGCATGGCGCACTTGCTGCAGGGTTTGCAGTTGCAGCACCACGTCAAAGCTTTGGTCTTTGAACATGGAGAGGCCCTGCTCCAAGTTCAGCTGCAGCACGTTAACGCCGCGCTGGGCGCAGGCGATGAGGTTTTGGTCATCGAGTTCGATGCCGTAGCCGGTGCATTGCTTGTTTTGGGTGAGTTCGGCGAGGAGGGCGCCGGAGCCGCAGCCGAGGTCTAGGACGCGGCTGGCGGGGGGGATGAGGTCTTGGATGGCTTTCATTCTTGGTTCTTTTTGATGGCCTGGCCGGGCCTTGTGCCTTTGCCAAGAGCCCGCAGGGGCTGTGCGCCCCTGCACCCGCACCTCCTTTTGGCTTGAACCAAAAGGAGGCAAAAGTTCAAGCCCCGAATGCGCTCGCCCCCAGCCTGCGGCTGGGGGTTCCCGGCTCTGACGCCAAGACAAGGGCCGGCCAGAAACTCCCTGC
>JBKCVH010000310.1:0-10801 GCA_046317675.1 Burkholderiales bacterium
GGCCTGCACGAGCACATCCTGGACGTGACCCGCCGCTTTGCCAAAGCCGGCTACCTCTGCATCGCCCCGTCGCTGTTCGACCGCCAAGGCGACGCCACCAAACAGCCCGACACCCAAACCCTGATCCGCGAAGTCATCAGCCAAGTGCCCGATGCGCAGGTCATGACCGACCTCGACGCCTGCGCCGCCTGGGCCGCTGCCAACGGCGGCGACGCCAAGCGCCTGGCCGTGACCGGCTTTTGCTACGGCGGCCGCACCACCTGGCTGTACAGCGCCCACAACCCCAAGGTGAAAGCCGGCGTGGCCTGGGACGGCCGCCTGCTGGGCAACACCAGCCCACTCACCCCCAAGCACCCTATTGATGTGGTGAGCAAGATGCACGGCCCCGTGCTCGGCCTCTACGCCGGCCAAGACCGCGGCATTCCGAACGCCACCGTGGCCCAGATGCAAAACGCCTTGGCCGCCTCGCCCAACCCGGCCGCGCGCACCAGCGAGTTCGTGCTCTACCGCGACGCCGACCACGGCTTCCACGCCGACTACCGCCCCATGTACCGCGAGGCCGACGCCAAAGAGGCCTGGGCCAAAGGCTTGGCTTGGTTCAAGCGGCATGGTGTTTAAGGACACCCCAACCGCTTGCAAGACTGCGTGAAGAGGCCCCCCCTGAACAAGCTCTCGGAGACTGCCGATGACCGCCCGCCTCGCCCTGTGCCTGATGTTGTTCTTCAACCTCGCATGGAACCCCGCCTGTGCCCAGGACGAGGTACCGAACGCCACCGACCATCCGCTGATCCAGCGCTTTGAAGGCTCGCGACTCATTGGCTATCGACAGTCGGATTGGGAAGAAACCTTCTTCCCGACCCAGAACAAGAACCAAGGCAGCCGCTGGCTGGAACCGCAGCGCGCTGAAGGCCGTCTCACGCGGCTTGTTTACCTAGCCCCCGCTGGCAAGAGCCGCGCCGAGGTGCACCGCAACTACGAACAAGCCTTGATGGCTGCCGGACTCAAGAAACGCTTCAGCTGCGAACAGCGTTGCGACAGCCTGTACGGCACCATGGCCAACACCTTGGCTTGGCGCGACTCCATGCGCTTTGCTCAACAACCCATCCGATCCGCCGACGGCCGCAGCAACTTCAACGCCAGTGCACCCCTGTCGTACGACGAAGTCCGCTTCCTCTATGGAACCCTGAACCGCAGTGGCGTCGACTGGCATGTGCTGGTGCTCACCACGCAGGCCGTGAACAACCGCACCGACGCCGCCGCGACCTTCATCCAGATCATTGAGCCCAAGGCCATGCAAACCGGGCAGGTTGTGGTCAATGCCAACGCCCTGCAAGGCGGCTTGGCCTCGCAGGGTCATGTGGTGGTTGACGGCCTCTTGTTCGACACCGGCAAAGCGACGCTACGCAGCGAAAGCCAAACGCAGCTTGACGAACTGGCCGCGCTTCTCAAGAGTCAGCCGCAGTGGAAGGTCTACATCGTTGGGCATACCGACAACGTGGGCAGCCTCGACGCCAATCTGGCCCTGAGCCAAGCGCGCGCCGAGTCCGTCGTGGCGGCGCTGCAGCGCCAGGGCATCGCCCCTGCCCGTGTGCTAGCCCGTGGCGTCGCCAGCCTCGCGCCCAAAGCCAGCAACGCCGACGAGGCCGGCCGCGCCAGGAACCGGCGCGTGGAACTCGTACTGCAATAACCGGCCCTAAAACCGATAAGCCAGCGCCCGGTCGGCTTCATCCCGCCGCCGGAACTCGCGGGGCGACAAGCCCACCTCGCGCTTGAAAGCCTTCGAGAAACTGAAGGCATCTTGGTAGCCCACTGCCTGGGCCACTTGCTCTAGCGTTTGCTCGGTTTGGCCGAGCAAACGCATGGCGGCCTGTAGGCGCAAGGTGCGCAGGTGGGCCAGCGGCGTTTCGCCCATCGCCTCACGGAAGCGCTCGGCCAGTCCGGTGCGCGAAAGACCGGCCTCGCTGGCCAAGCCCTCCAAGGTCCAAGCGCGCGCTGGGTTGCCTTGCATCAGCGCCAGCGCCCGGTGCACTTGGGGGTCGCGCACAGCCTGCGCCCAGCCGGCCGAGGCATCCGCGTGCCGGGCCAGCATCTCGCGCAGCAGGTAGGTGAACACAACATCCAGCATGCCGTTCAGCACCGTCTCGGCGCCCATGCCGGGTTGGCGCAGTTCGTCGGTCAGCAGGCCCACCGTGAGGGCCAGGGGGCCAAGCTTGGGCACCTCATCGGCCCGCACCACAAACCAAGCCGGCATCTCCTTGAAGAAGGGGTGCAGCGGGGCGTTCCAGAGTTGGTAGGCGCCGCCAATGACCACGGCCGCACCAGCCTCGGGAACTTCATTCGAGGGCATGCCAATGGTCTCAACCGGCAGCCCGTCCAGGGCCGGGTCCACGCTCAAAAAGTGCTCGCAGCCCCGCGCCATCACGGCAATGTCGCCCGCCCGCAGGGCCAAAGGTGCTGCCAAGCCGGGCGCGTGCACATGCACTTGCCCGTGCGTCACCACGTGCAGGCCAATGCTCTTCTCGCAGGGGAAGCGCAGGGCCACGCTCGCCGGCACGGCGCGCTGGCCCAGTAGGCGGCGGCGCATGCCGGCTTGCTGCAGCAAGTCGCTCAAGAGGTCGAGTGAGCTTGTATTCATGGTTCGAAGAAAAGAACGCGAAGACATGAATTGTGAACTGCTAGCCATTCATCGTACAGCTCAATCGCAGAACAATGGCGCCATCGCAACGTTTCTTGGAGTTCTCGTATGTCCACCATCCTCGTCATTGGCGCCAGCGGCACCGTCGGCTCTGAACTGTCCCGCTTGCTGCTTGACGCCGGCCACACCGTGCGCAAAGCCACCAGCCGCACGCCCACCGCGCCCGACCAAGTCCACCTGAACCTGCTCACCGGCGAAGGCCGGGACACCGCCTTTGCCGGCGTCGACAGCGCCTTCTTCCTGGCGCCCCCCGGCCACACCCGCCAAGACCTGCTGCTGAACCCGCTGGTGGACGCCGCCCGCGCCCAGGGCGTGAAGAAGGTGGTGCTGATGAGCGCCATGGGCGCCAACGCCATTGATACCGCCCCGCTGCGCGTGGCCGAACGCCACCTCGAAGCCTCGGGCTTGGCCTTCAACATCATTCGCCCGAACTGGTTCATGCAGAACTTCAACACCTTCTGGATCCAGGGCATCCTCCAGCAAGGCCAAATCTTCCTGCCGGTGGCCAACGCCAAAGGCAGCTTCATCGACGCCCGCGACATCGCCGCCACCGCCGCCGCGCTGCTGCTCAGCGACCGCTTCAACGGCCAAGACTTCGACCTCACCGGCCCCGAAGCCCTGGACCACCACCAAGTGGCCGCCCTGCTGAGCGAAGCCACCGGCAAGCGCATTGGCTACACCGAGATCACCCCTGAGGCCATGCGCGAAGGCCTGCTGGCCGCCGGCTTGCCCGCCGACTACGCCGAGTTCTTGCTCGTCATCCTGGGTTACTTCAAGGCCGGCTACTCGGAGCGCACCACCAACGCCGTGGAGACCATCACCGGCCGCGCGCCGCGCACGGTGGCCGCGTATGCAAGGGACTACAAGGCCGCTTGGGCCTGAGCAAGCGAATGCGCGGCGCTGAGCTCAGCAACGGTGCTGGGCCCGCACGCGCAGCAAAGCCTCTGCCAAGCGCTTCGCCATCAAGTCTTTCGGAATGGTGTTGGCCTCTTCGCTCGAAACAGCGAGGGGGCCATCCCTCTGCTGCTCTTACAGATCGGTCAATGAGGTCGATGCGCAATCGCCTCGGGTGGCCATCATCCGGCCACTGTTTCCGCTATCAGCACATTGGCCGGAATACCCAAGCTATGGTGCAGCCTGCGAATCATGGCCAGCGTCAAGGGTCGCTTGCGGTTTAGCACTTCATAGACACGGTTGCTCTTGCCAATGATTGGCTCAAGATCTTTGACAGACAGTCCGCTCTGCTCCATCCGGAACTTGATGGCCTCCACCGGATCCGGCGAAGTGATGGGCACGTGCTTGGCCTCATACGCTTGCACCAGCGTGGCCAGAATGTCCAGGCGGTCCCCCTCCGGCGTGCCCAGATCAGGGTCGGAGTCCATCAGGGCCGAGATCTCTTTGAGCGTGGCCTTGTAGTCTTCTTCGGTGTGGATAGGGCGAATGTCCATGTCTTGCTCCGGGGTCGGTCAGGCCGACTCAATGGTTTCTGCGTCGATGGCGTCGTACTCCTTGTGGGTGCCGACAAACTTCACGTAGACGATCTGCAACTTGTACGCAACGGCCACGATCAGCCGGTAGTCATTGCCCTTGATGTTGAAAACCACACGACGGTTTTTCAGCACGCTGGCGCTGCGGTACTGCGCCTTGATCTCTGCGGGCTGGGTCCACGTCGCACTGGCGGCTTCCTCGTACCAAGCCTTCAGCGGCTGCTCGGCATCGGGATAGCGCTCCCAGAAGGCCCGCAAGGTAGACACGGCAATCACTCGCATGTGCCGAAGCATAGTCCCAAATTGGGACTTGAACAAGTCGCACTCGGGCCAGGCGAGGGAAGGCCCACCGCGTTCCCGCCGCTCGTCTGCAAGCGGCTGGCTTGTCCCGGCCAAACTGCGCTGATGCAAGTCGGCCCAGTGCTGCGCTGGATCGCCACCCGAGGCCGCCCCAGCCGAGCAAAGCCACCGGAAAGCGCATTGGCTACACCGACATCCCACCCGAAGCCATGCGCGAAGGCTTGCTGGCTGCCGGCTTGCCGGCTGACTGCGGCGAGTTCTTGCTCGTGATCCGGGGTTACTTCAAGGCCGGCGATTCGGAGCGCACCACCAACGCTGTGGAGACCATCACCGGCCGCGCGCCGCGCACGGTGGCCACGTACGCAAGGGACTACAAGGCGGCTTGGATCTAAGTGCGGGCCTGATCAAGCCAGTGACCCCGCGAGTGCGGCGTGCCCCTGGGTGCGCCGGTACTCGGCGGGCGATAGGCCCAGCCGCCGCTGGAAGGCGCGGCCCATCACCGTGTCGCTGCCAAAGCCCGCTGCCCGCGCGGCGGCTTTGACGCTGGCGCCGGCGGCGAGTTGTTCGCGCGCTGCCTGCAGGCGCAGCTGCTCCACAAAGGCCGCCGGCGTTTGCCCCGTGGCCTCCACAAAGTGGCGGTGAAAGCTGCGCGGGCTCTCGCCCGCTTGCTCGGCCAAGTGCTCCACCGTCAAAGGCTCGGTCAGGCGCGCCCGCGCCCAGTCCACCAAGCTCCCGTAGCGCCCGGCTTGCGCCTGCAACACCTCGGCGTACTGGCTCTGGTTGCCCACCCGGTGCGCCGGCAAGATCAACTCTTGCGCCACCCGCGCCGCCAGCCAGCGCCCACCGTCCAGCGCCACCATGGCCAGCGCCATGTCGATGCCGGCCGTCACGCCGCCGCTGGTCCACAGCCGGCCGTCTTGCACGTACAGCGCGTCTTCCTCCACCCGCACCGCCGGAAAGCCCTGCCGCAGCCGCGCCGCACCCGCCCAGTGCGTGGTGGCGCGGTGCCCGTCCAGCAAACCCCAAGCCGCCAGCAAGAAGGCGCCCGAGCACACCGACCCCAAACGATGCAGCCCGGGCGCCGCAGCCCGCACCGCCCGCGCCGTGCCGGCGCAAGCCGCTGCAGCGCGCAGCTCCGCCTCGCGCGCCGCGCCCGTTAGCAGCAAGGTGTGCAAGCGCACCAAACGCGCCGGCGTGGCCGCCTCGGTGGCCAGCGCCACCCCGCTGCTGGTGCGCACCCGCCCGCCCGCAGGGGAGAGAAGCCGCACCGCGTACATCGGCGCCGGCGCCAGCCGGTTGGCCACGTCAAACACATCGGCGGGGCCGGCAGCATCCAGCAGCTGGCTGCCCGGAAAGACCAGCAAGCCGATGGTGTGGGCGCTGTGGTGTGGGCTTTGGTGTGCGCTTTGGCGTGCGCTTTGGCGTGCGCTTTGGTGAGGGATGGCAGGATTCATCGAATCATTGTCATGGCTGCCAAACCCCTTGCGGCGCACGATGCACACCTCTTCAACGCACCGAGCCCCCACCATGACCACCCCACTTCAAGTCGGCATGCTCCTGTTCCCCGGCATCACCGCCCTGGACTTCATCGGCCCCGCCCAAGTTCTGGCCAGCCGCCCCAACACGCAGCTCCACCACGTTTGGAAAGACTTGAACCCCGTCATGAGCGACGTCGGCCTGGCCCTGACCCCCACCACCACCCTCGACGACTGCCCCCCACTCGACCTGCTGGTGCTGGCCGGCGGCCCCGGCCAAACCGCGCTGATGCAAGACGGCCCGCTGCTGCGCTGGATCGCCACCCGAGGCCGCGCCGCCCGCTGCGTAGCCAGCGCCTGCACCGGCTCCCTGCTGCTGGGCGCAGCCGGCCTCCTGCAAGGCCGCCGCGCCGCCAGCCACTGGGCGTTTCGCGAACTGCTGGTGCACTTCGGCGCCACGCCCGACCCCGCCCGCGTGGTCATCGACGGCCCGGTGGTCACCGGCGGCGGCGTGACCGCCTGCATGGACATGGCGTTTCGCTTGCTGGCCGAGTTGGATGGGCAAGAGGCGGCGCAAGACGCCACTTTGCGATTGGAGTACGCGCCAGAGCCGCCGTTTGCCACGGGGCGGCCGGAGGGCTTGCCGCTAGAGCAGGTGGCGCGGGTGCGTGAGCGCTTGTGGCGGGAGGCGGGGATGGCTTGAACCAGGCGCGTTGACTGTGGGGCAACAGGCGCAGCAACGGACCAGGCCCCTGACGCGCAAGGACTGCGTGGCAAGTAACGAAGCGCAAAAACACGGCGCTTGCCTTACAGGTCAACGGCAGCGTGCGGCGGCATACTGAGCCAGCGTCGGGGGCATGAGTTGTCAAAGCCCCTCCGTTGCGCCAGCTGCCCAACAGTTAGTGCCAAATAAAGCCACCCCAACCTCGCGTCGAGTATTTAGTCCAGAAGGCGACGCCGTGTGGCCCAACGCTTTTGTTTGTTTTTAACAGTGCGATTTGGCATATCAAACCCTTGCGCCTCACATGGAAACCAAGCTTCACATAAACCATAGGTAGATATTTGCGCTGTGTATAAAGATTCAACCATTCTGGCTTTGCAGGTTGTCGCCTCCGTGTTGATGGCGACAGACTACTTTCTCAATGACAAAGAACGGGGAGTGGTCAACTCAGCGATCCAAAGAATCGTTGGGCCGCTGCAAGGCAGCATCGATCAAAGCCTTAGGAACGGGGTGAGCTACGTCGCTGCTCAGTGGGCCAAGATTCTAGTTTCCACCCTATTCCTGGCAATCGCTTGGCTCGGAGGCGTATTGCTGCAATTGGTCGCGCCACAGATGGAGCCGTTTCTGATTGCGGCTATGGCGCTGGTGCTACTCGCCCTAGTAGCCGGTGCGGCGCCACAACTTGCCACGATCCTTGCCACAACCGCTGTCTTTTTCGCCCTGGCGGCGCCGCTGCGGCTGGTCACCACTTTCTTGCTCCGCTGTCCTAAAGGTTCCGTCTTTGGCGTTGGGTTCATCGTCCTGTTAGCTTCATTTGCTTGTCGCTATGCCAATTTGAGGTAGTGCGGCGACCAGATCGCCTGCCAGTTTCCGCAAGCACCCGAACCCCTCAAATACCTACCATGACGAAAACAAAAAGAAAGTTCCTGTCCGAATTCGGCATAAACCTTTGCAGTGCAAGATGGCTCTTGATGCCGGCCACTCAACTCTCCTCTGATGGAACAATATCAAAGGATGATGAGGATATCTCCAAGAACTGCCACATCTACTTGATATGCGAAAGACCAGCAATTTCCTTTGACAAGAGCAGCTTCTTGTATGAAGACGGAAAGATATGCGGGCGCATTATCTACAAAATTGATGGGATAGAAAACCACGAGAGTTTTTCAGTTGAGTTTCCTCTTCTTGACGAAGCCGTCGAGCTGAGGCTTTCTAAATACCCCCACAGAGAAATTCAAACCTTTGACAAAGATGGAGAGTGCGTCCGCTTTCTGCCCGCAAGCGCCATAAGTGTTGGGCACAGCCCTCACACCACAAATCACATTTTTAGAAAACTAAAGGTTTTATACGTAGGCCAAGCATTTGGCAACGGAAGTAGGACCGCTAGAGATCGCTTAAAGAATCACGGAACGCTGCAAAAAATACTCGCTGATGCGAGCTACACATCCCCAGACAGCGAAATCTTCGTTCTAACGGTCGAATACGAGCCGTATCGGTTAATTGCAAGCTTCGATGGCATTTCGAAAAAGGCAGTAAATGACAACAGAGACTCAGCCAGGTTTGTTAGCATTCTTGAAAATCCGCTTAGAGTTCGCGAGCAAATATCAATCGCCGAAGCTGCATTAATTAGGTACTTTCAGCCTCACTATAATCAGATATACAAGAAAAAATTCCCATCGACCGACCTAAAAATCTTAGGCAAATGCTACGAGTATGACTTCTCAGCCCTATTTGTTGAAATAAATACCGACGAACTAGGCCTATCACTGCATTCAGATACAGCTCCACCGAAGATGCATCATATAGTTAATATTGACCTGGTTGACCAAGAGAGTCGAGCCAGCTTCTTCCACTTTCCTGGTGACAACGGACAGCAAATTAGGTTCATGCCTTCCATAGGAAGCACAGACAACCAAGGCGATTGACTGCCAATCTGTTGAGCGCTTGTTTTCTCAAGTAAGGCGGTACTAATTGCTTGAGCTACTGGCCTCAAGTTTTTGAGCTCAGGTTGCACTTTGGTCAATTTGCGGCGAGCGGAGGGTGACCGATTACTCCGCAAGCCCAGCAGGCGAGAGCGTTGGCACAAGCCTCACGCTAAGAACTTGATAGACACAGCACTCTGCTCTTTCAAAACATCATTGACTGCCGCCCGATCCACCATCCCGACCAGCACGCAGATCACAAGCCCTCGCTTCATCCGCACTTGACGAACTGGTGCAACCAGCGTCAAGCAGCCCGACTGCTTCCCACCGTCCGCACCGCCCCCGCCCCTCGCGCATGCCCAGCCCCTCACTCCCCCTGCTCTACAGCTACCGCCGCTGCCCCTACGCCATGCGCGCCCGCATGGCGCTGCTGGTGGCCCGGCAGCCTTTCCAGGTGTTCGAGATCGTGCTGCGCGACAAGCCGGCCGAGATGCTGGCGCTGTCGCCCAAGGGCACGGTGCCGGTGCTGCGGCTGGCGGATGGCCGCGTGCTGGAGCAGAGCTGGGACATCATGGCTTGGGCGTTGGCCGGTGCCGAGCCAACGCCTTGGTGGCAAGCCGCCCAGACGAGCGAGAACCTGGAGCTGCTGTGGTGCAACGATGGCGAGTTCAAGAAGCAGCTGGACCGCTACAAGTACCCCAACCGCTATGCCGATGAAGGGAAGACGCCAGAGCAACACCGCGCTTTGGCGGTGAGCTTGTTGCTGGAGCCGCTGGAGGCGCGGCTGCAGCAGCAGCCTTTTCTGGGCGGTGCCCAGGCCTGCGCCACGGACTTGGCGGTGTTCCCGTTTGTTCGCCAGTTCGCGGCAGTGGACCCTGCGTGGTGGGAGGGTGCGCCGCTGCCAGCGGTGCGAGTGTGGCTGGCGGCTTGGGTGAGCAGCCCGCTGTTCTTGGCCTGCATGGCGCGCTTAGAGGCCAATGCGGTGGCGGTGTTTCCGCCGCTGGCGGCTGAATGAAGCCGGCCCTGCGCTAAACCGCAGGCCCTCAGGGCGAGGGCCGGTCCCAGATCAACTGCACCAAGTCGGCCACGTCCACCGCCTGGCCCATCAGCGCAGCCGCTTGCCGCCAAGCGGCCGGCTCGGGCGCCGCTTTGGCAGGCCAAGCGGCGCCATCCAAACTGAGCTTGAGCGCCAGCAGCACCGGGCCGCCGCGCACCACGGGCGGCATGAGCCGGCGGCTGCGGTCTTGCAGACTTTGGGCCAGCGCGGGCGGCAGGGGCGGGTCGAAGTCCAGCCACAGGCGCGCTTGCTGGCCGGGGCGCACGGCGAGCACCACAAAACCCGCCGTGGGCTGCGGCAGCTTGGTGGCCTGAAAGAGTTCAAACCAGCCGGCGCGCTGGGCGTTGATGTAGTCGCCGTAGGCGTCCACCGAGGGCACGCGGGCGCGCAGTTCGGCATCGGGCTGCAGCAGCACAACCTCTTGGCCGGTGAGCTCGGCGGCCCGAAGCGGGGCCGCCCATCCCAACAACCCGATCAAAGCCAGCAGGGCCGCGCTGGCTCGCAGGCTCACAGGCCCAAGCCTTCGTCGCAACCCAGGTGCACGTTCATGCTTTGCACCGCGGCGCCGCTGGCGCCTTTGCCCAGGTTGTCCAGGCGCGCCATCACCATGGCGTGCTGCTCGCTGGCGAACACGAAGAGGTCCACGCGGTTGCTGTCGTTGCAGGCTTGCACGTCAAAAAAGCCTTCTTTCAAGGCCTCGGCGTCGCGCAGCGGCAGCACGCGCACAAAGGGCTCGCCGCTGTAGCGGGCGGCCAGGGCGGCGTGCAGCAGTTCGGGCGTAGTGCCGGGCTTGAGGTCGGCCAGGTGCAGGGGCACGCTCACCGTCAGGCCTTTGTAGAACGGGCCCACGATGGGCTGGAACAAGGGGGCGTGCGCGAGGCCGGTGTGGGCCGCCATTTCTGGCTGGTGCTTGTGGGTGAGCGTGAGTGCGTAGGGGCGGGGGCTGTTGAGCTTGGCATCGCCACCGGCTTCGTACTGGGCAATCATGGTCTTGCCGCCGCCCGAGTAGCCGGTGATGGAGTTGCAGCTGATGCGTGCGTTCACGGGCACCAAGCCAGCATCCACCAAGGGGCGCAGCGCCAAGATGAAGGCGCTGGCGTGGCAGCCGGGGTTGGCAATGCGCTTGGTGGCGCGCAGCTTGGCG
>JBKCVH010000311.1:0-4444 GCA_046317675.1 Burkholderiales bacterium
GATCAGGTCGTGTTTCAAGGCGCTTCATCGCTGAGTCTGGATGCCAAGGGGCGGCTGTCTGTGCCGACCCGGCACCGCGACGTGCTCAGTGCCACCGCCGGCGGCCAACTCACGATCACGCGCCACCCGCACGGCTGTCTCATGGTGTTTCCGCGCCCGGCTTGGGAGCAGTTCCGCGAGCGCATCGCGGCGCTGCCGATGTCGGCGCAGTGGTGGAAGCGCATCCTGTTGGGCAACGCCATGGACGTGGACATGGACGCCACCGGGCGCGTGTTGATATCGCCCGAGCTGCGCACCGCCGCTGGTCTCACCCGCGACGCCATGCTGCTCGGTATGGGCAACCACTTCGAGCTCTGGGATCGCGCCCAGTACGAGGCGCAAGAGGCTCAGGCCATGCAGGGCGAGATACCCGAAGCCCTACGAGATTTTTCTTTCTGAGCCGCAGCGGTGGAGCCCACATGGTCACACACCACCGTCTTGTTGAGCGAAGCCATCGAGGCCCTTCAGATCAACCCGGACGGACACTATGTCGACGCCACTTACGGCAGAGGCGGGCATACGCGCTTGATCTTGCAGCGCTTGTCGTCCAGCGGGCGCCTGACGGTGTTCGACAAGGACCCGGAAGCCGTCGCCCATGCGCTGGCACTGGCAGACCCTCGGGTGGTCGTTCGACACGAAGGCTTTTCCGCCTTGGGCGAGTTGCCGGAAGCCAGCGCCAGCGGTGTGTTGATGGACTTGGGCGTCAGCTCACCCCAAATCGACAACCCGGCGCGTGGCTTTTCTTTTCGCGGCGACGGCCCGCTGGACATGCGCATGGACACCACGCGTGGCAAAAGCGTGGCTCAGTGGCTGGAAACCGCCGACACCCCAACCATTGCGGAGGTGATTCGTGACCATGGCGAAGAACGGTTTGCTGTTCCGATTGCAAAGGCGATTGTTGCTCGCCGACAGGAAGGGCGGCCTGTTGCAAGCACCGCCGAGTTGGCCGCCCTCGTGGCTGGCGCGGTCAAAACCCGCGAGCCGGGCCAGAACCCTGCAACGCGCACATTTCAGGCTTTTCGGATTTTCATCAATGCCGAGCTTGAAGAGCTGCAAGCGGCGCTAGACGCGTCGCTCACTGTGCTCAAGCCGCAAGGACGTTTGGTGGTGATCAGTTTTCATTCACTGGAAGACCGCATCGTCAAGCAGTTCATCGCCCGCCACGCGCGCGAGGTGGTGGACCGCCGAGCCCCGGGCTGGATGCTGCAGGGCAGCCCCCCCTTGGCGCTTACAGCCTTGGGCCGCGTGCGCGCCAGCTCGCAGGAAGTGGCGGCCAATCCCAGGTCGCGCAGCGCGGTGATGCGGGTGGCCAAGCGCACCGATGTGCCCAGGGCGGATTTCTCGGTGCGCGGGAGCCAAGCATGACGCGCGTCAACTTGCTTTTGCTGCTCGCAGTCGTGTTCAGTGCGCTTTACTTGGTGCGCGTGCAGTACGAGTCGCGCCGCCTCACCGCAGCCCTTGACCGCGCAGAGGCCCAAGGCCGAGCGTTGGCGATCGAGGCCGACCGACTCGAAGTGGACCAACGCGCCCAAAGCACGCCGGCACGAGTCGAGCGCCTGGCCCGCAATGAGCTGCAAATGCGCGTGGCCACACCGGCCATCACCCGCTACGTGCGCTTGCCCGAGACCAGTGCCGAGCGTGGGGGCACCCTGCCCGACGCCGGGCCGTCCCAAGTCGGGCAGCGCCCCCTTGGGGGGCAGGGAGGCAACGCCAGTGCCGAGCGTGGGGGCACCATTCCATGAGCAGAGGTCTGCGCTACACCTCCAGCCCCTTGCTGGCATCGCCCACCCCTGTGTGGCGCAGCAAACTTATCGTGGCGGCGATGGCTTTGGGCTTTCTGGCCCTGGCCAGTCGTGCAGCCTACGTGCAGGTGGTGGGCAACGACTTTTTCCAGCGCCAAGGCGAGGTGCGTTTTGCGCGCACGCTGGAGTTGCCCGCCAATCGGGGTCGCATCCTTGACCGCAACGGTCTGATCCTCGCGTCCAGCGTGCAGGCACGCAGCGTTTGGGCTATTCCAGAAGACATCGAGCGCGATCCACAACGCCTGAAAGCGCTCGCGCAGCTGCTGGAGATGACGCCAGCCAACCTCAACCGCCGTCTGGCCGACGAAGACAAAACCTTTGTCTGGCTCAAGCGGCAGGTCGATGACGCCGTGGCGCAAAAGATCGAGGCGCTGCAGATCAAAGGCGTGCATTTCCGCAAAGAGTACCGTCGGCAATACCCTGAGGGTGAGGCTTTGGCCCACGTGGTGGGCTTCACCAACGTCGAAGACCGGGGACAAGAGGGCGTCGAGCTGATCTTCAACGAGCAGCTGGCTGGGCGCCCAGGCTCGCGCCGTGTCATCAAGGACCGCTTGGGCCAAGTCGTGGAAGACGTGGGCGATCAGCTGGTACCCGTCGATGGACAAGACCTGCAACTGTCCATCGACCGCAAGGTGCAGTACTTCGCTTGGGCCAAGCTGCGCGAGGCTGTGCAGAGGCACAAAGCCAAGGCCGGCAGTGTGGTGGTGTTGGATGCCCGCACAGGCGAGGTTTTGGCGCTGACCAATTACCCCAGCTATTCGCCCATGCGCCGCCAGAACCTGAGCGGCGCTCAGCTGCGCAACCGCGCCTTAACGGACACCTTCGAGCCGGGCTCGACCGTCAAGCCTTTCATCACCGCCTTGGCTTTGCAACAAGGCATTGCCAAGCCCAGCACCGTGATCCAAACCGGGCCAGGGCGCTTGCAGATTGGCGGCTCCGCGATCACCGATGCCCACCCGCACGACGTGCTGACGGTGAGCGAGGTGCTGCAAAAGTCCAGCAACGTCGGCACCGTGAAGCTGGCCATGCAAATGCAGCCGCGCCAGATGTGGGAGGCCTACAGCGCCGTGGGTTTTGGTCAGAAGCCGCCGGTCCCATTCCCTGGAGTTGCCAGTGGCCGTTTGCGTCCATACAAAACATGGCGGCCCATCGAGCAGGCCACCATGAGTTATGGCTACGGCCTGTCCACCAGCCTGTTTCAACTGGCGCGCGCCTACACCGTGTTCGCGCGCGACGGCGAAATGGTGATGCCCAGCTTGCTGAAGGTTGATCACGCCGTGGGCGGTCAACGTGTCATGTCGGCAGAACATGCAGCGCAGGTTCGCGAGATGCTGCATCTGGCAACAGGCGCCGGCGGCACCGCACCCAAATCCCAGACCGTGGGCTACTCAGTGGGCGGCAAAACCGGAACCGCCCGCAAGCAGGAAGGCACGGGCTACGCCGATAAAAAGTACCGCGGCTTTTTCGTGGGCCTGGCACCTGCTGACAAGCCGCGCATCGTGGTGGCCGTGATGATCGACGAGCCCAGTGACGGTAAGTTTTACGGTGGCGATGTGGCGGCCCCGGTGTTCGCAGAGACGGTGCAGCAAACCTTGCGCATGTTGGGTGTGCAGCCCGATATGTCGGTGAAGCCTGAAGTGGTGACCTCGCCGGTGGTGGAGTCGTTCTGATGAATCGAACACCCTTGCTGGCAGACACCCCAGCCGCGCTGCACTGGCTACGCCAGCAGGTGCGCGGCACGCTGCGGGTCGACAGCCGCAGCATCCAGCCGGGTGATGGCTTCATCGCCTGGCCGGGCGCCGCCACCGACGGGCGCCGTTTCGTGGGCGATGCCCTGGCGCGCGGCGCAGCGGCTTGTTTGGTGGAAGACCTGGGCTCGGAGTCTTTCGATTTGCCCGCGCAAGGCGTGGCGCTCCTGCGTGATCTGAAGCGCGCTTGTGGCCCGCTGGCCTCGGCATGGCACGGTGAGCCTTCGCAGGGGCTGGACGTGTTGGCCGTCACGGGGACCAACGGCAAAACCTCAACAGCTTGGTGGCTGGCCCAGGCGCTCAACGCACATGGCGGCAGTGGCAGTTGCGGGCTGGTGGGCACATTGGGCATGGGACTGCCCCAGAGATCTGGGCAAACAGCGGGGCAAGCAGCGGGGCAGACAGCGGGTCAGGCACCAGCGCAGGTTTTGGCCGACACCGGCATGACCACGCCCGACCCCATGCGGCTGCAGCAGCACTTTGCAGAGTTGGTGCGCCAGGGTGCCAGCGCTTGCGCCATCGAGGCTTCTTCCATCGGCTTGGCTGAAAGACGCCTGGACGGCACCCGCATCCGCACGGCCATCTTCACCAATTTCACACAAGACCACCTCGATTACCACGGCAGCATGCAGGCCTACTGGCAGGCCAAGGCCGAGCTGTTCGCATGGCCCGGGTTGCGCACCGCCGTCGTCAACGTGGATGACCCTCAAGGCGCGCTGTTGGCGCAAGACGCGGCAGCTCGTGGCCTGGAAGTTTGGACCTGTTCGCAGCACCAAGCCGCTCGCGTGCAAGCGGTGGACCTGGAGATGGGCACCCAGGGCTTGTCCTTCACGGTTCAAGAGGGCGGCCTGCAAG
>JBKCVH010000312.1:0-6173 GCA_046317675.1 Burkholderiales bacterium
GCCCTTAGGGCCGCGTTCGTTCACTCACCCGCTCCATCGCCAAGATCGCGAAACCCTTAGGGCCGGCGGTACTGGTGTGGAGTGCTGCGTCTTGGGCCAGGGCCATGAAGGCGGATGGCTCGGCAGATGGAGTGCTGAACGTGCTGAATCGGCGTTACCCGTTGCGCCCGAACTCGGAGCGGTGCAAGCCGCATGCACTTGCCAGATGGCTGGCTCGGTGTCATGTCCTCGCGGAGAGGCTCGCTGGGAAACGTGAAAGAAGAGTGCTGACCGGCAATTACTCTGACGAAAGTGACCTAAGTGGTTGACAGCGTTGAAGGCTGACTCACTCGGTTTTTGACAGATCTGTGCTTCACAGGCCAACAAAAGGCTCGCCGAAGCGGGCCTGGACTGTGATTGGGTCAACGAAAGCTCAGAACGCAGCGCCAACAAGGTATGGACTGGCGTTCAGTGCGCGTCTTAGCGCCTAGGGAAACCGGCCGGGTGGCCGAGAAAAGCAGAAGACTTGACGCTTCTGTTGGAGGCGTGTGCCTCGGGCGCGATGGGCTTTGAGCTCGCCCACCACTTGCTGAATGATTGCTACACAGCTCAGCTACTGTTGCGTGAACGCGCTGCTAGTTTGGAACACAAGCAAGGGCTGTGTCAAGCAGAGTTGACGAAGCCGGCACAACAAACTGAGCGCAGCAAACGCAGAGCCGCTGCGGGCTCGGCATGGAGCCTGCACCGACTTTCTAGCCGCGGCAATGCGAGCGGCAAAGGGTGAGGCTCGCTATGGAGCCTTCTACGGCTCTGCTGCGAGCCAATTGCCAAAAAGGCGCCTGGAAGAGGCGACTTTGCTGCATTCGGCACCTCGCCGGCTCTCAAGCGAGCCGCAATCGAGCCACATCCGTCAATTTCGTTGCATTGCCCAGCACGGAATGCTCTGAAACGCCCAAAGCCTGCAGTCTTGCGGCAAGACAGCAGATGGAAACTCGTCGAACATTTCATAAGGCCTGTTTCATGCGAGTTCTTGCCATCGATGTTGGACATGGACATCTGAAGATGATCCGTAGGGTTTCTGAAGGCGCCTACACAACACACAGCTTTCCAGCCTTCGCGGTCCCAGTGGCGGCAGGTAACTCCGCAAGCGCCGTGATGCAGGCTTCCCTGAAGTTGACGGAGGTCGACGTCGATGGCCAGCGCTTTCGTGCGGGGCCTGATATCGAACTTGCGATTCCGCCCGGCGCCAATCGAAACCGGGACGACAACTACAGCAAGTCACCTGCTTACTTGGCACTGCTGAAGACCGCCTTGCACAAGGCAGGGATGAGGGAAATTGACCTCTTGGTCGTGGGCTTGCCCATGACGACCTTGGCAAGCAATCGGGAGCACCTGCGCAGTGTCTTGGAGGGCACGCACGAGGTCCCGGCCTTTGAGGGGGAGCGGGGATCGAGCACTGAGACCGTGACCGTTCGGGTTCGAAAGGTTGTGGTCTTGGCTCAAGCACTGGGGGCACTGTTTGCGGCAGCCGCACAAGTGCCGGACATTGAGAGCGAACGCGTGCTCACGCTAGACCTCGGTTGGCACACGCTGGATGTTCTGGTCTCGCAAGGGCTGCGCGTGTTTGCGGAGCGCGTCGGAGCAATCCCGGGTGGGGTCGCAGGCTACATCGATCAACTGCAGAAGAGCGTTGCGGCAGAGATCCAGCAACAACGCCCCGACCTTTCGGGGCACATCGTTGTCCCTGCGAGCATTTACGAGCAGGCGATGCAGAAGCCGGCGGGCAAGCGCTTCGTCAGCCTTGGGCCTGGTCGCTTCGACATTGATCAGCATCGTGCAATGGCGCAGCAGAACCTCGCACAAACGCTTGAGGCAGCGGCGCCGATCATCCATTCGGCCAACGACATCTCCTGCATCGTGCTCGCGGGTGGTGGTGCCGAGTTGCTCGTCGACGTGGTCAAGAAGCAGTTCCCAGCGATTGCGCGGGTGATCACGCTTAGCAATCCGCAGTTCGCAGTTGCCCTGGGCTTCCTGCTATTTGGTGAGCGGCGTCTTGCCGGCGAACGCAAGGAGCAATTGAGTGCCGTCGCCTGAAAGCAGTCTGCTCCGCGTTCAGCTTCGAATCCCAAAGAGTACTGTTTTGGGGCAGCACCTCAGCAGCTCAGCCAATGCGCGGCTGCAGCTTCTGGAACTGGCAACGCTTGGACTTGGATTGCTCAGCAGCGGCGGTGCCCGATTGCCGGCAACACGGGAGCCTGAAGGTCATAGGCCTCTCGAAGCCAGTTCAGGGGAGCCCAGCAAGCCAATGCCTTCGAAGCCTCCCGTGGCACCGCAGCCAATCAACGCAATTGGGCAGCTCAGTGGCGCGGACCT
Organism: Burkholderiales bacterium; assembly: GCA_046317675.1. GTDB lineage: Bacteria > Pseudomonadota > Gammaproteobacteria > Burkholderiales > Burkholderiaceae_C > Inhella. Next base: position 2,353 of record JBKCVH010000312.1, read on the forward strand.
TGACGCTCTCGAGGCATTGGGGGGTGGCACTTGAACTGGCGAAAAGTCGTGCAAGGCTTGTATTCACCAATCACTCGACCTTCGACTCCTTATGAACTTGCAACTGAAAGCCCCTGATGAACAAGCCGCCGAAAGCGTCCTTGATGCCTACGACGAGTTGATGTCGCGCACCAGCCTTCTTGGCGTGCTTCTGAATCGTGGTGGTCTACAGCTTGGCGACCTTTACAAGCTGGACGCGCCCGCCGAGATGAGCGCTGCTCGAAATCGCGTTTACGCCCTGGTTCAGTCGTGGCACGGCCGAATCCTTGCGCACGCAATGGGATTCTGGATCTGGAGCTTTCTAACCCTTTCAGGGCCGTACCACCGCCTGATCTGCCACTTTCTGTCCAAGCGATTCACTCAGCTCAAGGCTGAGGATCGGATCAAGTTCTTTGGCAAGCTGGAACTCGCAGACTGGCTCTACGCCGTTCTGATGCCCATCGGCTTCGTACTGCTGGTGCGAATGATGCCGGTCCTCTTTGACCTGTTCGTCCAGAGGATTTGGACTTGAAAGCCACTTGCCTCTTCGTCGGCTCAATGGCGTTGGCCATGGGCTTCGCTCCTGCCATGGCCGACTGCATCAATGATGCGGCCGCCCACCATGGCGTGAACGAGCACGTATTGCGCGCGATTGGCTGGCACGAGTCAAGACTCAAGCCGCACGCGATCAATCGCAATCGAAACGGCACGGTCGATATTGGTGCCTTTCAGATCAACACCATTCATCTGCCAATGCTGCGGTCCTACGGTGTGGACGAGCGGGCCTTGCGGGATGGGTGCATTGCAGCCTATGTAGGCGCTTGGCACCTCAAGCGGCAAATGGTGCGTCTCGGTGACACCTGGGACGCCGTCGGCGCGTATCACTCGGACACCCCGCCGCGACGCCGCTGGTATGCCAATCAGATTGCATCGGTGCTGATGCAGTGGGGCGTGATGCCTCGGGGCTCGCTGCCCTTCACCGGTGTGCCCCTCCTGGCTGCCAACCAACCCAACCCGACTGTTGTCGCACGCGCTGACTCGCCAAGGCCATTGGAGGTGCAAGCCTCAGCCAGCATCTTTGATTCAACCAATTGAGCCATAGCCAAGCATCTGAAGGACCGGAATGAACGAATTCGCCCCAACAGCCACCATTGATCGTGTAACCCTTCCGTCAGACGAGAGGAACGGAATTGGCGCGGCGGTGCGCCATGCCCTCACCTGCGCCCCAGCGATCACTGACATCGTGATCGAAGAGAACGAGCCCATTGCCGTCATGAGTGCGGCAGGGAGTCGCCCGCTGTATGAGTTGCTGCCATCAGTGCCCAGGTTTCTTGTCACCCGCGAACACATCGTTTACTACCTCGCTGGTTCGGTCGAGGGGGACACGGTTCACCAAAACGCAGGCGACTTCTTCAACAAGTTCATCAAGCCAGAGCTCGAAATGAGAAGGCCCGTCAGCCGCCGCCTCGACGGTCGTGGCGATTACTCCATCCGGTACACGCTCTTCCTGGCGCAAACCGGTCGCATGAAGCTGTTCATGCGCTTGACGCCTAAGAAGATCACGCCCCTTACAGAGCTGGGCATGCCACCGGCGCTCTTGGCCAAGTTGCGCGAGGCGATGAGCGGGCTTGTTCTCGTTACGGGTCGCACGGGAGCGGGTAAGACCGCAACCGCCATGTCGATCATCGATTGGCACAACACCAACCGTGATGGCCACATCCTGACCATCGAGGACCCGATCGAGTACAGGCTGGAGCGCAAGCGTTGTCTCATCACACAGCGCGAGGTCGGCTATGACGTCCCGAGCTTTGCGGAAGGGATGCACGAGGCCTTGCGGATGAGGCCAGATGTTCTGCTCACCAGTGAGATCCGGGATTCAGAGACGACTGAGCAAGCGATTCAAGGTTCGGAAACCGGCGCGCTGTTGATCGCCACCATGCACGGCAAGACGATTCACGGCACCTTGCGCAAGCTGATGAGTTTTGCGGGACCCAACGAGCCCGCACTGCGCCGGCTGCTTTCGGGCACCCTCGAAGCCATCATTTGCCAGACGCTTGTGCCCGGCAAGGATGGCAAGCGCTTCCATATGGCCATGGATGTGCTGTTCTGCACCGGCCAGACCCAGCAACTGATCGAAGACGGGAAGTGGGCCGACTTGGAGCGCCAGATCGTGCAAGAGACCCTGCCGCAAGGTGAGTTCATCAGCATGAACACACGGCTTGTGGATCTGGTTGCACGTGGCGTTGTCACACCCACCGAAGCGCTACGCGAAACCTCCAACATTGGCGGGCTACGAGCGAAGCTGGGCCGCCTTCAACCAGCCGTTGCTGGCTGACCCCGCTGTTACCAAAGGCTACTGCTTGCCGCTGCGCCCGCGACTTGATTTGGCTTTCTGCCGTGAGAACATAGTTCTAGAACCTGTCCACAAGAGCAGGGCACGGGTGATGCCACAGGCTGCACCTGACACCGGTTGGTTGTACTGCGGCGCTACTTCATCAAGAAGTGGTTATTCCAAGTCAACCGATTGAGGCAGAGCGCATTGCGACTCTCAGCGTGAGACTCCTCCATACCGATGTTCAGACCCACATCAAACATGACCTCTCGACCTTGCCCAAATCCAGTTGAGGCCGCAGTGCCGCAACATGACCGCTCTTTTGCCGTGAAGGCAGCGACAGCATTGGCTGCACTCTTGGTTTCTACTCTGCTCGTGGGTTGTGGTGGTGGTGGCGCCGGCAGCCCAACGCCCCCTCCTCCACCGGCTCCGCAGCCACCGCCGCCGCCGCCACCACCGCCGCCGCCGCCAACGTGGACAGATCCCAATCCAAAGCAGGTGTCAGTGCCGCCGCCGGTCTATGCAGATGCGGAGCGAGCGGATGCCTTCAATGCGTTCAACGAGATTCGTGCTGCAGCTGGCCTCGGATTGCTGCGTCAGAACGCGCAGTTGGATGCAGCTGCCCAGGGTCATAGCGAGTACTTGGATACATATCGCACGTACGGCCACTACCAAGACCCCAGCAAGCCTGGATTCACCGGTGCTGATTGGAAAGCACGAACGGCCGCAGCAGGCTATCCGCAAAATGGCCTCATTCAAGAGGTAGTGTCCAGCGGTGGACTCGATGAACAAGGAAAACGACTCACCGGGCGTGGCCATCTTGACGTACTTATGGGGTCGCCGTATCACCGCCGGGCCATGCTCCAACGAGAACAGTCAGAGGTAGGCATCGGAAGGACGAATAGGAATCTGCACAACACTGTCGTCGACTTCGCGAACACGGCGACCAACATGCAAGGCGCGCCAGGGCAGCTTGTGACCGTATGGCCCCCTGATGGCGCTACTAGGATGCTTAAAAGCGGCTGTTGTGAAGAACCAGATCCAATGCCGGAGTTACGTGGTCAGCCATGGGGCTATCCAGTGAGCATCCAAGCAAGTGAGCGATGCCGCCTATCAGTGACTTCGTTTCAGTTGCGAGACGCCAGTGGTGCCGACGTTCCCCTGAAGCTGTTGAGTTACGCCACAGATCCAAATCGAGTCTATTTGGGCGAGTTTTTCGCCGCACTGATGCCACTGGCACCCCTCAAAGCAAGCACCAGGTACACGGCCAGCTTTTCAGGACAGGCATGTGACCTTCCAGTTGTCAAAACTTGGTCGTTTACGACCGGATCCTGACCCAAGCGTTTGGTGAACATCAACGTAAAGGGGTGCTAGTTGACGCCCCTCTTTCTGCAAGCATGACTTCGCACCCTTGCCCAAATCGAGTTGCGGCAGCAGTGAACCAATATGGCCGCGCTTTTCCCCTGAAAGC
>JBKCVH010000313.1:0-7456 GCA_046317675.1 Burkholderiales bacterium
TGGCAGCTTTTCGCGCCTGCGCGCCCAGCTGGCGGGCGAGGGCGGTCGCGTGCGGGCCGATGCGTTCCCCTGGGGTGCCCTGTGGGCGGTTCTTCCCCAGCCGCATGGCTTTCCGGCCATCGAATTGCGCCAACGCTTTCGCTCTGCTCGGCAGATGCTGGGCCTGATGCCGGTGGGCCGTGCCTGGGGCAGTGCGCCCGCCAGCACGCCAGGCATCAACCTGTTCTGGAGCCTGCCCCTGGCCGAGATGCCCGATCTGGACCAGCTGGATCTGCGCGCCTGGAAGCGCCCCTTGCTGGAGTTGTTGCCTTGGGTCGAACCTTTGCTCGATGGCTTGAGGGATGCCCACCAACTTCGCCCTGCCCGCTACGCCGACGTGCGGCTGCAGCCCAAGCACCGCGGCGCGGTGCTGGCCATCGGTGACGCGGCGCACGGCATGAGTCCGCAATTGGGCCAGGGCGCCAACATGGCGCTGATCGACGCCCAAGTGCTGGCCCAAACCCGCCGCGCACATCCCCGTGCTGCGTGGCCCGAGGTCCTGGCCCACTTCGTCCAGGCGCGTCGCGCTCACCTGCGCTACTACGGGCAAGCCAGCCGCTGGCTGACGCCCATGTTCCAGTCGCACCAAAAAGTGCTACCCGCGCTGCGCGACGCCTTCATGGCACCCTTGGGCCAGCTGCCCTGGTTCCATGGGCAGAACGTTGCCACCCTGAGCGGCATGAAAACCGGCTGGCTGTGGGGCCAGTTGGACCTCTCGAACAACCCTTGGAGCCCGCCATGAGCCAACGTCCTTTTCGCATCCTCGGTCTGCAGCAAATCGCCATCGGCGGTTTGGACAAGCAGCGCCTCAAAACGCTGTGGGTTGACCTGCTGGGGATCCCAGTCACCGGCACCTTTCAGAGTGAGCGGGAGAACGTCGACGAAGACATCCTGACCCTGGGCGAGGGCACCACGGCGGTAGAGATCGACCTGATGCAGCCGCTGGACCCCGACAAGAAGCCGGCCGTGCATGCCACGCCGCTCAACCACATCGGGCTTTGGGTCGACGACTTGCCCGCTGCCGTTCAATGGTTGGAAGCTCAAGGGCTTCGATTCGCGCCTGGCGGCATTCGCAAGGGCGCTGCCGGCCATGACATCTGCTTCATTCACCCCAAGGGCAACGAGCAGTTCCCGGTGGGAGGCGAGGGCGTTCTGATTGAACTCGTCCAGGCTCCAAAGCAGTAGGGTCAGCGAACTCCATTGCAGTCAGTCAGACATGAAAAAAGGGGCGCGGCCTTTCGGCCGCGCCCCTTTTCATTGGCTTGCTTCGGTTTACTGCTGAACGATCTGGGCTTCGATATTGCCCACGGTTCCGGTCAGGTAGATCGTGTAGATGCCGCCCGAGTTGAACTTGCGGCTGACGCTGAACACCGTCGTGGCACCCGCCCGCACGCTGACGGGGTACTCATCGACTGAATTCAAGATGGCCGAATTGGACAACTGGCCTCCCGTCACGCCGGTGATCACAGGCGACAGGTTCAGGTACATGTCAACCGCCGAGAGACCCTGAACGGCGTTGAGCACACGCAACTTGGCGCTGCCGACGGTGGGCAAGGAGTTGTCTTCCGTCAGCGTCGTGACCGTGGGTGCCGCAGGGTTGCCCCAAATCAACAGGCTGTAGGTGGCGCTGCGCGCCAATGCCAGGGTGCGGTCGGTTTGCGCCACGCCGTCAACACTCCAGCGCAGGGTTGCGCCGTTGGTCACGGTCACCGTTTGGTACGGGCTCACGACAGGCGAGCCGGCGTTGTTCAACACGGTCGTGCCGTTCAGCGCGGCCGTCACGGTGGACGTGCGCGGCAGGGCCGAGATCACGCGCGCGTTGGCAATGCCGTTCTCAAAGCGGGTCACTGCTGCGTTGTAGGGCATCAAGAGCGCGTTCACCATGGCGCTGCCGGGCGCGCTGGTCAACATCAGCACGTAAACCTTCTGAGCTTCCAGAGTGACCGCGGGTACGTCCAGGCGCAGGTCGGTTTTGCTGCCCGCAGCCGTGACGCGCAGGCGGTAGGAGGCGGCATCCACTTCGCGGTAGCTGTCGGAGCGGCCCGGGCTGAGAACGGCTGCGTTGGGTGAAACGTCTGCCAAGGCAGCCGCTGTGGTGGTCATGTAGACGTCCACGTTGCCGGCCCCAGCTGCGAGGTTCACCACCAGCACTTTGGCCTTCGTCGCCGTAGTGGGAACGGGTTCGCCTTCACTGACCACGAGGGTGTTCGTCGCGCCCACTTCGCCCCAGGCCACCAGGGTGTAGCGGGTGTCCTTGAGCAAGCCCAAGGTGGGGCTGTTGAGCACGGTCGTGCCGCCAGCAGCCAACACTTGCACCGAACTGGTCGAGGTCGGGACCGCCGTGTAGCTTCCTGCCGATCCAAAAGCGACAGCGCCATTGACCGTCGTTGTTTCTCTCTTCAGATCCAGCGAGCTGTATCCGATGCTGGCGTTGAGCAGACGCACATTTGCATCGCCGCTGTTGTTGTTGCTGTTGCCACTACCGCCGCAGGCGCTCAGCAGCGCTGTGGCGGCCAAGGCCACGCCCAGCATCCAATTGGGAACTCGCATCCAGGTACTCCGAAGGGAACAAAAGAAGGGGATTGTTTCTGGTGAAAGTGGTGACACCACGTCACACCGAGCCCAGGAGTGTAAAGAAGCGCCTCGTCCAGCGCGCCGAGAGCAGCACACATACTTGTAAAGCTACGTGCAGGCTCAAAAACGTTGCGTTACCCAACACTACGTTCGCAGACACCCAAATCGAACCGGCCCGCGCACAATAACTTCGCGCTACGCGTAGTCATCTAATAAAAAACGAGTAACCAACTTGTTTTGACGAAGGGTTAAAGTCCAGCGCATCATGCGCCTTGACCTCACCACCCTTCATCTTGTGCTCGCCATCGAACGGTCTCGTTCGATTACGGCGGGCGCCAAGTCCGAGCATCTTGCTCTGGCAGCGGCCAGTAAGCGGCTGGCCGACCTTGAGCTGCGCCTTGGCGTGAAGCTGTTTGAGCGCCGGGCCCGGGGTGTCGAGCCGACCGAGGCTGGCCGGGCTTTGGTGCGGCACATCCGAACGCTTCAGGCCAGCCTCCACGCGATGGAGTCGGAAGTCGTCGAGTTTGCGCGCGGCATCAAGGGCCACTTGCGCATCGTGGCCAACAGCGGCGCGATTGCAGAGTGCTTGCCGGCTGACTTGGCCTCCTTCAGCAACCGCCACCCGCAAATTCGCATCTCCCTCGAAGATTTGACCAGTACGGAGGTGCAAGCCGCCGTTGCCGAGGGGCGCGCTGACGTCGGCATCTTCACGCCGCCCGTGCTGGATAACCGACTCGACACCAAGGCTTATCGATTTGCCCGTTTGTCGGTGCTCGTTCCCAAGGGCCATGCCTTGGCCGACCGGGGTTCAGTTCGGTTTGCCGATTTGCTGGACCACGATCTTGTAGGCCTGCACACGGGCGCAGCGGCTCAGGAGGTGATGCGCGAGCAGGCCGCCATGCTGGGCAAGACGCTGAAGGCCCGCTTGCAGGTGCGTGGCTTCGACGCCATTGCGCAGCTGGTGGAGGCGGGTCTTGGGGTGGCGGTGCTACCGCAAGGCCCTGCTGAGCGCTTTGCACAGGTCTTCTCGGTGCAGCAACTCAGCCTCTCTGAGCCATGGGCCGCGCGCGAGTACCGTGTCGCCACGCCGCGCCAGCAGTCGCTGCCGGCTGTGGTTCAGCGCTTCGTTGACGCGCTGTGCCCTCCGCAGGCCGAAGCCGCTATGGCCGCAGCCATGTCTGCGGCGCAATCGAAAACCAAAACAAAGAACCCCGCCAAGCCATGACCGCCAAAACGCTCTACGACAAACTTTGGGAAGAGCACCTCGTGCGCACGGACCCCGATGGCACCGCGCTCATCTACATCGATCGCCACTTGGTGCATGAAGTCACCAGCCCGCAAGCCTTTGAGGGCCTGCAGTTGGCTGGCCGCAAAGTGTTCCGCATTGGGGCCAACCTGGCCGTGAGCGATCACAACGTGCCGACCACCGAGCGCAATCGGCCCATTGCCGACCCCATTAGCCGGTTGCAGGTCGACACCCTGGACGCCAACTGCGATCGGCATGGCATCCGCCAGTTCAAGATGAACGACAAGCGCCAGGGCATCGTGCACGTCATCGGCCCTGAGCAAGGGGCCACCTTGCCCGGCATGACCGTGGTCTGCGGCGACAGCCACACCAGCACGCACGGCGCCTTTGCCGCCTTGGCCCATGGCATCGGCACCAGTGAAGTCGAGCATGTGCTGGCAACCCAGTGCCTGACCGCCAAAAAGGCCAAGAACCTGAAGGTTCAAGTGAATGGCAAGCTGGCTGCGGGCGTGACGGCCAAAGACCTCGTTTTGGCCATCATCGGCCGCATGGGGACGGCCGGTGGCACCGGCTACACCATCGAGTTTGCGGGCGAGGGCATCGAAGCGCTCAGCATGGAAGGCCGGATGACGGTCTGCAACATGGCCATTGAGGCGGGTGCACGCGCCGGACTGATCGGCGTGGATGACACCACCATCGATTACCTCAAAGGCCGTCCGCTTTCTCCCCAAGGTGAAGAGTGGGAGCAGGCAGTGGCTTATTGGCGAGGTTTGCGAAGCGATGAGAGCGCGCATTTCGATGCCGTCGTTGAAATCGACGCTTCCCAAGTGGCCCCGCAAGTTAGCTGGGGCACCAGCCCCGAGATGGTGCTGCCGGTTGACGCGTTCACGCCCGACCCCGGTCGTGTCACCGATCCGGTCCAGCGCGACGCCGTGAAGCGCGCCCTGGGCTACATGGGCCTGCAGCCGCATCAGAAGCTGGCCACGATTGCACCCGACAAGGTTTTCATTGGCTCCTGCACCAACAGCCGCATCGAAGACCTGCGTGAGGCTGCCGCTGTGGTGCAGCGCATCGGCGGCCGCCTTGCAAAAGGCATCAAGCTGGCTTTGGTGGTGCCGGGCTCTGGCCTGGTGAAAGCGCAAGCCGAGGCCGAGGGGCTTGATGCCGTGTTCAAGGCCGCGGGCTTTGAATGGCGTGAGCCGGGCTGCTCCATGTGCCTGGCGATGAACGCTGACCGCCTGGAGGCGGGCGAACGATGCGCCAGCACCAGCAACCGCAACTTCGAAGGTAGGCAAGGCGCGGGCGGCCGCACGCACCTTGTCAGCCCCGCGATGGCAGCTGCCGCCGCCATGAAAGGGCATTTCGTCGACGTGCGGCAGTACAGCTGAGCGGAAAATGGCGGCTTCTATCGTTTGAACGAGTCGCCATGAAACGCCTTCTCCTGATCGCTTTTGCACTCAGCCTCCTTTCCGCCTGCAACACCCTGCGCGGTGTCGGTCAAGACATCAAGAAGACCGGCGAAGTCATTGAGAACGCCGCCACCAAAAAGTAGTAACGCCCGGGCACGGCCTGGGCTTGGAGATCAAAACCATGCAAGCCTTTAGCCACCACCGTGGCTTGGTCGTGCCCATCGACCGAGCCAATGTCGACACCGACGCCATCATTCCGAAGCAGTTCTTGAAGTCCATCGCGCGCAGCGGTTTTGGGCCCAATCTGTTTGACGAATGGCGTTACCTCGACAAGGGCGAGCCTGGCCAAGACCCTGCCTCGCGCAAACCCAACCCGAGCTTTGTGCTCAACCTGCCGCGCTATGCAGGTGCCAGCGTCTTGTTGGCCCGGACCAACTTTGGTTGCGGCTCCAGCCGAGAGCATGCGCCCTGGGCCATTCAGCAGTACGGCATTCGCGTGGTGATCGCTCCCAGCTTTGCCGACATCTTTTTCAACAACTGCTTCAAGAACGGGCTCCTCGCCATCCAGTTGCCTGAAGCGACGGTTGATGCACTTTTCACGGCGGTTCACGCAACGCCCGGCTACGAGTTGGATATCGACTTGGCCAGCCAGCAGGTGCGCACACCCGACGGCCAGACCCATGGCTTTGAAGTGGAAGCCTTTCGCAAACACTGCCTTCTCAATGGGCTCGATGAGATCGGCCTGACCTTGCAGCACGCCAGCGAGATCGAAGCCTTTCAGGCCAAGCGCCTCGCTGCGAAGCCTTGGCTCAAGCGCGAGTTGGCAGCATGAGGCACCTCATTGCGGTTTTGCCGGGAGACGGCATTGGCCCTGAGATCATGGCCGAGGCCGTCAAGGTTCTGCAGGCGCTCGACTTGCCCTTGCACTTGGAGTCGGCGCCGGTTGGCGGTGCTGCCTTTGAAGCAAGCGGCCACCCCTTGCCCGATAGCACCCTCAACCTGGCGAAGAAGGCAGACGCCATCTTGTTCGGTGCAGTGGGCGACTGGAAGTACGACAAGCTTGAACGAGCCTTGCGCCCCGAGCAGGCCATCTTGGGTCTGCGTAAGCACCTCGGCCTTTTCGCCAACCTTCGGCCGGCGCTCTGCTACCCGCAGCTCACCCACGCCAGCAGCTTGAAGCCGGAGTTGGTGGCCGGGTTGGATTTGTTGATTCTCCGGGAGCTGACTGGAGACATTTACTTCGGCACGCCGCGCGGTCGCCGCACGGCGGTGGATGGTCACTTCCCGGGTGCCGACGAAGCCTTTGACACCATGCGGTACAGCCGCCCCGAGATCGAGCGGATTGCGCATGTTGCCTTTCAGGCGGCGCGCAAGCGTGCGGGCGGGCAGGGCGGCAAGGTCACCAGCGTGGACAAGGCCAATGTGCTTGAAACCTCGCAGTTCTGGCGCGATGTCGTCGTTGACGTGCACCAGCAGTACCCCGACGTGCAGCTCGACCACATGTACGTGGACAACGCCGCCATGCAACTCGTCAAGGCGCCAAAGACCTTTGATGTGATCGTGACCGGAAACCTGTTCGGCGACATCCTCAGCGACGAGGCGGCCATGCTCACAGGCTCGATCGGCATGCTGCCTTCCGCTTCGCTGGACAAGTCCAACAAGGGCTTGTACGAACCGAGCCACGGCAGTGCGCCTGACATCGCAGGCAAAGGCATAGCCAACCCGCTTGCTACCATCTTGTCTGCCGCCATGATGCTCCGCTACACCCTCAACCAAGCCAGCGCTGCCGACCGCATCGAAGCGGCCGTGCAAGCGGTGCTTTCCGACGGTTTGCGCACGGGTGACATTTGGAGCGAAGGCTGCACCCGGGTTGGAACGCGCGAGATGGGCGAAGCCGTGGTCGCCGCCTTGATGGCAAGCAAAACCACGCCCATTACCAAGAGCTAGAGCTCCCGGTTCGCTACGCCCCTTGGACCCGGCGCAGCAGGCCGGGAACCCCAAGGGTCCAGACGTGAATCGGAAGGATGTGAGCGAAATGGCTGTTTCTAAGAACCCCTTGGTGGGTCTGGTGGGTTGGCGTGGCATGGTGGGGTCGGTTCTCATGGACCGCATGGCGGCCGAGAAAGACTTCGACCTCATCGAACCGCTCTTCTTCAGCACCAGCAATGCCGGTGGCCGGGCACCAGCC
>JBKCVH010000314.1:0-7185 GCA_046317675.1 Burkholderiales bacterium
ATTCAGGTTACCGAGCGAAGCGGAGTGGGAATACGCCGCGAGGGCGGGCTGCAGCACCCCGTTCAACGTAGGGGGCCAATGCCGGAGCAAGATTGAAGCGAGCGAAGCCAACTTTGATGGCAACCACACCTACAACGGCAGCGCCAAGGGCGAGTACCGGCAGAAGACCACACGAGCCGGAAGCTTCGAGGCGAACACCTGGGGCCTGCAAGACATGCACGGCAACGTGGATGAGTGGGTACAGGACTGCTATGCGGAGAGCTACCGCAACGCCCCGAGCGACGGCAGCGCGGCAAGCACCAACAACTGTTCGCTGCGCGTTCTTCGGGGCGGCTCCTGGTACGACATCCCGCAGTGGTTGCGTTCGGCGAACCGCAACTGGAGCTCGCCGGACGACCGGGTCGACATCACCGGCTTCCGCCTCGCCAGGACCGTTTTTTAGGTTTTAACCCTCACCCTTTGACCCTTTACCAAGGGGTGCAACGATGAACGAGGCAGGTTTGGGGGGTATGGGGGGCAAAGCCCCCCATGGCGCGCGCAGCGCGCCGCACCCGATCGGCATGGGGCATGCTTCTTTCTCCGGGTGTGCAGACTACTGCCACTAAGTGGCTCTGGCGGCTGATTCCGAGCGCCACTTGACGCCTGGGTGCGCGGGGCCTCTGACCTTCTCAAGTTGTGGCCGTCTTCTCATGGACCCCTGGCTCCACGAGGCTCCCCATGTTCCGCGCCACCTTGCCCAGTTTGCTCAGCCCACGCCAGTCTTCGCGGGTAGTGCTTCAGCAGTTCGCGGGCCGGCTGCTGCTGGCCCTGCTGGCCTTGGCCCTGTGGGCTGGCGTGCAGCACCAGCGCGCCACCCAGGAGGCTTTGCTTTGGCAACGCCTAACGCCGGCTGCTGTGGAGCGCTTTGTGGCCGACTGGGCCGTGCCGCCAACCGCAGTGGCTTGGCCCGCGCCCCCCGACCCCATCAGCCTGGCAGCCCTGTGCACCGAGCCGCCGCCCGCTTGGGCGCACTGGCGGCGGGGCTGGCAGCGCGCCGCCCTGGGCGATTGCCTCAGCCACCCCAGCACCAACGCAGCAGCGCTGGCACAGGCAGAAGCCGGCTTTGCGCTGCAACTGCAAGCCCAGCGGCAGGCCGCGCTGCAGTGGTTGGCCCGCTTTGCCACCCACGAGGCCGCCGCGCGGGCACAACTGCGGGCCGACTTGGCCGCCGCCCAAGCCCGGCACCCCGCGCAGACCAAGGCCTTGCCAGCGCCCCGGCAAGACTTGGCGCTGGCCCCCGCCAGCGTGGCCCAAGCCAGTTTGCTGGCCGCCCTGCAGCGGCACGATGCAGCCCTGCAAGCCGCCCAAACCTTGCCCCCTGCGCTACGAGCCCGCAGCTTGGGCCTGCAGGCGCAGGGTCTACGTTGGGTGGACACAACCGGCAGCGAGTCCGGTCGGGTGGTGCTCGACCGCCGCTCCTTGGCCGAAGAATTGGAGCGCCTGCGGCGCGGCGCGGTCGCCTTGAACGCTGCGCCCACACCCACTTCACCTGCATCGCCTTTGCTTGAATGGCGCGGCCTGGGCGACGGCATCGGGTTGGGTGGCGCGCTGCTGCTGCTGGCCGTGGCCTTCACCGCCAGCGGTAGCGCGGGGCGGCAAGCCGCCAGCCTGAGCGCTTGGTTGGCCCTGCTGCTGCTGGCCGCACTGGGGGCCTTGGCCTTGACCGACCTGGCCTTGACCGGCGACCCCCAACTGCGCCTGATGGCCCTGCGCCAGTGGCTGAACCTGCCGCTGGCGGGGCCGGCCTTGGGGCACTTGGCCTTGCCTGCCGACTGGAAATTGCTGGCGGATTGGGCCGGATGGAGCACCGGGGCAGCACCGCTGCCCGTGTTCTGGCCCCTGGTGGCCTTGGCCGCCTTGCAGGCCCTGCCGCTGGCGCTGCGCCTGCCGGGTTTGCGCCGCGCCGCCGAGGTGTGCGGGCGCGCCACCCACGACCTGCTGGCCTGGGTGCGCGAGCCGCAATGGCCCAGCACGCCGCTGCAGCGCTTTTTGGCGCATGGCGCTTTGCTGCTGCTGCCCGCCTTGCTGGGCGGGCTGGCCTTCATGCTGGTGGCCGGTTCGGCCGCTCTGGCCGAGGCCTTGCTGGCCCTGGCGCTGCTGGGCTTGGCGGTGTACGCCGCCACGCAGGCCACCCTGGCCAACGTGCAAGAGGGCGTGGCCACCCGCCCGGCCTTGCTGGCCCTGGGGGCCTTGGCCACGGCCCTCGTGGGCTCGGCCTTGCGGGCCGACTTGGGGCATGCGGTGCTGACCGCACTGCTGGCCGCGCTCTTCATCTTTTTGTTCGGTTGGCGCTGGCTGCGTTGGGCCTTGGGCTTGGCCACGGCCTTCGTTTTGGTGTGGCTTGTGGCCAGCTTGGCCGCCCAAGCGCCCTTGCCACCGGTAGCCGCTTGGGTGGAGGAATTGGCCCCCCACGCCCGCGAGCGCGTGCTCGCCTGGTTTGCCCCCTTTGAAGCCGGCAGCAGCGACCTGGCCCGCGTGCGCTGGCTGGTGGCGCAAAGCGGCACCGAGGGCTGGGGCTTGGGCCATGTGCCTTGGGCCGGCTTGGCCCCCACGGGCGCCCACCAAGGCCTGCCGCTCCAAGGCCCGGCCGACTACCTGTTTGCCGTGCTGGCCGCCCTTTGGGGCTGGCCCACGGCCCTGGCCGTGTTGGTGCTGCAAGTGCTGCTCTTCGTGGGCGCTGCGGCGCTGGGCCTGCGCCGTGCGTCGGCCGTGGGCGTGCTACCGGCGCAGCGCTTGGTGCTGGCCTTTGGCGGGCTGGGCTGCGCCGTGGTGGCGCTCAAGGCGGTGCTGTCGGCCTCGGGGGTGATTGGCCTGCTGCCGCTCACCGGCATTCCGGTGGCCGTGCTGGGCTATGGGCCGGTGGCGCAGTGGGCGGCGCTGGCTTACCTGGCCGCCGCCTTGTGGCCCGTGCGGGTGGCGGCGCCAGCGGCCAGCGGCTCGGTGCGCTTGCGTGGCGCGGCCAATGCGGCCCCGCAAGGTTTGCTGAGCCAGCGCCAGCGCACCCTGGCCGGTGTGAGCGTGCTGGCTTTGGCCGCTTGGGCCGGTGCCGCGGGGTACTGGGCAGCGCGTGACGACCAGCCCTTGCCCGAGACCCACCTTTCCAGCCAGCTTGCACAAACCAAGGCACCGGGCGCGCGCCTGGCCGACCACCGCACCCCCAACGCCTGGCGCGCCGTACCCGGTTGCCTGCGCAGCAGCACGGGGCAGCCCTTGCTGGGGGTGTGCAACGGTGCGCACTGGCCGGCTGCGCCCGCCGATGCCGCACTTTGGCAAACCGACCCCTGGCTGCAGCGCAACCTGCTGCCCGTGCTGCAACTGGGCCTGCGTGAGCCCACCGGCAACACCGTGTGGAACGGCCGCGAGGTGGCGCAAGGTGGCAACTTGCAGCTGCAGCTTGACCCCCAACTGCAGCCCTTGGCGCAGCAACTGGCCGACTGCTACACCGGCCGCTTGCAAGGCGCCGCCTGCGCCCGGGTGCTGCCCCGCGACCCCGCCTGGGCCCAGCGCTACTTCGAGGGCGGCTTGCGCGCTGGCGCCTTAGGCTTGGTGCTGGCCGAGGCCGACACCGGCCGCGTGGTGGCCCTGGCCAATGCCGTGTCCGGCTGCACGCTGGCCAACCTGCAGCGCCGCGCCACGCCCAACGCGCAAGGCCACTGGCCCGCCCTGCGCGGCAACGAAGCCTGCGCCGCCTTGCCCGACGAACGCAGCGCCCAACTGCCCGAACACGCCCCAGTGCACTGGATGCTGCCCCTGGGCTCCAGCTTCAAGCCCTGGGTGGTGCTGGCCGGCCTGCAAGCCGGCTTGGTGGACCCAGCACAGGGCGAACGCTGGCTGCAAGTGTTGGCCAAGAGCGAAGACCAAGCGGCCATTCAGCGCTTGGCCATTGAAGGGGCACCCGCCCTGCTGGCCACCCTGGCCCGCGCCGGCTACGCCGAGCCCTGGCGCGATGCCGCCTGGGGCCACCGGCGGCCGGCCACGGCAGCGCCGGTGCCCGGCTGGCGCGTGGCGGCTTTCGAGGGCTTGGAGCAGTTGCGGCCGGCGCGCATGGGCTACGAGCGCTACCGCGAAATCGAGGCCGACAAGCGCGCCGGCCTGAACGTGGACCGCCGCTACGGCGAACCCGCCGTGCGCGACTACCTGGCCGCACGCCGCCTGGCCGATGCCAGCATTGGCGGCGGCGAACTGCGCGGCAGCGTGTTCGGGCTGGCACAAGCCTGGCTGGACCTGGTTCGGCAAGCCCAAGGCCAAGCGCCGGGCCCCCGCCTGCACCTGGCCGCCGCTGAGCCCTCGGCCGCCCCAGCACCAGGCCCCGCGCCCAGCCGGCAAGCCCAGCAGCAGGCCCAGTGGGTGCTGCACGCCAGCCGTGGGGTCACGGCCAGCAGCGCCCAAGGCACCGCCCAAGGCAGCTGCCGCGTGGTGTTTGGCGCTTGCCCGGCCAAGGGCTTGCCCGGCCTGGTGGGCAAAACCGGCACGGCTGATTTTTTGGTCGACCCTGAAGGTGGCCACCTGGCAAAGCCGGGCCTGCAGCTCCCCACCAAAGTGTTCGGCGGCAGCTTTGTGGCCGCCAACGGGCGCCGCTACGTGGTCACTGCCATGGCCCTGCGGGTGCGGCAAGCCGGCACGGCCACGCTGGAGCTGCACAGCAGCGCGCCGGCCGAAGCGGCGCTGACCTTGGTGCGCGAGCTGGGCTTGGCCACGCCGCCGGTGCCTTGACCCGGCTTCTGACCCGCCTTCTGACCTCGAGCCCACGCCGCCGTCTTCATACCCATTGCCACCCCCGCAGGAGCCGCCATGAGCAACCCACCCACCACCTTGAACTTGATGGCCGAATGCCGCTTCAGCGGCCGTCGCGCCAGCCTCGATGCCATTGCCAAAACCCTGGACCAGTTTTTTGGCCAGTCCGGCAACAGCCTGCGCCCTGCACGCATCGAACTGCGCTTGGCCGAAACCGCCAAGCCCATCCACCCCGAAGCCGCGCACGCCCGCCTGCACGCGGTGCTGCGCCAACACCGCATTGAAGACCTCGCGGTGTCGGTGCGCCCCTTTGACAGCGCGCTCGACCTCGCGCAGGGCGAGCACTTGCTGCGCCTGCTGGGCACCGAAGCCGCCGCCGCGCCTGCGGTGGCCAGCGCGCCGCCCAGCCCAAAAAGCGGGCCACGTTGGTGCCCCGGCTGGCTCCAGCGCTGGTTCGTGGGGCGCTCACCCGCAGCACCGCGTGTTGAGCCCAGCGCCGCCGCGCCCCTGCATGCCGCCGCCGCCCCAAGCGAACCTGAACTCACCCAGGCCGAGGCGGCCATGGAACTGCGCCGCGCACTGCACGGTGCCGTGGGCGCGCTGGAGGGGCGCACCGGCACCGTGCGGGCCCTGCGCCTCACGGTGCACGCACCGCAAGCGCACCGGCCTTTGCAGCGCTTGGTGCAGCACGACCCAAATGCCCCCCAAGCCCTGGCGCGCTTGCTGCGCAGCCTGGGGCTGAAGGCCGTGGCCGAGCCTTTGCAAGTGCAGTACCGCTTCTTGCCGCCCAACCGTGCCGCCGCCACCCAAATGGCCGGCGCAGGCGACCTCAAAGCCGAGTTGTTTGAACACAGCCTGCCCGAGCCCTTTTCCTCCACCGCTGCCGCCACCGCCGCTACCACCACGGCCACCGCCGCTTCGCCCTCGGTCACCAGCGCCACGGCCGTGCCCATGCCCCTGTCAGCCGCCGCAGAGGCCACCGCCTTACCCCAAGTACGCCAAGCCATGGTGCAACTCCGTCTGCTGGGTCACAGCCACATGGGCGCCTTTGCCCGGCCGGTGAGCGTGCGCCTGAAACGCTTCCCCACCGTGCTCGACCGCGCCACCCTGGAAGGCCTGCTCCGCTTGCCCGAGCAGCAAGCCGCACTGCGCAGCGTCTCCAACAGCGCGCCCCTGCGCATCGAGGCCGGCCCTGACGGCTTCACGCTGCACGCCCCGCGCCGCCCACAGCCCGGCCAGCCCGAACCACTGGTGCTGTACCACCACCACCAAGGCGGAGACGACAAAGTGCCCGGCCCACCCATGCCTGAACGCACGGCACTGGGCCGCGAGCCCGTCCGGCTGTGGCTGAACGACCCGCGCAGCGCCGCCAACCCCCAGGCGCCCCAGCAAACCCAGCCCGTGCTGTGGGTGGAGCTGAGCGTCTGCGAAGCCTGATGGAACGCGGGCGCCCGGGCTGCACGCCACAATGGCCACGAAGCCCGGGCTTGGCCTGCACCTTGCCCTCCCCCTGCCCTTGATTCCATCTTTGCCCATGGCCCGTGATGACGCTTCACCACGCTGGTGTGTCGCTTTGAATTGGCTCTGCTTCCTGCTGCTCTGCCTGGGTGTTTTGAGCGCCAGCCAAGCCCAAGCCCAAACACCAGCAGCCAGCACCAAACGCATCGCCCTCGTGATTGGCAACGCCGCCTATGTGGGCGAAAAGCCGCTGCGCAACCCCGTGAACGACGCCGTCGACGTGGAAGCCGCCTTCAAAGCCTCTGGCCTGCGCGTTTACCGCCACACCGACCTCGGCCGCAAAGCCCTCAACCAAGCCGTCGAAGACTTCATGCGCCAAGCCGAAGACGCTGACCTGGCCATCATTTACTTCTCCGGCCACGGCATGCAGACAAGCGGCGAAACCTTCCTCTTGCCCACCGACGCCCAAATTCAAACCGAACGCGACGTGCGCAGCGAAGGCCTGCGCCTCGGCGAGCTGATGGACGACCTGCAAGGCAAGCGCGTTCGCCACAGCGTGCTCATCCTGGACGCCTGCCGCAACAACCCCTTCTCCACCCGCACCCGCAGCACCGTGCGGGGCCTGGCGCGACCCAAAGAAATGTCCAGCGCCTTCCTGGTGGCCTACGCCACCGCAGACGGCACCACCGCCGACGACGGCGCCGGCCGCAACGGCACCTACACCGAGCAGCTGCTGGCCCAAATGAAGGGCGCCAATGCCCGCCGCAGCCTGCGCGACATCGTGGAAGACACCCAGCTTGCAGTGGAAGCCGCCACCCGAGGCGCGCAGTCGCCCAAGACCTATGGCGACACCGCCCGCTTTCGCGCAGTGGCGCTGAACCCGCAATCCAACGTCGTCCCCGAGCCCGTCAAGCCGCCGCAACTGCCAAGCCAAACAGGCGGCCTGAGCCTGGA
>JBKCVH010000315.1:0-9021 GCA_046317675.1 Burkholderiales bacterium
CGTGCCCCTCTTTCGCGACTTTGCGGGCCTTGGCGGCTGGGCCGACCGACTCCCCGACGAGAGCACCATCTTGCGCTTTCGCCACCTGCTCGAAGCCAAGAAGCTCGGGCCCCAGATCCTCGCCACCGTCAACGAGTTGCTGGAGCACAAGGGCTTGCTGCTGCGCGCGGGCACCGTAGTTGATGCGACCTTGATCGCGGCGCCCAGTTCCACCAAGAACAAGAGCGGCGAGCGTGACCCCGAGATGCACCAGAGCAAGAAGGGCCAGCAGTGGTACTTCGGGATGAAGGCGCACATCGGCGTGGACGCCGAATCGGGCCTTGTGCACACGGTGCGGGGCACGGCCGGCAACGTCAGCGACGTGGTCGAGGCGAACAGCCTGCTGCACGGGCAAGAGACCGAGGCCGTGGGCGATGCCGGCTACCGAGGTGCTGGCAAGCGATCCGATGCCAACCCGAAGGTGACGTGGAACGTGGCCATGCGGCCGGGCAAGAGGAAGCAACTGGACAAGAGCCAGGTGCTTGACCGAATGAGGGACGAGTTTGAGCGGACGAAGGCCAGCATCCGGGCCAAGGTGGAGCACCCGTTCCGGGTGATCAAACAGCAGTTCGGGCACGTGAAGGTGCGCTACCGGGGGCTGGCCAAGAACACGGCGCAGTTGCACACGCTGTTTGCGCTGGCCAACCTGTGGCTGGTGCGTAGCAAATGCCAGGGCGCCTGGGCATGAGTGCGTCTGCAGCACGGCAAATGGGCGCCGCGAGCGCTGCTGGCGCCGTGAATCGACACCAAAAGTGCCCGGTTTGAGCTGAATTGGTGCTGTCAGCCTCATCGACAGAGCCCAATCACGGGAGTCGGGCAGTTCTGCAGACCTTCCTTAGGTTTTTGTCTAACTCGCTTGCCGGGATGCGGAATACAAAGCTTGGTGCCTTTTTTCGATCAGCTGCGGTTCGCTGCATGCCGAGCAAACCCGGCGAAGGAGACCAGTCGTCGCGGCATAACCTCCTTCACCGCGCGACTAGACGTGCCCCCAAAACAGAAGAACTTCACGGCCCTGGACCACCAACGTGGTGCGACGACCTACAGGCAAGCAGACCTTTGTGGGGGTGTGACCGTGCGGAAGCCCCACTAGAAGCGGGGTCGCGGTACGCGTTTGGACGGCCGCAATGGCCGTCCTGAGGGTATATCCACGATCATGCGACGCGCGCTTGTAGCCACTCACATCGCCCACCAGCACTGCTTTTTGGGCGTCCAAGACACCAGCTTGCTGGAGTTGCAGCAGGAGGCGCTCCACCCGGTAAGGGTGCTCGCCGACCTCCTCCACAAACAAGATGCCGCCTTTGATCTTGGGCCAGTGCGGTGTTCCGAGCAAAGAGCAAATCATGCTGAGGTTGCCGCCCCAAAGCAGTCCGCTGGCTTCGAGCCCGTCATGCGGCTGGGTGCCCCGTGGAGCGCCGGCTTCGCGAAAGCCAATGGCTTCTAGCTCCTCGTGCATGGCCTCCACGAAGCAGGCTTCGGTGATGTCGTCAACACCCCCCTCAGTGGCTGTACGCCCGAAGTCTTCGGCGGCCAGTGGGCCGGCCCAGGTTGGGCCGCAGCCTTTGGCGTGCGCCAGCAGGCCGAGTTGCAGGGCGGTCAGGTCGCTTTGACCGACCCACTGCGTGCCTTGAGCGATGGACTTGGCAATGAGCGCCCAGTCCATCCGGTCCAAGAGGCGGGTCATGCCATAGCCACCGCGCGCAGCTAGGGCGATGTCAACGCCGCTCGCTGCCACCCGGTGCAGGGCGGCAAGGCGCTCCTCGTCAGTGCCCGCAAAGCGTTGTGACTTGGCCAAGGCTCCTTCATCGAGCCGGGCCTCAAAACCCAAACCCTTGAGATGCTTGACAGCGCGCCGCAAGGCAGCGGCTTCTTTGACGACACCGGAGGGGCTAAAAATCGTGAGGGTTTGCGTCATGGGGGAGTTCCTTCACTTCACCAACCGGTATGACACCGCGCCTTGCTTCTCGTCGTTCGCGCGCCTGGGCGCGGCGCTCGGCAAAGAAGTCGCGCAGCATTTGGCCAGCGGGCTCAGCAAGCAGCCCGCCCTCAATCTTGGTGTGGTGGTTGAGTTGCTTCTGCTCAAAGAGGTTCACGACCGAACCGGCAGCGCCGGTTTTCGGGTCGGGGGCGGCAAAAACGATGCGAGTGAAACGAGCGTGCATCAGCGCCATGGCGCACATGGCGCAGGGCTCTAAGGTAACGAAGAGCTCGCACTCAGGAAGCCGGTAGTTGCCCAGCAAAGTAGCTGCATGGCGCAGCGCCACGATCTCAGCGTGCGCCGTGGGGTCGTGTGTGGTGATGGGGCGGTTGTAGCCGGTGGCAATGACTTGGCCCTGGCGCAAGATGACCGCTCCCACAGGAACCTCGCCCGAGAGCCAAGCGTTTTGCGCTTGGTCGAGCGCCAAGCGCATAGCGGCTTCATCGCGCTGGCGCTGAACGGCCTCGTCCATCACTCCTGCGCGTCTGAGGCGCGGCGGGCAGCGTCGTCAATGGTGCTCTGCACCTGCGCGCCAACCGCCTTGGGCAAATTCTGCGGCGTGGGCGCCGAAGCCGCTGAACCCACCGGCGTTGCGCCCGGCAGCGGCCGGGTCAAGGTTTGGCTCTGTTGCTTGGCCAACCACAGGCCAATGCCCATCACGATCACGATGACGAGGAAACCAAAAGCTGCGCGCATGTTGACCTCACTCCCACTCAATGGTGGCGGGCGGCTTGCTGCTCACGTCGTAGGTGACGCGATTGATGCCCCGCACCTCGTTGATGATCCGGCCACTGACCTTCTTGAGCAGGCTGTAGGGCAGTTCGGCCCAGTCGGCGGTCATGAAGTCGCTGGTTTGCACGGCGCGCAGGGCCACCACGTAGTCGTAGGTGCGTCCGTCGCCCATCACGCCCACGCTTTTAACGGGCAAGAACACCGCGAAAGCCTGGCTAGTCAAGTCGTACCAGCTCTTGCCAGCGGCGTCCTTGGCGGCGCGAAGCTCTTCAATGAAGATGGCATCGGCACGACGCAGCAGGTCGGCGTAGTCGCGCTTGACTTCACCCAGGATGCGGACGCCCAAGCCTGGGCCCGGGAACGGGTGGCGGTAGACCATGTCGGCCGGCAGACCGAGTGCCACGCCCAGTGCCCGGACCTCGTCCTTGAAGAGCTCGCGCAGCGGCTCCAAGAGCTTCAAGCCCAGCGTTTCGGGCAAGCCACCCACGTTGTGGTGGCTCTTGATCGTGGTGGCCTTTTTGGTCTTGGTGCCGCCGCTTTCCACCACATCCGGGTAGATCGTGCCCTGGGCCAGCCACTTGGCGTTCTGCAGCTTCTTGGCCTCGGCCTGGAAGACCTCGACGAACTCGGCGCCAATGATCTTGCGCTTCTTCTCGGGGTCGGTCACACCCGCCAGCTTGCCCAAGAACTGGTCGCTCGCATCCACGTGAATGACCTTGGCGTGAAGGCGGCCGGCAAACATCTCCATGACCATCTTGCCTTCGTTCAAGCGCAACAGGCCGTGATCGACGAAGACACAGGTGAGCTGGTCGCCAATGGCGCGGTGAATGAGCGCGGCGGCGACGCTGGAGTCGACACCGCCGGAGAGGCCAAGGATGACCTCTTCATTGCCGACTTGCTCGCGAATCTTGGCAACGGCTTCCTCGATGTACCTGCCCATCTGCCAGTCGCCCTTGCAGCCGGCGATGTCGCGCACAAAGCGGCGCAGCATGGCCTCGCCCTTGAGGGTGTGCGTGACCTCAGGGTGGAACTGGAGCGCGTAGAAGCCGCGGGCTTCGTCGCACATCCCGGCGATCGGGCAGCTGGGTGTGGCCGCCATAAGCTTGAAGCCGGGCGGCAGCGTGGTGACCTTGTCGCCATGGCTCATCCAGACCTTGAGCATGCCGTGGCCGTCCACGCAAAAGTCTTCAATGCCGGAGAGCAGGCGGGAGTGGCCCAGTGCCCGCACCTCGGCATAGCCGAATTCGCGGTGGTCGCTCCAGCTCACCACGCCGCCGAGCTGCACCGCCATGGTCTGCATGCCATAGCAAATGCCCAGAACCGGCACGCCCTGAACCCAGACCTGCGCGGGGGCGCGCAGTTCATGGTCTTCGTAGGTGCTGGCATGGCTGCCGCTCAAGATGATGGCCTTCGGGTTGAAGGCCTTGATGAAGTCATCAGAGACGTCGTTGGGGTGGATCTCGCAATACACCGCAGCCTCGCGCACCCTTCGGGCGATGAGTTGAGTGACTTGCGAGCCGAAATCGAGGATCAGAACCTTGTCATGCATGAGCGGGCACCTTCGGGGTCAAGGGGTTGGGTGCGTGTGGCTGCGAGTGAAGCGCAATGCGAAGTAGAGCGCAACGAACTGCAGCGCGGCACAAAAAAGAAATGGCACACCAATGCGCCAATCGCCTTTGGGCAGGTCGGCCACCAGCATCAAGAGGCCGGGGCCAATGATGGGGCCTAGCACGGCCATCAGGCTGTTCAAAGAGGACACGGCACCCATGGTGGCGCCTTGGCGCGTGGCGTCCACGCTGTTGGAAACGATGCTTTGAATGGCCGCCGATGCCGCATAGCCGAACACGTTGAAGACGATGAATGCGACCAACATCCAGCCCTGCGGCACCAAGGCCCAACCCACGTAGGTGATGCAACTGGACACCAGTGACAAGACAACGAGCCTGTGCGTACCGAAGTGCTTGAGCATTCGGGGCAAAAGAAAGCCTTGCACGATGACCGACATGAGGCCTACAGCGAACAAGGACAGGCCGTTCTCACGCGGGCCCCAGCCAAACTTGAACGAAGTGAAAAGGACCCAACTGGCATGCAGGATGAACTGGGCCAAAGTGGACAGGCCAATCACGACCACCAAAACGCCCACCCCCTTGAGCGCTGCCAAGCCGATGATGCTGCTAATCGGGTTGGCCTTTCGCCAATCGAACTTGCGGCGCTTGTCCAGCGGCAGCGACTCGGGCAACACAAAGTAGCCGTAGGTCAAGTTGATCAAGGCCAGACAGCCGGCCACGATGAAGGGCAAGCGAATGTCAATCTCACCCAGCAGGCCACCGGTGGCCGGCCCCAAGATGAACCCCACGCCAAAGGCAGCGCCCAGCTGCCCGAAACGCTTGGCGCGGTCCTCCGGCGGTGTGATGTCCGCCACATAGGCATTGGCCACCGAAATGTTGGCCTGCATGGCGCCACTGAAGAGGCGCACCGCCACCAAAACCCACAAGGCCGTGGCGGCCGCCGTCACAAAGAAACTGAGCGCCAGCCCGGTGAAGCCGAGGAGCAGTACAGGCCGGCGGCCGTACTGGTCGGAGAGCGCCCCAAGCACGGGGGAACCCAAAAAGTTGGCGAATCCAAAGGCAGCGGCGACCCACAGGAAAGCCATCGCGTGATCGCTCTGCGTCTGGCTGAACGAGCCGGCAATGACCGGCAGCACCGGGATGATCAGCCCGATGCTGATCATGTCGATCAGCACCGTGGCAAAGATGAAGCCCATGGAGGCTTTGGAATTCCGCATCGCTAAAAAGAGAAGGCGGGGACCGCGCCCCGCCTTGCCTTTAGGTCCTTTCGATTACTCGGCCCGGTAGTTCGGCGCCTCTTTGGTGATTTGCACATCGTGAACATGGCTCTCGCGCATGCCGGCCGATGTGATCTCCACGAACTCCGCCTTGTTCTGCATCTCGGAAATGCTGGCGCAACCGCAGTAGTGCATGGACGCTCGCAAACCACCTGCCATCTGGAAGATGACCTGCACCACAGAGCCCTTGTAGGGCACTTGGCCTTCAATGCCTTCGGGGACCAGCTTGCTGGTGTTGGGGTTGTTGCCGCCTTCTTGGAAGTAGCGGTCGGCACTGCCCTTGGCCATGGCACCCAAGCTGCCCATGCCGCGATAACTCTTGTAGGAGCGACCTTGGTAGAGGATCAGGTCGCCAGGCGCCTCTTCAGTGCCGGCAAAAGCGCCGCCCATCATGACGCAGTCGGCACCGGCCGCAATGGCTTTGGCCAAGTCACCGGAATAGCGCACGCCGCCATCGGCAATCACCGGCACACCAGAGCCCCGCAGAGCGGTTGCGACGTTGTCAATGGCGGTGATTTGCGGAACGCCCACACCGGCCACGATGCGCGTGGTGCAAATGGAGCCAGGGCCGATGCCGACCTTCACGCCATCGGCACCTGCCTCGGCCAGCGCGCGCGCTGCTGCACCGGTGGCGATGTTGCCGCCGATGACGTCGATTTGCGGGAAGTTCTGCTTAACCCAACGGACCTTGTCAACCACACCGGCGCTGTGCCCGTGGGCGGTGTCCACGATCAAGACGTCAACGCCGGCCTTGACCAAGCGCTCAACGCGCTCTTCGGTGTCGTCGCCAAAGCCCACGGCAGCGCCAACGCGCAGCTTGCCGTGCGCATCACGAGCCGCATTGGGGAAGCTGGTTTGCTTGGTGATGTCCTTGACAGTCACCAAGCCCTTGAGCTCAAAGTCGTCATTGATGACCACCACGCGCTCCAGCCTGTGCTTTTGCAGCAAGGCCTTGGCTTCGTCGAGGGAAGCCCCCTCGCGGATGGTCACCAAGCGCTCGGCCGGGGTCATGATCTCGCGCACCGGAATGTCCATGCGCGTCTCGAAGCGAAGGTCGCGGCCGGTCACGATGCCGACGACCTTCTTGCCTTCCAGCACCGGGAAGCCACTCACGCCGTGTTGGCGCGTCAGCTCCACGACATCACGCACCTTCAGGTCGGGGCCAATGGTGATGGGGTCGCGCAGCACGCCGCTTTCATAGCGCTTGACGCGAGCCACCTCGATCGCCTGTGCGGCAGCCGGCAGGTTTTTGTGCACGATGCCAATGCCGCCTTCCTGCGCGATGGCAATGGCGAGGCGGGCCTCGGTCACCGTGTCCATGGCGGCTGACACCAAGGGCAGGTTGATGCGGATGCGCCGCGTCAGTTGGGTGGAAAGGTCGGTGTCGCGAGGCAACACTTGAGAGAACGCGGGGACCAGCAAGACATCGTCGAAGGTCAGCGCTTTGCCTAGAAGGCGCATGGGGATTGCTCCAAACGCAAAGCGGGATTATGGCAAACACCCGCTTACCCGCGCCGCTCCTACACTCGTGCGTCCCTTCATTGAGAGCTAGCGCCATGTTGAAACTGCTGCTTCTGATCTCGCTTTGCCTTCCACTGGTGGCTTCCGCGCAAACGCAATGGTCTTGGAGAGACGCGCAAGGGCGCGTTCAATTCAGCGACCGCCCGCCACCCGCTGGCACGCCCGACAAAGACATCCTGAGCCGCCCCGCCTCGGCAAACGCGCGCGTGCAGGTGGTGCCGGTCAACCAGCCCGTGGCCGCTCCTGCGTCGGCACCGGCGCGCCCAGCTTCCAGCGCGGTGGAGCGCTCGGCCGCGAACGACAAGGCGCGCAAACAACGCGAGGAAGAGGCCAAGATGAAAGAGCAAATGCAACGTCAAGCGGAGCTAAGGGCTGAAAACTGCAAGTCGGCTCGGCAGAGCATTGCCGTGATGCAGTCCGGCGAGCGCGTGGCCCGCATGAACGAAAAGGGTGAGCGAGTTTTCATGGATGATGCCGAGCGCCTAGAGGGCTTGCGCCGCGCGCAGCAGGTTGCTGCCAGCGAATGCAAATAGGCGTTCAGCCACAAAACTAGCGCTGCGGCAATGGCCGGTGGCGCGACACGATGCGGCGGCCCGTGAGTGCATGGCGCCGCCGCCGAGCCTGCATCGGGTCAACACTCAAAGGGCGCAGCAGTTCGAGCCGGTCGCCCGTGCGAAGGTTTTCGTCCACCGTGACGCGGCGCCCCCAAATGGCGAGCGCCCAGCCCTTGGGCAAGGTGGTCCAGCCGGCCGCCTTCAAGGCGTCCAGCGCCTTCGCACCATCAGGCAAATAAAAGCGGTCCCGCTGCAGCGGCGCACCCGGCGCCGGGCTGCAAACCCATTCAATCTCAACGTGGTCCATAGAGCTGCTCTGCGCGAGCCACGAACCGGTCCACCAAGGTCTCGGCGACTTTGTCGAACACAGGGCTGAGCACGGCATCCAGCGCCCCGTGCTCAAAGCGGTAGCTCATCTCAAAGTTGATCTTGCAGGCGTTGACCTCATCGGGGGCGCTACCGGGCCGTGAGAGCGGCTTGAAATGCCAATCGCCCTCCAGGTGAGCGAAGGGGCCCTCCACCAGGGCAACGCGCACGCGCTGGTTGGCTTCGTGGAGGTTGCGCGTGGTGAATTGCGTTCGCACGCCCGCAAAGGCCATGTCCAGCCGCGCGGTCAAACCGCCCTCGTGCCGCTCCAGCACTTGGGCAGCGGCACACCACGGCAAAAACTCCGGGTAGGCCTCAATGTGGGTGACGAGCTCGTACATCTCCCGAGGGCTGTACCAGAGCAGAACGGATTTCTTGACCGGCTTCATAGAATGCGCATCATTCTAGGAACGCCCCAGCGAAATCCGGCCGGGGCGTTTTTCATTGGCCCCATCATGTCTATTGTCGAAAACCGCCGCGCCCGTTACGAGTACCACATAGAGGAGCAGTACGAGGCTGGCATGGTGCTGCAAGGCTGGGAGGTCAAGGCCATGCGCGACGGCCAGGTCCAGCTCACCGGCAGTTACGTGGTCGTCAAGGACGGCGAGCTGTTTTTGATCGGCTGCCAGGTCAACCCCCTGCGCACCACCTCCACCCATGTTCGGCCCGAGGCACAGCGCACCAAGAAGTTGCTGCTGGCCAAGCAGGAGATTCGCCGCCTCATCGGCAAGACCGAGCAAAAGGGCTACACGCTGGTGCCGCTGGATTTGCACTTCAAAGGTGGCCTTGTGAAGTGCCAGTTCGCCCTCGGCAAGGGCAAGGCCAACCACGACAAGCGCGAGACCGAGAAGAAGCGGGATTGGGAGCGGGAAAATGGCCAACTGATGCGACACAAAGTGTCGTCAGCAGGGAAAGACTGAGCGCCAGCGAAGTAGGCCCTTTAGCCGCAGGCAAAAGGGCCAACTGATGCGTCACAAAGTGTCGTCAGC
>JBKCVH010000316.1:0-6118 GCA_046317675.1 Burkholderiales bacterium
TTTTGGTGCTGGGCAGCATCGGCATCGCGGCCACCTTGGCCGCCACGGTGTGCCACCGCAAGCGCTTGTTGGCCTTGGTCTTGATGGGCGCAGTCGGCCTGGTGGTGTGCCTGAGCTTTGTGTATTTCTCGGCGCCGGATCTGGCACTCACGCAGTTGCTGGTTGAGGTGGTGACCATCATCTTGATGCTGCTGGCCCTGCACCACCTGCCGGCCGAGAGCGCGCCCGAGCGCTCGCGCTGGCGCAGCTACCGCGACCTGGTGATTGCTGTGGCCGTGGGCCTTGGCGTCGCCCTCTTGGTGTGGATGGTGCTGACCCGGCCGGGCTACTCCATCAGCGACTACTTCTTGAGCACCACCTTGCCGATGGGCGGCGGGGCCAATGCGGTGAACGTGATCATCGTGGACTACCGGGGTTTTGACACCTTGGGTGAGATCACCGTTCTGGGCATTGCCGCCTTGATTCTTCATGCGCTGCTGGCCGGTGTGCCGGTGAGCACCGCGCGGGCAGAGCCAAGTAGCCACCCGTTGATGCTGCAACTCATCGCCCGGCTCGTGCTGCCCTTTGCCGTGCTCATTTCTGTTTACCTCTACCTGCGCGGGCACAACCTGCCGGGCGGCGGCTTCATTGCGGGCTTGGTGCTGGCCATTGGACTTTTGCTGCAGGCCGTGGCCCATGGGCAGAGCTGGGTGGCTCAGCAGGGCGGGCAGTTGGACCACCGTGGCTGGATTGGCTGGGGTCTGCTGCTGGCGGCGCTCACGGGGGTGGCGAGTTGGTACTTTGGAGCACCCTTCTTGACGAGCACCTACGACTACCCCTGGCTGCCAGGCGTTGGAGGCGTGCCGCTGGCCTCGGCCTCCGCCTTTGACTTGGGCGTGTTCCTCGTGGTGGTGGGCGCAACGATCGTGATGCTGTTGGCCATCGCTCGCTTGACGCGGAGGACTGCCTGATGCTGTTGATGCTGGCTTTGGGCATTGGTGTGCTCAGTGGCTGCGGGGTTTGGCTGCTGCTGCGCGCCCGCACCTTTGACGCCATCTTGGGTCTCACCCTGCTGTCTTACGCGGTCAATTTGTTCATCTTCGCCATGGGCCGCGTCAAGGTCGGTGCCATGCCCATCGTGGAGAAGGGCGTGCAAAGCACGCTGACCAACACCGCCGACCCGCTGCCGCAGGCCCTGGTGCTGACCGCCATCGTCATCAGCTTTGCCATGACCGCCGTGCTGCTGGGCATTGCGCTGCGCGCCCGCCACGCCAGTGGGAGTGATCACGTGGACGGCACAGAGCCATGAACCATTTGGTGATTGCGCCTATCGTGTTGCCGCTGCTGGCCGGTGGCTTGCTGCTCTTGCTGGAGAAGGCCAACAGCCGCTGGGTGCGCCCCATCTCCTTGGCGGCCACGCTGGGCTTGTTGCTGATTGCCGTGCAGCTGGTGCTGCAAGCCGATGCGGGCGATGTGCAAGCCTACTTGCTCGGCAACTGGCGCGCGCCCTTTGGCATTGCGCTGGCGCTGGATCGCCTGTCGGCGCTCATGCTCCTGCTGACCTCGGCCGTGGCATTTGGCGCCGTGCTCTACGCCACCGGCGGTGACGACCGCAAGGGACTGCACTTCCATGCCCTGTTCCAGTTCCAGCTGATGGGCTTGAACGGCGCCTTCCTGACAGCCGACCTGTTCAACCTCTTCGTGTTCTTTGAAGTCCTGCTCGCGGCCAGTTACGGCCTGCTGCTGCACGGCGCGGGGGCAGATCGCTTGAAGGCCAGCGTGCATTACGTGGTCTTCAACTTGACGGGTTCGGCGCTGTTCCTGATTGCCGTGAGCTTGCTCTATGCACTCACCGGCACCCTGAACATGGCCGACCTCGCCGTGAAGCTGCAGCAACTGCCGCCCGAAAACATCAAGCTGGCCCAGGCGGCCGTGCTGATGCTGGTGGTGGTGTTCGCCGTCAAGGCGGCTTTGCTGCCGCTGTACTTTTGGCTGCCGGCCACCTACTCGGCGGCCAGTGCGCCGGTGGCCGCCTTGTTTGCCATCATGACCAAGGTGGGGGTGTACGCCATTGCGCGCGTCAGCACCTTGTTCCTGGAGGCAACGGGGCCGCTGGCTGGGCTCTTGATGCCGCTGCTGCCCTTGCTGGCCCTGGCCACTTTGGTGCTGGCCGCCATTGGCCTGATGGCGGCGCTGCGCCTGCGGGGTTTGGTGGCTTACTTGGTGGTGGCCTCAGCCGGTACCTTGCTCCTGGCCGTGGGCCTGGGCACACCGGCAGCGCTGGCGGCCGGGCTGTTCTACCTCGTCAACAGCACCTTGGTGGCCTGCGCTTGGTTCTTGCTGGCCGACCGCATTGCCTGGGCGCGCGGTGGCGACGACGCCCTGACCCCGCGTGGCCTGCAGCATGGCTGGGCGGGCTATGGGGCCGCCTTCTTTGTGGCGGCCGTGGCGGTGGCGGGGGTGCCCCCACTGGCCGGCTTTATGGGCAAGGCGCTGCTGCTTCAAGCAGCCGGCCACACCCCACTGGGCGCCTGGGTGGTCGGCTTGGTGCTCGCGGCCAGCTTGCTCACCATGGTGGCGCTGGCCCGTGCGGGATCCCGCCTGTTCTGGAAGCCCGCCGCCAGCACAGCGCTGCGCATGCCAGAGCCCCAGCCGGTGCAGGGCCTGAGCCTGCTTGCCTTGCTGGCTGCCGTGCTGGCCTGCGCCGTGTTCGCCGGCCCCATCGCGCGCTACACGGAAGCGGCGGCTGCGCAGCTGCACGCACCCAAGGCCTATGTGAACGCCGTGCTCGGCGCCCAGCCGGTGCCCGCCGCCATTGACGTGCGCAAGGAAATGCGCGAGCGCGGAGAGCTGAAATGAAACGCCTGCTGCCCGCGCCGCTGCTTTCTCTGCTGCTCTTCATCACCTGGCTGCTGTTGAACGAATCCGCCTCTGTCGGCAACCTTTTGCTAGCCGGTGCGTTTGCAGTGGCCGTGCCTTGGGTGACCGAGCGCTACCGCGTGGACAAGCCGCGCATCAAATCCTGGGGCACCGTGGTCCGCCTCGGTCTCGTGGTGTTGCGCGACATCCTGCTGTCCAACATCGACGTGGCGCGCCGGGTGCTCGGGCCGGAGAGTGCCATCCAGTCGCGCTTTGTGTGGGTGCCGCTGCACATTCGCGACCCGCACGGCATCGTGGCCTTGGCCGGCATCATCACCATGACGCCGGGCACGCTGTCGAGCGACCTGAGCCCTGACCGCAAACACCTGCTGGTGCACGCGCTGCACTGCCCCGACGAGGCCGCCGAGGCCGCCTTGGTGGCCGACATCAAGGCCCGCTACGAGGCACCCCTGATGGAGATCTTCGAATGAGCCCCGTCGCTCTCGTGCTGCCCTGGGTCATCGGCGCCTTTGCCCTGGCGCTGCTGCTCAATGCCTGGCGCCTGTTCCGAGGCCCGAGCCTGCCCGATCGCATCTTGGCGCTGGACACCCTCTACATCAACGCCCTGGCGCTGCTCGTGGTGGTGGGCATTCAGCTGCGCTCCTCGGTCTACTTCGAGGTGGCGATGCTCATCGGCCTGATGGGCTTCATCGGCACCGTCGTGCTGTCCAAGTTCCTCATTCGCGGGGATGTCATCGAATGAGCTTCGCCCTTGAAATCTTGATTGCCGTGCTGCTCGTCGTGGGCGCCGGCTTCGCCTTGGTGGGCAGTTGGGGCCTGGCCAAGTTGCAGGACTTCTACAAGCGCCTGCACGGCCCCAGCAAAGCCACCACGCTGGGTGTGGGCTGCGTGTTGCTGGCTTCCATGCTGTGGTTTGGCCTGATGGGGCGCGCCAGTGGGCATGAGCTGCTGATCACCTTGTTCTTGTTCTTGACCGCGCCGGTTTCGGCGCACTTGCTGGTCAAGGCGGCTTTGAAGCTGCGCCCGGGTAGCGCACCGCCCCCGCCATCAGATGGCGTTCAGAGTTGACGGTTTCACGATCGCGCGCGGCGGTTTCTGATTCGGCCTGGATGCACCGAGTTTCTCGGGTCAGGGCGAGATGTCCAGACGCAGGTTGCGGTAGCTGAAGGCATCGCCCTGGCGCTGTTGAATCTCGCTGCGGGCATCGCGGGTGAGTTGCAGCCGGTAGGGCGAGACCCCAGCGCTCTGCGTCAAGCCGATGGCTGCGCTGGCCTGTTGGCTTGCCATTTGCTGAACCAGCTTGACGAAGCCAAGGCGCCGCTCCACACCGGCCTGCTGCACGACGGAGGAGTCGGCCAGCGCGGGCAGGGCGGCGACGCCGACGGCCATCCGGACACTGAGGGCGCCTCGGGCATCGATGCGCGCTTCATCACCAGGCAGCAGGCGGCTCACACGCAGGCCCTGGGCGCGCCAAGGATCGCCCGGTTCCCGCTGTGCGGCGCGGGCATCGACGATGAACACGCCGCCTGCTCCGGTCACGCGCATCCGGGTGCTGCCGTCGCGCGCGCGCCGGTGCACGATGAGGGCGGTGTTTTCGTCGACGCCAAAGCCATAGTCCATCTGGTGATCCAGCACATGGCGGGCCAGCCGCGCCTCGCGGCCGCGCTCGGCAAAGTGCGAGTCCAGCGAGCCGAACTGGAAGAAGCCGAGCCCGCCCTCGGCATAGCTGATGCCGCCTCGAGCCTGGGCTTCGGCCACCGGTCCGCTGCCAGGGCGAAAGCCGTCTTGCAGCACGCGTGCCGAGTCGCCGCCGGCGATCATCGGAACGGACCGGCCTCGCCAAAGGCCGCCGCTCTGCGCGGAGTTGCCGGCGCTGCTGCCGGCGACCACGAGCCGACCGCTGGCATGGGCCCGGCGCAGGATGTCGAGTTCGGGGCTCGCTTGGCTGAAGCGCCCAGCGGCGTCGCGGCGCATCAAGGCGTCAAGCAATCGCCCCTGGTCACCGCCGCTGATGAAGAGGCCATGAAGACTGCGCAATTGCGCATGGAGCTTTGCTTCGGGCACCTCGCAGGCGGCGCGCTGCTGGGCAGCCAGTTCGGGGAACACGCGCTCCGGGTGCCACATTGGCGGTGCGCCGGCCCCCGTGTTGGCCACGCCGTTGTAGAGCGCCGGAAGCTGAGCACAAAGATCGCCGTCCAGGGCGCGGCGTAGGGCGCCGTCCAGTGGCAGCCAAACCGGCTCGGCACCCGCCGACGCAAAGGCATGCAAGTAGATGTCGTGGTCTTCAAAGGGATGGCGGGCCGCCGCCGTGATGATGCCGATGCGGGGCCTCTGGCCACTGGAGCGCACGCGCGCCGCATCGACCATCTCGCGATAAATCGTTCGCGTGGCGACGTTGCTCAGCATCGCGATGCTTCGCGCTTGGAGCTTGCGCGGCAAGGCGTCCCCGGGTTCGGCCAGCGCATGCAGCAGGGCGGCGCGCGGAATGGGCTCAGGCAAGCCATTCGGCCAAGCGAGGCCTTCCAAGGCTTGCAGTTCAAGGAGTTCGAGGGGTGCCAGTTTCAGGCGCTCCAACAAGGCCACCTTGAGGGCTGCTGGCAGCAACATTTCCGGCAATGCAGCGACCCTTTCCAACGCCGCCGGGCTGACCCGGTAGCGCACCACGGACGCGGGCTGTTGGCGCTCGGTGAGCAACTGCTCAGGGCGTATTGCGCGAAGCGCTGGGTCGCCGCGCAAGATGTCTGTCCAGTCGTCGCGCGTGCAATTGACGCCGCCATTGCTGCTCGTGCAGCTCTGCATGCCGCCGCCGATGATGATGTTGGCGACCGGCTGAGCCCAAGATCCCTGCGCCAAAACCAGCGCCAGCAAGGGTGTGAAGAAACGGGTGAGGGACTGCAGCCTTGCTCTCAAACTTGGGTTCCTCGGACACGTGGGTTCAGCAGTGCCAATGCGTCGACCCATCGCAGGGTTTCGTTCGGCGCGGGCACTGTAAGGGGGCTGGCAGTCGCGGCTTCCGATCGGCCGTTGCTGAACGCGGTAGCCACTGCCTGGCGCCTTGCCGGTTTAGGCCAGAAAACCCTGGATCAGTGCGGCCAGCGCCTCGGGCTGATCGTGGTGCAGCATGTGCCCCGCGTCCGCCAGCCGCTCCTGGCGGAGGTTCGGCACAACCGTCAGCCGTTCCTCAAAGTCAGCCCTCGGGTAGCGCTTGCCCCAGAACATGGCCAAGCCGTCGTCGCTGCCTTCGACCAAGAGTACCGGG
>JBKCVH010000317.1:0-8133 GCA_046317675.1 Burkholderiales bacterium
TACGGCATGTTGGTGGGGCCGGCAGCAAGCAAGGCCGAGGTGGAAGCCTTCCGCGCGCAACTGCTCGCCAACCCGAGCAACTACATCGCCCAGCCGACCTTGAGCCTCTCCACTTGCCCTACGTTTGTGGAGTCCGGCATCGCCCCGCGCCACATTGATTTGCGCCCCTTTGTGCTCTCTGGGCGCGACGTGCGCATGGTGCCGGGCGGGCTCACCCGCGTGGCCTTGAAAGAGGGCTCTTTGGTGGTGAACAGCTCGCAAG
This sequence comes from Burkholderiales bacterium, assembly GCA_046317675.1. Taxonomy (GTDB): domain Bacteria; phylum Pseudomonadota; class Gammaproteobacteria; order Burkholderiales; family Burkholderiaceae_C; genus Inhella. The sequence continues at coordinate 263 of JBKCVH010000317.1, forward strand.
GCGGCGGCACCAAGGACACCTGGATCCTGGAGGACTGAAGCATGCTTTCGAGAACCGCCGATAGCCTCTTCTGGCTGGCCCGGTACATGGAGCGAGCAGAGAACACCGCGCGCATGTTGGACGTCAACTACCAGACGTCATTGCTACCGCAGTCCGCCGGCGACGCCGCTCAGGGCTGGCGCAGCTTGCTGTCGATTTCCTAGTTGCTCGGCGCGTACGAGGCGCGCTACGGTGACATTGAGCCGGGCAAGGTCACCGAATTCATGGTGGCCGATGAAAGCAACCCCAGCTCCATCGTCAATTGCCTTCGCGCCATGCGCGAGAACGCGCGGGCGGTGCGGGGCACCTTGACCACCGAGGTGTGGGAGACCACCAACCAAACCTGGCTGGAGTTCCGCCGCCTGGTGAAGGACAAGCAACACCAACGCGACCCAGCAGCCCTCTTCGAGTGGGTGAAGTTCCGCTCGCACCTGCTGGGCGGTGTCACCGTGGGCACCATGCTGCAAGACGAAGCCCAGCAGTTTCTGCGCGTAGGTACCTTCTTGGAGCGCTCTGACAACACCGCGCGCCTGCTCGATGTGAAGTTCCACGCCCCGCGCGATGGCAGCGCCGATGAGCGCGATGCCGTAGACGACTACTACCACTGGAGCGCCGTGCTGCTGTCGGTGTCGGCCTTTGAGGTGTACCGCAAGGTCTACAGCAACGTCATCCTGCCGGACAAAGTGGCGGAGTTGCTGATCTTGGACCCCAAGATGCCACGCTCGCTGGCGCATTGCACGGCCCGTTTGGTGAGCAACCTCACCCGAGTCAGCGGCGGCCGGCGCGGTGAAACGCTGCGTCAAGCCGGTTTATTGAATGCCGAGTTGCAGTTCGGCCGCATCGACGAGATTTTGTCAACAGGGCTTCACGACTTCCTGAAAACCTTCCTGAGCCGAATCAACGACCTGGGCAGCGGCGTGAGCCGCGAGTTCCTCGTCGCCGAACACTGAACCAAGGAAGCGCCTGTGTCCATCCACGTCGCACTCAAGCACGTCACCTCTTACGCCTACGACAAAGCGGTGACCCTGTCGCCGCAAGTGGTGCGCCTTCGCCCTGCACCCCACTGCCGCACCAAGGTGCTGAGCTACAGCTTGAAGATCGAGCCAGAGCAGCATTTCATCAACTGGCAGCAAGACCCCTTCGCCAACTACTCGGCTCGGCTGGTTTTCCCCGAGAAAACTGACCACTTCAAAGTCACCGTCGACCTCGTCGTCGAAATGGCGGTCTACAACCCCTTCGACTTCTTCCTGGAGCCGGATGCAGAGACCTTTCCTTTTGCCTACAGCGAGGACCTGAAGGCCGAGTTGGCGCCCTACCTCATCACCGAACCGGCAACACCGTTGCTGGCCAAGTACCTCGAAGGCATTGACCGCAAGGAAGTCCGCACCATCGACTTCCTGGTGGCCCTGAACCAACGCGTTCAGAACTCGGTGAACTACCTGATTCGCATGGAGCCGGGCGTGCAAACGCCAGAAGAGACGCTGACCAAAGCCAGCGGCTCCTGCCGCGACTCGGGCTGGCTTTTGGTGGAGCTATTCCGCCACCTGGGTCTCGCTGCGCGCTTTGTGTCGGGTTACCTGATTCAACTCACCGCCGACGAAAAGGCGCTGGACGGTCCGAGCGGCACCGAGGTCGACTTCACCGACCTTCACGCTTGGTGCGAAGTCTTCTTGCCCGGCGCCGGCTGGATCGGCCTCGACCCCACTTCGGGTCTGCTGGCCGGCGAAGGCCATGTGCCGCTGGCCTGCACCCCACAGCCCAGCAGTGCCGCTCCCATCAGTGGCGCCGTCGATGAATGCGAAGTCACCTTTGACCACGAAATGGCGATCACCCGCATCTGGGAATCGCCCCGCGTGACCAAGCCCTACACCGAAGAGCAGTGGGCCGACGTGCTGGCACTGGGCGAAGCGGTAGATGCCAAGCTGCAGGCCGGCGACGTGCGCCTGACCATGGGGGGCGAGCCCACCTATGTCTCCGTCCAAGACCGCGATGGCGCCGAATGGAACATCGACGCACTCGGCCCCACCAAGCGCGTCTATGCCCAGGAATTGCTCAAGCGCCTGCGCGACCAGTACGGCCAAGGCGGCTTCTTGCACTTTGGTCAGGGCAAGTGGTACCCCGGCGAGCAACTCCCGCGCTGGGCGCTGTCCGCCTATTGGCGAGCCGACAAGCAGCCTTGCTGGCTGGACCCGCGATGGCTGGCCGATGAACGCGACCCGCACCAAGCCACGAATGACGATGCACGCCGCTTCATTGCCGCCCTGACCGCCCGCCTGGGCTTGCCCACCACCTACTTGCAGCCCGGCTACGAAGACACCTGGTACCACCTGTGGCGCGAGCGTCGCTTGCCTGTCAATGTGGACCCGTTCGAATCCAAGCTCGACGACGAGATGGAACGCGCCCGTTTGCGCCGCATCTTTGAGCAGGGTTTGACCAAGGTCGTCGGCTACGCCCTGCCCCTGGGTCGCGACGAAACCAGCTGGCGCACCGGACCTTGGTTCTTCCGCGACGAGCGCATGTACCTGTACCCCGGCGATTCGCCCATGGGTTACCGGCTGCCGCTGGATTCGCTGCCCTGGGTCAAGGAAAGCGAGTACCCGTTCCAGATCGAGCAAGACCCGTTTGCGCCGCGCAATGCCCTGCCTTCTGCGGCCCATATTCGCCACCAAACGCATGCCACCTACAACGCCCATGTGCTGGGCGGAGGCTTTGCCGAGGGCGGCACGGTGGCGCTTCAAGGTGGGCCGGCCAGCGGACTCGTCGGGGGCTCGGCGAGCAACCCAGCGGGAGCCTTCGCTGGCGGCGGCTCAGCCAGCGGCAATGCCAAGGCAGCCGATGCCTCGCGCCCGCCCGCCCGACTCGAGAGCGCGCACTGGATCACCCGCACGGCGCTGTGCGTAGAAGCCCGCGACCCACGGCGCGCCAACGGCCCCAAGGCGGCCGAAGAAGGCAAAGCCAGCAGCGTGCTCTACATCTTCATGCCCCCGCTGAAGGATGTTGCGCATTACCTGGAGCTCTTGGCCGCCATTGAAGCCACCTGCGCCGAGCTCAAGCTGCCCGTGGTGCTGGAAGGCTACCCACCGCCGCGCGACCCGCGCCTGAAGCTGCTGCAGGTCACGCCGGACCCGGGCGTGATCGAGGTCAACATCCACCCGGTCGAGCACTGGAGCGAACTCGTTGCCAACACCGAGTTCCTGTACGAGGCCGCGAGGCAAACCCGCCTTTGCCCCGAAAAATTCATGGTGGATGGCCGCCACACCGGCACCGGCGGTGGCAACCACTTCGTGATGGGCGGGGCCACGCCGGCCGACTCCCCTTTCCTGCGCCGCCCGGAGCTGCTCGCCAGCCTGCTGGCCTACTGGAACAACCACCCCTCGCTGAGCTATTTGTTCAGCGGCCTTTTCATCGGCCCCACCAGCCAAGCGCCGCGTGTGGACGAAGCCCGCAACGATCAATTGCGCGAGCTGGAATTGGCGATTGCCGAGATTCGCAAGGTGCAAGACGAGCGCGGCGAAGCCATGCCACCTTGGGTGGTGGACCGTGCGCTGCGCAACATCTTGGTGGACGTCACCGGCAACACGCACCGCAGCGAGTTCTGCATCGACAAGCTGTACTCGCCCGATAGCTCCACCGGCCGCCTGGGCCTTTTGGAGCTGCGCGCCTTCGAGATGCCGCCCCACGCACGCATGAGCATCGTGCAGCAATTGCTGCTGCGCGCCTTCATTGCCCGCTTCTGGAACGAGCCCTACCGCCAGCCCCTGGTGCGTTGGGGCACGGAGCTGCACGATCGCTTCTTGATTTCCACCTTCATCGAGATGGACTTGGAGGATGTGATCGAGGACATGGCGCAGGCCGGCTTTGCCTTTGACCGCCGCTGGTTCGACCCGCACCTGTCGTTCCGCTTCCCCAAGATCGGCGAAATGAGCTCGCGCGGCGTGCATGTGGAGCTGCGCCACGGCCTGGAACCTTGGCATGTGATGGGCGAAGAAGGCATGGCGGGAGGTACCGCGCGCTATGTGGATTCCTCGCTGGAGCGCATTGAAATCAAGGTCAGCGGCCTCATTGACCCGCGCCACCGCATCACCGTCAATGGCCACACGCTGCCCCTGCAGCCGACCGGCCGCGCTGGCGAATTCGTGGCCGGCGTGCGCTACAAGGCATGGTCGCCGCCCTCGGCGCTGCACCCCACCATTCCAACGCACGCGCCACTGACGGTTGACTTGGTCGACACCTGGATGCAGCGCAGTCTGGCCGGCTGCCAGTACCACGTGGCCCACCCGGGCGGCCTGAGCTACACCACCTTCCCCATCAACGCCTACGAGGCCGAGAGCCGCCGGCTCACGCGCTTTACGGCCATGAACCACACGATTGGAAAAGTGAGCGCAGCGGCCGCCGTGCGCAGCCTGGAGTTCCCCTTCACCTTGGATTTGCGCAAAGCCTAAGCGCACCAAAAGGACTCGCCCGCATGGCTTTTGCCAGCGGGCGCCGGCCGCGCCACACTGCGGCCCTTTTCACCGCACCCTGCCAAGGCCTCGCCATGTCACGCACCCTGTCCCTTGCCCTCGTCTCTATGAGCTTGTTGGCGCTCAGCCCCGCCAGCCAAGCGCAATCCACCGAAGCCATCCAGGCCGCAGTCGCCAGCGGCCACCGGACCGTCGCCAATGTGGCGCGCGACCCGGCTCGCCGGCCCGTCGAGACCCTGAGCTTCTTTGGCGTCTTGCCCACCGACACCGTGGTGGAAATCAGCCCCGGCGGCGGCTGGTACACGGAAATCTTGGCCCCGCTGCTGCGCGACAAGGGCGTGCTCTATGCGGCCGGCCCAGACCCCCAGTCGACTCAAGCCGGCGCGCAACGCGCTGCGGCACGCTTCAAAGCCAAGCTCGATGCCATTCCGGGCGTGTACGACAAGGTGAAGCTCAGCGTCTTTGACCCGGCTGGCGGCAAGCTGGACATTGCGCCAGCAGGGACCGCCGACAAAGTGCTCACCTTCCGCACTGTGCACAACTGGATGGCCATGGGCGACGAAGCCAAAACCCGTGCTGTGTTCGCGGCCGCCTTCACCGCACTGAAAAGCGGCGGCGTTTTTGGCGTTGTGGAACACCGCCTCCCAGCCAACCGCGCGCAAGAGCCAAAGGCACCGAGTGGCTACGTTCACCAAGCCTATGTCGTGAAGATGGCCGAGTCGGTGGGTTTCAAGCTGGCTGCCGCGAGTGAGATCAACGCCAATCCGCGCGACACCGCAGACCATGAAAACGGTGTTTGGGCGCTGCCGCCCACGTTCGCCAACCGCGACAAAGACCGCGCCAAGTACGCCGCCATCGGCGAGAGCGACCGCATGACGCTTCGCTTCGTCAAACCCTGAAAGACTGCATGAGCCACATCCACTTCATTGGCGGGGAAAAGGGCGGCGTGGGCAAGTCGCTGCTGGCCCGCGTTTTGGCACAGCACTTCATTGATCGCGGCCAAGACTTCATCGGCTTCGACACCGACCGCTCGCACGGCGCCCTGCTGCGCTTTTACGCAGACTACGCCGCCCCCATGCCTCTGGATGGCCACGACAGCCTGGACCGTGTGATGGAGGCCGCCGTGGAGCAGCCCGACCGCCGTGTGCTGGTCGACCTGGCGGCGCAAACCCAAGGCGCCTTGACGAAGTGGCTTGACGAAGCCGGCGTAGCCGAGGTGGCCGCCGATCTCGGCATCTCATTGCACTACTGGCACGTCATGGATGCCGGCCGCGACTCGGTTCACCTGCTGGGGCAATGGCTGCAAAGCCCTGCCTCGCGGCTGCCCCTGGTCTTGGTGCTCAACGAAGTGCGGGGCGAGCAGTTCGACCTGCTCCAGCAATCCGGCCTGCTTGAGCAAGCGCAAGCCCAGGGTGCGCGGGTGCTTCGGCTGAAGAAGTTGCCGGATACCTTGGTGCAGAAGGTGGACGGCTCCGGCGCCAGCTTCTGGGCTGCCACGCAGTCAGGTGGCAGTGCTGCGCTCGGCATCCTGGACCGCCAGCGCCTGCGGGTGTGGCTGCAACGCTGCAGCGCCGACCTGGATGCGCTTGGCGTCTGAAGCCCGGCCTGCGATAGGCTTTGCCCCCGATGGCCGCGCCCACGCCCCACCAAGCACCACTACTCCCTGACGACCCGCCGTCGCCAGTCCAACTGGCGACGCAGGCCTTTGTGCGCCCGCGAGATGGGCACTGGGATGAACTGCACGGGCACCGTATCGAACCCGGCGAGCCGCTCGGCGCCATCGCGCCCAAGTGGGAGCAGTTCTGGTGCACCAGTGGGGTGGGAAGCTGGGCGGAGCTGGATACGCGGCTGGCGCGCGTCAAGAGCCGCGTGCAGGAAGACGGCGCCAGCTACAACGTGTACGAAGAAGACAGCGACGGCAGCCAAGCGGCGGCCAGTCATGTTTGGCCCTTGGAGTTGCTGCCGCTGCTGATCGACGCCAAAGAGTGGCGCGGCATCGAGACGGGCGTGCAGCAGTGGGCACGCTTGCTCAACGCCACTCTGGCCGACCTGTATGGCCCGAGAAGCTTGCTGGCCCAGGGCCTGCTGCCGGCCTCACTGGTCTTGGCCCACCCCCAGTACCTGCGCCCGCTGCAGGGCTGCGCACCGCCTGGCGGAGTGCACATTCATGTGCTGGCCCTTGACTTGGCACGCGGCCCTGACGGCAATTGGTGGGTCGTGGCCCAGCGCACGCAGGCACCATCGGGCCTCGGCTACATGCTGGAGAACCGGCTCATCATTGCCGAGCAGTTCCCCGATGCCTTCCGCGACATGAAGGTGCAGCGCTTGGCGGGCGCCTACCGCTCTCTGCTGCAAGGCCTCATGCGCCTGGCCCAGCCCATGGCCGAGGCCGGTGAAGCCCCTCGGGTGGCCCTGCTGACCCCAGGCCCTCGCAACGAAACCTACTTTGAGCACGCCTTCTTGGCGCGTTACTTGGGCATTGCACTCGTTGAGGGCGGCGACCTTACGGTGCGCGACAACCGGGTGTACTTGAAGACGCTGCACGGCCTGGAGCGCGTGCACGCTTTGCTGCGCCGCGTTGACGACGAATACCTCGACCCGCTCGAACTGCGGGCCGATTCGCAGCTGGGCGTACCCGGCCTCGTGCAAGCCTTACGCGCACAGCAAGTGGTGGTGGCCAACGCGCCGGGTGCAGGCTGGCTGGAAAGCCCTGGTTTGGCCGGCTTTTGGCCGGGTGTCGCCAAGGCGCTGCTGGGTGAATCGCTCCTGCTGCCATCCAGCAATGGCTGGTGGTGCGGCGAGGAGTCCGCTTGGCTGCGGCATCGCGAGCAACTGAGCGACTTCATCGTTGCGCCCACCTTCCCGTCCAGCGAAACCACGCGTGGCTTTGCGCCCTTCCCGGCCAGCGAGTTGGACGCAGCGGCTTTGCTGCAGTTGCAAGCGCGCATTCAAGCCGACCCGACCGCCCATACCTTGAAAGAGCGGGTGAGGCCGGCCAAGCAGCCGGTATGGCGCAGCGGCCAGTTGGAGCCGCGCGCCTCGGTGCTGCGGGTGTTTGCGCTCTGCGATGGGCAAGGGGGCTGGACGGTGTTGCCCGGTGGCCTGACGCGCGTGGCCGAGCGCCGCGCGGGTGCGCAAGATGCGCTGCTGACCATGCAGTCGGGTTGCGCGAGCGTGGACACCTGGGTGCAAACCGACGGCAACGTGGACCGCAGCTCGCTGCTGCCACCGCCGCTCCAGCCAACCGACCTCGGCCGCAGCCACCGCACGGTGACCAGCCGCGCGGCGGAGAACCTCTTTTGGCTCGGCCGCTACACCGAGCGCGCCGAAAACAGTGTGCGCCTCGCGAGGCTCACCCTGGCGGCCATC
>JBKCVH010000318.1:0-17464 GCA_046317675.1 Burkholderiales bacterium
CGGGGCTTGATCTTTTGGTTCCTTTTGGATCAAGCCAAAAGGAACTCGCCTGCCGGGGCGAGACCCGGCGGGCTCTCACGCAAATGGAGCTCACGATGAATCGAATTGAAGCGGTTAACGACTTCGTCCTCAAATTCGCCAACGTCAACGGCTCCGGCAGCGCCAGCGCCAACGAACTCTACGCAAGAGCCATCCTCCGCATGGGCGTCCCGGTCAGCCCCCGCAACATCTTCCCCAGCAACATCCAAGGCCTCCCCACCTGGTACGAACTGAGAGTCTGCGAGCAAGGCTGGCTCGGCCGAAGAGGCGGCGTAGACCTCATGGTGGCCATGAACCCCCAAACCTGGGCGCAGGACTTGAAAGAGATAGAGCCCGGCGGCTACTTGTTCTACGACAGCACCAAGCCACCCGAGACGCTCCGCCCCGACGTGCACCCCATCGGCATGCCTGTGACGGCCATCTGCAACGCCGCCTACGAAGACCCCCGCCAGCGCACGCTGTTCAAAAACATCATGGTGATCGGCGCCTTGGCCGAGCTGATGAGCGTGGAACTCGGCGTGATTGAAAGCCTGTTTGCCGAGCAGTACAAAGGCAAGGAGCGGCTGCTGGAATCCAACGTGCGTGCCCTGCACGCCGGCGCCAGCTTTGCGCGCGAGCATTTGGCCGATGAGCACCCGGTGGGCTTGAAGGTCAAGCGTGCCGATGCGGTGGGCCAGCGTATCTTCATGGAGGGCAATGCGGCCACGGCGCTGGGCATGGTGTACGGCGGCGCCACGGTGTGTGCTTGGTACCCGATCACGCCTTCGTCCTCGGTGGCCGAGAGCTTTGCCAGCTACTGCAAGAAGTTCCGCACCGAGCCCGAGACGGGCCAGGCGCGCCACGCCATCGTGCAGGCCGAGGATGAAATTGCCTCCATCGGCATGATCCTCGGGGCGGGTTGGAATGGTGCGCGGGCGTTCACGGCCACGAGTGGGCCGGGCATCAGCTTGATGCAGGAATTCCTCGGCTTTGCCTACTTTGCCGAGGTGCCGCTCACCGTGGTGAACGTGCAGCGCGGCGGGCCCAGCACTGGCATGCCCACCCGCACACAGCAGGCCGATTTGCTGGCCTGCGCCTATGCCAGCCACGGCGACACCCAGCACGTGATGCTGTTCCCCGAAGACCCGAAAGAGTGCTTCGACTTCGCCGCCACGGCGCTCGACCTTGCCGACCGGCTTCAAACGCCGGTGTTCTTGATGAGCGACCTCGACATCGGCATGAACCAGCGCCTGTGCGAGCCGCTCGAATGGGATGACAGCCGCCGTTACGACCGGGGCAAGGTGCTGAGTGCCGCCGACCTGGAGGCCGGCAAAGAGTTCGCCCGCTACAAAGACCTGGACGGCGACGCACTGGCCTACCGCACCCTGCCGGGCACGCACGCCAAGCTCGGGAGCTACTTCACGCGGGGCAGCACGCACAACGCCCAGGCGGTGTACAGCGAGGCGGGCAGCGACTACACCTACATCGCCGACCGCTTGCTGCGCAAGATGAAGACTGCCGCCACGCTCGCGCCGCAGCCGCTGGAGCGCCGTGCGGCGCAGTCAAGCGCCATTGGGGTCATTTACTTTGGTTCCACCGCACCTGCCATGGATGAAGCGCTGGCTCTGCTGGCGGCGCAAGGTCTGCACTTGAACGCGCTGCGCATTCGTGCTTTTCCTTTCGCCGATGCCGTGAACGAATTCGTGGCGGCCCACGAGGCCGTGTTTGTCGTCGAGCAGAACCGCGATGGCCAGTTGCGCCAACTGCTGGTGACCCAGTTCGACATCGACCCCAAGCGCTTGAAAAAGATCTTGCACTTCGATGGCACGCCCATCACCGCGCGCTTCATTGCAAACGCCATTCAGCAACAAATTCAGCAGCAAGCTCAGACCCGCAAGGTGGCCGCATGACCTACATCGCCAAGCCCACGCTGCATCACCCCTCGCTCACCCGCAACAAGGTGGGCTACACCCGGCGCGATTACGAGGGCCGCATCTCCACCCTGTGCGCCGGCTGCGGGCACGACAGCATCAGCGCCGCCATCATCCAGGCCTGTTGGGAGCTGGACATTGAGCCGCACCGTGTGGCCAAGATGTCGGGCATCGGCTGCTCCAGCAAAACGCCCGACTACTTCTTGGCGCCCAGCCACGGCCTGAACAGCGTGCACGGGCGCATGCCCTCCGTGGCCACGGGCGCCAGCCTCGCCAACCGGGACTTGCTCTATCTGGGCGTGAGCGGCGATGGCGACACCGCCTCCATCGGCCTTGGCCAGTTCGCCCACGCCATGCGCCGCCGCGTGCCCATGGGGTACATCGTGGAGAACAACGGCGTGTACGGCCTCACCAAGGGTCAGTTTTCGCCCACGGCCGACCAAGGCAGTCAGAGCAAAAAGGGCGCCACCAACCTCGATGAAGCGGTGGACCTCGTCGCCCTGGCTTTGCAACTGGGCGCCAGCTACGTGGCGCGCGGCTTCAGCGGCGACAAGGCCCAGCTGGTGCCGCTCATCAAAGGCGCCATGCAGCACGGTGGCGCTGCATTCATTGACGTCATCAGCCCCTGCGTCGCCTTCAACAACCACGTGGGCAGCACGCGCTCTTACGACCACGTGCGGGAGCACAACGAGGCTTTGAACCGCATCGACTTCATCGACCTTGCGCCCGCACCGCAGGGTGGTGCCGATGAAGTCGATGTGCCGCAGGCCGACGGCAGCCAGCTGCGCCTCAAGAAGCTGCGCGCTGACCACGACCCCACCGACCGCCGTTCGGCCACGGTGGTGCTGCAGCACATGCAGCAAGAGGGCGCGCTGCCCACCGGCCTCTTGTTTGTGGATGGCGCTGCGCGCAATTTGCACCAACAAATGAAGCTCAGCCGCACGCCTTTGAATCAGCTCCAAGAGGCCGAGCTTTGCCCGGGCGCGGCGCAGTTGGCGCGCTTGAACCAGTCGCTTCGCTGAGGGCTTTGGCCGCTTCCTTCGGTTCGGGCTAAGCCTTGGCGGCCAAGCCGCCAAAGGTGCTGGCCAGCAGCCACTCGATGATCTGCTCATCGGTGTAGCTGCCGCCGGCTTTGAGCAAGCCGAGCACGGGGTCGCAGGCGCGTGCGAACAGGGTGTAGAGCACCACGTCGGCCGGTACCGCCGGGTTGAGCTCGCCAGCGGCTTGAGCCGCTTCGATCCAGGTGCCGAGGCGCTCGCTCAGTTCCAGCAAACGCGTCATATAGCCCTGGTCGGCCATCAGCGCCGCCCGCAGCGTGGAGTTCTGGGCCGGTAGGGCCGGCATTTGGCCGGCCAGCTGAATGCGCATGGTCCAGCGTGCCATGGCCTTCAACTGCTCCAGCGCGCTTTCGCCGGGCAGGGCTTCGCGCTCGGCCACAAAGGCCAGGGTGCGGTCCAGCACGCGAACCATGGCGGCGGCGGCCAAGGCCTCCTTGGAGGCGAAGTGTTTGTACAGGCTCGCCTTGGCAATGCCGACCTCGGCGGCCACGGTGTCCACCGTCATGGCTTCAAAGCCGAGTTCTGACAGCAGGCGATTGACCGTGTCGACGATGGCGTCTTCACGGGCCTGCAGCACTTGTTCGCGAAAGGAGATCTTGGCCATGACCGGAGTGTAGGCGACCGAGACTGATTGATGCGTTTAACGACTGAGTGGTATCTTGAAAGACCACACAGTTTGCTAGGTGAACTAAACAGTCTATATTTCAACCCGTTCGGTTCTTTTTCCTTCACACCAGTCTCACCGCTCAAAGGACATGCCCATGCTGACTGAAATGCTCCCCCGCCGTGCAGCCGTTTTGGCCTTTGGAAGTCTTGCCCTCGTAGCGTGCGGTGGCGACGACCACCCGGCGCCTGACCTGCTGCGCAGCATCCAAAGCCGCAGCGACCTTCGCCTTCTCTCGGAGGCCGTGGCCGCCGCTGGGCTGAACGACGCCTTGAGCGGCACAGCACCCAGCACCCTCTTCGCCCCGACCGACGCTGCCTTTGCGGCCCTGCTCACGGAGCTGGGCGTGACCAAAGAGCAGCTCTTTGCCAACCGGGCGCTGCTCACGCAGGTGCTGACCTACCACGTGGTGCCGGGCAAGGTCACACGGGCTCAAGTGCCGGCCGGGAAAGCCATCAGTCCTGCTGGTGGGGGTTTCTTCAAGCTGGATGTGGTGGGCGGCGCACTCACCTTCAACGACGGGCGCAACCGGCTCGGCCGCGTCACGGAGACCGACATCGAGGTGACCAACGGCGTCATTCACAAACTGGACCGCGTGATGCTGCCGGCCAGTCGCAATTTGGTGCAGGCCGCGCAGGCGCTGCCCGACTTCAGCATCTTGGTGGAGGCCGTTGTGGCCGCCGACCTGGCCGGCACCTTGTCGGGCACAGGGCCGTTCACTGTCTTTGCACCCACCAATACGGCCTTTGCGGCCTTGCTCCAAGAACTGGGCTTGAGCAAGGCCGAGTTGCTGGCCAACAAAGCGCTGCTGACCCGCGTGCTGACCTACCACGTGCTGCCCGCGCGGGTCCTCAAGGCCGATGTGCCGGTGGGCTCCGCCATCGCCACGGTGCAGGGCGAAGCCTTCACGGTCGATGCCAGTCTTGCCATCACCGACCGCAACGGCCGCAAGAGCGGGATCACCGCCACCGATGTGTTCAGCAGCAACGGCGTGATCCACGTCATTGACAAGGTGATCTTGCCCAAGCTGCCTAACATCGTGGAGCTGGCGCAGTCTCAGCCGCAGTTCAGCATCTTGGTGGAAGCGGTGGTGGCGGCAGGACTCGTCAACGCGCTCTCTGGGCCCACGGCGCTCACGGTGTTCGCGCCGACCAACGACGCCTTCGCCGCTTTGCTGGGCGAACTGGGCCTGACCAAGGCCCAACTGCTGGCCAACACCGGCTTGCTCATCCAGGTGCTCACCTATCACGTGGTGCCGGGCCGTGTGTACCGCTCCGGCGTGCCGGTGGGGGCTCCCATCACCACGCTGGGCGGGGGGCGCTTCACCGTCAATGCCTCCTTGGTCATCACCGATGCGCGCAGCCGTTTGGCCAGCATCACCGCCACCGATTCCCTGGCCCTGAACGGCGTGGTTCACACGCTGAACCGGGTCATCCTTCCCGCAGCTTGAGCTGCTTGTTCCTCCCCCTCCTTTGGAGTTTCCCCATGAAAAAGCTGTTTGCTGTTGCCGCCCTTTCCTTTGCCGCCTTGTCGGTGCAAGCCAAAGACATCGTGGACACCGCCGTCGCTGCCGGCCAGTTCAAAACCCTGGCCACCGCCCTGCAAGCGGCCGGCCTGATCGACACCCTGAAGGGCAAGGGCCCCTTCACGGTCTTCGCCCCCACCGACGCTGCCTTTGCCAAGATCCCGAAGGCCCAACTCGACGCCCTGCTGGCCGACAAGGCCAAGCTCACCGCCGTGCTGACCTACCACGTGGTGGCTGGCAAGGTGATGGCCAAGGACGTGAAGGCTGGCAAGGTCAAGACCGTGCAGGGCAGCGAGCTGACCCTGGGCACGACTGGCGGCGTGACCGTGGACGGCGCCAAAGTGGTGACCGCTGACATCGTGGCCGACAACGGCGTCATCCACGTCATCGACAGCGTTGTGCTGCCGAAGTAAGAACTAAAGCACCACGCAGCCGCGAGGCTGCTTGGCCTGCAGCAGGCGCGCGTCAGCGGCCTGCAGCAGGCCGGCCGGTGAGGCCAGGCTGCTCAGCGAATCGGTCACACCGGCCGAGAAAGTCTGCAGCCGCAGCACCGCGCCGCTATCCAGAGCGAAAGCCATGGCGCGCCAGTCGGCCAGCAGGGCTTTGAGCTTCTGCTGCGCATCCATTGCCGGCGTGTTCGGCATCAAGAGACAAAACTCTTCGCCCCCGTAGCGGAAGGCCAAGTCGCTCTTGCGCAGGTGTTGGCGAAGCAGCAAACCAAATGCAGCCAGAACTTGGTCGCCCGCAGGGTGGCCATGGGTGTCGTTGACTTGCTTGAAGCGGTCGAGGTCGATCAAGGCCACGGCCAATGGGGTGCCCTCTCGCAGTGCCAGCGCCAGGACCGAGGGCAGGGTCTCGTTCAGGTGGCGGCGATTGGCCAGGCCGGTCAGGGTGTCTTGCATGGCCTGGATGTGAAGCTGGGCCTGCAGCGCTTGCACTTCCTCCATCTTGCGTTGCAGGGCCGCATGGGCTTCAGCCAGCTGCGCGCGGGCGCGCTCGGCCGCTTGGCGCTTGCTGTCTTCCTCTTCCACCCGATGCTGCAGTTGCAGCAGCTCGGTTTGCAATTGCGCCGCTTGGTAGCGCGCCTGAGAAGCGCGGCGCGCTCGTTCGGCTTGCAGGGAACGCCAGTCCCGCAGGGCTTGCAGCGCAGCGGTGGGCTCGCCGCACACCTCCAGCAGTTCTGCGCGTGCCAAGGCCAGGTTGCAGCGCATGCGAAGGCCGGGTTTGGCGTCGCCTTCGGCATCGCACTGCGGCAGAACGGCATCCAGCTGGGCCAGGGCTTGAACGGGCTTGCCCTGGACCTTGAAAAGGGCGGCTTTGGCCAGGGCAAAGCCCAGGCGCTCGTCAGGGAGCAGGGCTTGGGCTCGCTCCACCAAGGCTCTGGCCAGCGGCAAGGCCCCTGCCTGCACGGCGGCCAAGGCCAAGTCCTCAAAGTGCATGGGCACCAGCTCGCGCCCCGTGGGGTCGCCTTGGGCTTTTCCCAGGGCCTCGACGTCCGCAAGGCACTCGGCTGCGCGGCCCAGATCGGTCAGGCAAATGACGCGGTTCACCATCAGCACGCTCAGCAGCCGGCCGTTGGAGAGGCCTTGCATGCGCTGCAGGCCCCGTTCGACTTGCCGAATGGCTTCGTCGTGGTCGCCGAGTTCCAGCAGTTCGTGCGAGAGATTGCAGTACAGGGCTGCATCAAAGCCGAAGCCCTGCTTGGGGCCGGCATTGCGAAGCGCCTCGTACATGTAGGCGAAGGCTTGCTCGGAGCTGCCGAGCCCGGAGTGGCAGCCGGCCAGGGCATTGAGCAAGAGCCCGCGCTGCTCATGGCGCAGCAGACGCAGGCCCTCGTCGCGCAGCGGCAGCAGTTGGTCGAGGGCGCGCTGCACCTGACCTTGCCGCCAAAGAGCCCGGGCCTCACCAGTCGCCGCGAGCAGCTCAAGCGGCCGGGCCTTCAGCCGTGCGAACTCGCTGCGCGCAGCGCCAAGTTGTTGCTCGGCGTCCTGGGGCGTTGCGAAGTACAGGCGATGAAAGCCGCACACCAAGCGGGCCCAGGCGGCGCCCAACTCGTCGCCATCGCGGGTGGCGCGCTCAAAGGCGCGATTCACCAAACTGCGTGCCGTTCCCGCATCCGCATGCAACGAGCGCCACGCCTTGTGCGCGAGGCGCTGGCTAGCGCTGTTGGGCTTCATCGCGAACGCAGGGGAGGTGCCATGGTGGTGCGCATTCTGCCGACGCACCCGCGGCGCGGGCGCTACGCCTTGAAACGATGGGCGCGGCTCAGGCTGAGCGAAGCAACGCCTCCAAGGGCTCTGGGCGGTGCAGCAAATAGCCTTGGGCGTGCGTGACCCCGAGGCGGCGCAGTTCGTCGTGGATGGCTTGGGTTTCAACGAACTCGGCCACGGTGTCCATGTTCACCAAACGTGCCACTTCCACAAAGCTGCGAACGGCCGCATGGTCCAGGGCATCGCCGAGCAAGCCTTTGACGAACTGCCCGTCAATCTTCAAGGTGTTGACTGGAAGGCTCTTCAGGTAACCGAAGGAGGACATGCCGGCGCCGAAGTCGTCGAGGGCCACTTGCACGCCCAGTGCCCGGACCTGCTCAATGAAGAGTCCGGCATCTGCCAAGTTGGTGATGGCCGCGGTCTCGGTGATTTCGAGGCACAGGCGCGAGAGCGTGGAGGCTGGAAGCGCGCTGAGTTGCTCGACCGCTTGGCGGTGGAAGGCGCGATCCCCCAAAGACTGCCCCGACAAGTTCATGCTCAGGCGGTGCACCTGCTCGGCGTGAAGATGCAGCCACGCGAGCACGGCTTTGAGCACCCAGCGGTCGATGCGGGTCATCAGGTGAAAGCGCTCGGCCGCCGGCATAAAAGCCCCGGGCGGAATCAGGCTGCCATCGGGGTCGCGCAAGCGCAGCAGCACTTCGGCATGCAGGCCGGGCTCTTGGGCGCCAAGCGGCACGATGCGCTGCCCGAACAGCTCGAAGCGGTCTTCGTCCAGCGCTTGCTCAATGCGCGTAGTCCATTGCATTTCGCCGTGCCGTTCGCGCAGGGCGTGGTCGGTGTCCAGCCACACTTGCACGCGGTTGCGCCCGGCTTCCTTGGCCGCATAGCAGCAGGTGTCGGCCGCCTGCAAGATGGCAGCTTTGCCGCTCCAGCGCGCATCCACCGGCACCAAACCGATGCTGGCGCCCACGCGGAATCGTTTGCCGTCGTGCTCGAAGCGGTAGACCTCCATGCGGTCGCAAATCTTCTGAGCCACCGAGAGGGCATGCTGTTCGGTGCAGTACTCCAAGATGGCTGCAAACTCGTCGCCACCAAGGCGCGCCAGGATGTCGCGGCTGCGCAGGGTGTCAGCGAGCAACTTGGAAAACTGCTTCAGCAATTGGTCGCCCGCGCTGTGGCCGCAGGCATCGTTCACGAGTTTGAACTGGTCGAGGTCGATGTAGAGCAGCGCGTGCGCGCTGCGATCGTCGTGCGACTGCTGCAGCACACGGCCCAGCCGGGTCTCGAACTCGCCCCGGTTGAACAGGCCGGTCAGGTCGTCGTGGGTGGCGCGGTAGCTCATCTCCCCCGAGAGGCGGCGTTGTTCGGTCACGTCGTGGAACACCAGCACCACGCCCAGCACCTCGCCACTGCCACTTCGGATAGGCGTGGCGGAGTCCTCGATGCCATGCTCCATGCCGTCGCGCGAGATCAAGAGAGTGTGGTTGGCCAGCCCGACCACCTGGCCCTCCTTCAGGCAGGTCGCCACCGGGTTCTCGGCGGGCAGGCGTGTCTCCTGGTTGACGATGATGAACACCTGTTGCAGCGGTCGGCCCTGCGCCTCGGCGCTGTTCCAGCCGGTCATGCGCTCGGCCACCGGGTTCATCCATTGCACGTTGCCGCTCGCATCCGTCGTGATCACCGCGTCGGCAATCGACTGCAAGGTCACGGCCAGCAGCTCCCGTTGCCGATCCACTTCTTGCTGCAGCTGCTTGGCTTCGGTGACATCCCAGTTCACGCCGGTCATGCGCTGGGGCTTGCCGTCGGGGTCGCGGGTCACGTGCGCTGCGCTGCGGATGGAGCGCTCGCTCCCATCGGCGCGTCGGATGCGGAACTCGATGTCAAAGGGGCGCCCCCCGGCGATGGCCTCGGCCAAGCGGGCTTCGCTCTCCGCCCGATCTTCCGGATGCACGTGGGTACTCCAGGCTTCGGAAGCCGTGTTGTGCTCGGCGCTCACGCCACAGAGCTCAAACATGCGTGCGTCCCAGACCAGTTCGCCGGACACGATCTCGTACTCCCAGCCGCCTACTCCGGCCAGCTGGTTGGTTTGCTGCAGCAGCTCCTGGCTGCGCTGCAGTTCTCGCTCCGCCTTGCGCCGTTCGGTCACGTCTTCCATCACGGCCATCACGCGCAGGATCTCGCCTTGGGCGTCCTGTTCCAGCAGCGCAGACCACTCCACATCCAACACTTGGCCTGCTTGGGTCAGCACTTGGTAGGGCAAACGGTTCACGCGGCCCTCGGCGCGCAGCAGGGGCTGGCCGATGCTCTGGGCGTGCTGGCGAGAGGCTTCCGTGAAGAAGCTCAAAGAGGGCTTGCCCAGGACTTCGTGGGGCTCGTACCCCAGCGTCTCCAGCCAGCGATCGCTGACGGTGAGCAGCACGCCGTCGGAGTCGGTGGAGTGCAGGAGCGCTGGAGTGGCCTGATAAAGACTGCGCACCCGGGTCTCGCTGGCCACGAGACGGTCGAGCAGCGCACGGCCCTCGGTGATGTCCTCCACATTGCCCACGTAGGACTGCGTTCGCCCAAATTCATCGAGCACCGGACGGGCGCGCGAGCGGACGGTGCGCACGCTGCCATCGCTGCGCCGCACGCGGAACTCTTGGTTGAACTCGCTTTGCAAGCGGCCGCTGCGCTGCCACTGCTCCGTCACGCGGGCGCGGTCTGCGGGGTGGATGGCGTCGGTCCAGCCGTCATCCAAGGCGCGCACAGCCTGCAAGTCATGAATCTGTTGCCAGCGCGCATTGGTGTAAGTGAATGCGCCTTTGGCATTGCTGGCGTACACGCCGAGCGGCGACATGTCGGTGAGCACGCGGTAGCGCGCCTCCTCGGTTGCAGCGCGGCGCATTTCGAGCGCTTTGGCGGCGGCCACCCCGAGGCAGCGCAGCACCTCGCGCTGTGTGTCATTCAGTTCTCGGGCCACCCGATCCATGACGCACAAGGTGCCAACACGGTGGCCATCGCTCAAGGTCAGCGGTATGCCGGCGTAAAAGCGAATGTCAGGGCTGCCCGTGACGAGCGGGTTCTGCGCGAATCGCGGGTCCTGCGTGGTGTCGGGCACTTCAAAGAGTTCGTCGCCGAGTAGGGCGTGCGCGCAAAAGGCGACGTCACGGGGGGTTTCCGCGACCTCGGGCAGCCCCACGTTGGCCTTGAACCATTGGCGATCGGCATCGATCACACTGATCAGGGAAATGGGCGTGCCGCACACCAAAGAGGCTGCTCGCACCAAGACCTCAAAGCCGGACTCTGTCGCGCTGTCCAGCACCTCAAGGCGCTGGAGTGCAGCAAGGCGCTCTTGTTCGTTGTCGGGCAGACGGGCGGGTGGCGTCATGGTCGAGCGGCGGGGCTAGCGCCGCGAGGCGGACTGCATGTTGACCGAGATCGGCTCCGTGCCACGCTGCCTTCGTTTGTTCCCGACGCGGCAAAACCAGGAGAGGCATTGCCGCAGGCGCAGGGCTTAAAGCCCCATGCGTTCGGTCTCTGCCCAGGCGGTCTCCACCGCGTCAAACGACAGCGTGGGCTTGCTGTCGGCTTGGGGGGGCAATTCATACAGCAAGGCCGGGTTCGGCGCTTCCCAAGCTTGCGCAGGCAGGCTGTCAGCAAACTCAAAACTGAGCGCACCGGGGGGGGGCGGGTCGTTGGCAAAAGGAGCGAAGGCGTACATGGCAGGCGGGGGCATCCGGGGCAGGTTTGAGCGGGAGCAGATGCTAGACATTTGTTCGCGAGACATGCAGTGCAAAAGTCTCAAACGAGGCAAGTTTCTGCGAGCGCTCGGCTCAAGCGCTGTAGCGGCTCCAGCGCCCCTCCCGCACGAAGGCGAGCAGCTCCACACCAGCCCGCTGCGCGGCACGCTGGGCCAGCGCCGTGGGAGCGCTCATGGCGGCCAACAACGGCAAGCCCACGCGCGCGGCCTTGGCCACCAACTCGTAGCTGGCGCGGCTGCTGACCAGCGCCCAGGTGCGGCCAAAGCCTTCCCTTTGAAGACCGATGACTTTGTCCAGCGCGCAATGCCGGCTGACGTCTTCGGCCCAGTGCAGCAACTGCCCGTCGGCGTTGAACAAGGCCGCAGCGTGGGCGCCGCCGGTCGAGGCATTCAAGGCTTGGTGGGCGGTCAAGGCCGCCAGGGCATGGGCCACGGCGTGCTCGCTCAAGACCAGCGTGCGAACTGCCGGCGCGGGGAGCGCCAGCACAGCGGCTTGGTCCTCCATGCCGCACAGCCCCCAGCCGCCCGGTACCGAGCCAAAGCGGCGCCGAGCTTGCAAGGCCGCCAGCCGCTCGGCCGGCAGTTGCACCAGCACCGCCAGGCCGGCGCCGGCTGGCACGGCCTCCAGCGCCTGCACTTCGTCAGCGCGCTCCACCAGGCCTTCGCTCAGGCAAAAGCCGAGCGCCAGAGCCTCGGCTTGCAGGGGCGTGGCCATCAGGGTGATGCTGAACTGCTCGTTGAACACGAGGCTGATGGGCGCCTCCTCCACCAAGCATTCCACGCCTTGTTCACCGTTGTGGCGTTGAACGGGGGCCGCGCTGTGGCCCGTGGCAAAGGCCTCGGGGGGCGGGGCCGCCCAGATCAGGGCGTCGCGCATGGGTGCAGGCGAATGGGCAGGGCCTTGGCGGCTGGCGTGCGGGCGCCGCTGGCGACCAAGCCCATGGGCACCAGCGGCGTGGCTTCCGGGAAGTAGGCGGCGGCGCAGCCGACTGCAATGGGCAGCTCCCGGAGCTCAAAGCCGCGCAACCAGCGCGCTTCGCCGGCGCCGGCCAGGCCTTCCAAGTCCACGCGCTGCCCAGGCTTGAGGCCCAGCCGCTGCAGGTCATCCGGGTTCAGGAACACCACCTCTCGCGTGCCGAACACATTGCGGTAGCGGTCGTCATTGCCGTACACGGTGGTGTTGAACTGGTCGTGGCTGCGCACGGTCATCAGCGTCAGCACGCGCTCGGGGTCGGGCACGCGGCGCTTGGCCAGGGCCACCACGCCTTGGGTGGGAAGGGCATGCGGCAGCAACTGCGCTTTACCGCTTGGCGTGCGCCATTCGCGCCGGCTGGCGGGGTTGGGGAGCCAAAACCCACCGGGGCTTTGCAGGCGCTCGTTGAAGTTTTCAAAGCCATCAAAAACCCCGCGCTGGCAGTGCTCGATGGCGTTCCGGATGGCCTCATGCTGCTGCGCAAAGCTGCGCCAGGGCACGGGCGCCTCGCCCAGCAAAGCATGGCCCAGTTCCGCCACGATGCGCGGCTCGCTCCACTGCGTTTCGGCCAGCGGCGCTTGAATGCCACGGCTGGCGTGCACCATGCTCATGGAGTCTTCGACGCTCACCGTTTGGCCGTCGTCGTCGGTGCGGGCCAGGCAGGGCAGCAGCAAGCCAACGCGGCCCGGTTGCAGGTGGGTGTGGTTGGGCTTGGTGGCAATGTGCAGCGTGAAGGGCAGCTCGCTCAAAGCGGGCAGCACCCGGGGTGCATCCGGCCCAGCCAGGGCCAAGTTGCCGCCGAGCGTGAGCAAAGCCTGCAGCTCGCCGTCCAGGGCCGCCTGCAGCGTGGCGCTGGCATCCAGGCCGGTTTGGCGGCTCAGGGCCAGGCCGGGAAACTCGGCCTCCAGGTTGTTGAGCCAGCGCTCGGGCACGCTGTAGGTGCAGCCCATGGTGCGGTCGCCCTGCACATTGCTGTGGCCGCGCACCGGCACCACGCCGCAGCCCGGCGCGCCCACTTGGCCGCGCAGCAGTTGCAGGTTGACGAGCATTTGCACCGTGGCCACGGCGTGCTCGTGGTGGGTCAGGCCCATGCACCAAGTGATGAGGGTGCGGCGGCTTTGGGCCAGCTCGGCGGCCAGCTCATGAAGGGCTTCCCGGCGCAAGCCGCTCTGGGCTTCGAGGGCCGACCAGCTCTCGGCGCTGATGTCGGCTTTCAGGGCCTCGAAGCCTTCGCAGTGCGTGCGAATGAAGGCCAGGTCGAAGATGGACTGACCGGCGGCCTCTTGCTCGAACCAGCGCTTGGCCACGCCCTTGAGCGCCGCGAGGTCACCGCCAATGGCGACTTGCACCACGCGCTTGGCCACGCGGCGGCCCGTGTTGCTCAGCATCTCGCCCAAGTCTTTGGGGTCGGAGAAGTTGACGAAGCCCCGCTCCACGATGGGGTTCAGCGCCAGCACCGTGGCGCCGCGCTTGCTGGCCGCGTGCAGCGTGCCCATCAAGCGCGGGTGGTTGGTGGCGGGGTTTTGGCCGACGACCAAGATGCAGTCGGCCCCCTCAAAGTCTTGCAGTTGCGCCGTGCCTTTGCCGGTGCCGATTTGGGCCTTGAGCGCCATGCCCGAGGGCTCGTGGCACAGGTTGCTGCTGTCGGGCAGGTTGCTGGTGCCGTAGGCGCGGGCCAAGAGCTGCCAGAGAAAGGCCGCCTCGTTGCTGCTGCGGCCCGAGGTGTAGAAGCTGACGCGCTCTGGCTGCAGTTGGCGCAATTGCTCGGCGGCCAAGGTGAGCGCCTCCGGCCAGCCGATGGCAACGTAGCGGTCCAGCGCCGCATCAAAGCGCAGTGGCTCGGTGAGCCGGCCGGCGGCCTCCAGCGCTTGCGGCCGCCAAGCGCGCAGTTCGCTCAAGCTGTGCTCGGCAAAGAAGGCGGCATCGGCGCGCTTGGGCGTCATCTCCCAGGCGATGGCTTTTTGGCCTTGCTCGCAGCTGTCCGGCCCGAAGCTGCCGGGGCGGTCCGGAAAGGCGCAGCCTGGGCAGTCAAAGCCCTCGGGTTTGTTGGCTTTCAGGAAGCTGCGAACGAGCTTGAGCGGAATGCCTTGCTCTGCAAAGGCATCAAAGGCGGCCTTGACGGCGCCGCGCCCGCCTGCAGGTTGGTTCTCGGGCTTCACGCCGGCAAGAACCCGTCGACCGACAAGTAGCGCTCGCCTGTGTCGTAGTTGAAGCCCAGCACCCGCGCACCGGCTTTGAGCTCGGGCAGCTTTTGGGCAATGGCCTGCAAGGTGGCCCCGCTGGAGATGCCCACCAGCAAGCCTTCTTCGCGGGCGCAGCGGCGCGCCATGTCGCGGGCGGCTTCGGCGTCGACCTGAATGACCCCGTCGAGCAGGCTCACGTCGAGGTTCTTCGGAATGAAGCCAGCGCCAATGCCTTGAATGGGGTGCGGCGAAGGCGCACCGCCGCTGATGACCGGGCTGGCGGCGGGCTCCACGGCAAACACCTGCAACTGCGGCCAGCGGGCCTTGAGCACCTGGGCGCAGCCGGTGATGTGGCCGCCAGTGCCCACGCCCGTGATGATGGCGTCGAGCCCATCCGGGAAGTCGGCGGCAATTTCAAGGGCCGTGCTGCGCACATGCACGGCGATGTTGGCGGGGTTCTCGAACTGCTGCGGCATCCAGGCGTTGGCACTGCTCTCCACCAATTCTTGTGCGCGGGCAATGGCGCCCTTCATGCCGAGTGCGCGCGGCGTGAGCTCGAAGGTGGCGCCGTAAGCCAGCATCAGCCGGCGGCGCTCGATGCTCATGCTGTCGGGCATCACCAAAATCAGTCGGTAGCCCTTCACGGCGGCCACCATGGCCAAGCCCACGCCGGTGTTGCCCGAGGTGGGCTCAACGATGACACCGCCCGGCTTGAGCAAGCCCTCTGCCTCGGCCGCCTCCACCATGCTGAGGGCAATGCGGTCTTTGATGGAGCCGCCGGGGTTGCCGCGCTCGCTCTTGATCCAGACCTCGCTCTGCCCGAACAGGCGCTGCATGCGGATGTGCGGCGTGTTGCCGATGGTTTCGAGGATGGACTGCACTTTCACGGGGCTAACTCCTTCAAAGCAACTTCAACGGCAGTGTCGCGCGCCTGGGCAATCGCCTTGCCAATGGCTTCGCCGCTGGCGCCCACGGCCAGCAGGGGCGCGCTGATGGTGGCGCTGTCAACGGCGAGCGCCGCATCCAGGGCGGTGGAAAGCCTTGCGGCTTGCGGGTAGGGGCGCAACTGCAAACCCGTCCGGCCTCGGGCGTCCAGCTCGCAGACCTGCAGCAATTGCCGAAAGCGCTCGGGGCGGCGCAGCCCATCACAGCGCTTGATCAAGCGCGCGACCGCTTGGGCAGAGAAGCTGCCGCTTTGGTGCACATGCACATGCTCGGCGCAGGCCAGCTCGGCCAATTCCTTGCAGTCGCTGGGAAGCTTCCAGCGCGTGGCCACGTCGCGCACCAAGCGAACGCCGCGCGCATCGTGCCCGATGTGGCGCGGCAGTTCGTGCTCGGGCGTGAGCGCCTTGCCCAGGTCGTGCAGCAAGGCGGCCACGCGCACGCTCAAGGGGGCCTTTGCCTTCACCGCCTCTTCCAGCACGAGCAAGATGTGGGCGCCGGTGTCGATCTCCGGGTGGTGCTCGGGCGGCTGCGGCACGCCCCACAGGGCATCCAGCTCAGGCGCCAGACGGGCCAAGGCGCCCACCTCGCGCAGCAGCTCCAACATGCGGCCGGGGGCCACTTCCATCAGGCCGCGCGCGAACTCCTGCCACACCCGCTCGGCCACCAAGGCGTCCACCTCGCCGGCCTGCACCATGTGCCGGCACAGGGCCAGGGTTTCATCGGCCACCTTGAAGCTCGGCCAGCGCGCCGCGAAGCGCGCCAAACGCAGGATGCGCACCGGGTCTTCGGCAAAGGCGGGGCTCACATGGCGCAGCAACTTGTTTTGGAGGTCTTGCTGGCCGCCGTAGGGGTCGATCAGGCTGCCGTCTTCCGCCTGTGCAATGGCGTTGAGGGTAAGGTCGCGGCGCGCCAAGTCTTGCTCCAGCGTGACCTCGGGCGCGGCATGAAACGCAAAGCCGTGGTAGCCGCGCGCCGTCTTGCGCTCGGTGCGCGCCAGGGCCACTTCCTCCCGGGTGTCGGGGTGCAAAAAGACCGGAAAGTCTTTGCCCACCGGCTGGTAGCCAAGCTTGAGCAATTGCTCGGGCGCGGCGCCCACCACCACCCAATCGCAGTCGCTGGGTGGCAGGCCCATCAAGGCGTCGCGCACGGCGCCGCCAACTTTGTAGAACTTCATGGCGGCAAGTGTCGCGCGCGAGTCCTCAAACGGCGATTGCGTTAGCCGAACTGCGGTACGGCTCGTCTTCGGGCGCGAAGTCTTTCTCCGCCTCGGCTTCGCGCACCCAGCGCTGCAAGGCTTCTCCTTCAACCGCCAAGCCGGCGGGCTTGCTCTTCAAACGGGTTGTCAAAGTAAGGGCGGCGGCCCTGCAGCCAGCACCAGAGGCTGGCTAGGAGCGTGGGCGGCAGAAATCCAGGCCCGCGCCGGGGCCAGTTGCGGGGCCAGCCTAGGCGCCGGCGAGGCGTTGGATCGGCCCCAACAACGAGCCGGCAACAACGGATGGCACCGCAACTGGCCCCGGCCCTCTGGGTTAGCCCCGCAATGGGGGCGATACGTCGTTGTACCGCTTGCCCGGGGTACCACCCCGGGCGGCGCGCTACGCCTAGCCTCACCCTCATTGCGGGGCTAACGCGGGCCTGGATTTCTGCCGCCCACGCTCCTAGCGGGTAGGCCGCCAAGAACAGCGGGCCCCAGCGCCGGGCTTGTTCCACATGCACACGCTCATGCCGGCGCAGCCGCTGCATGGCCTGGGAATCCACCGCAATCACCAATTCACCGAGGGCGATGGCCTCGAACGGCAAGCGCAGAGGCCGCCGCAGCGTGCACTCCCAAACGCCGTCGAGCCGTTGCCAGTGCGCGCCGCCAGCCCGAGCGGCGAGCAGGCCGGCGAGCAAGAAGCCCAGCAGCGTGCAAGAGCCCGCCCAGAGGCTGCGCAGCCGCATGGCTTAGCGCTTGGCGCGCAGGGTGTCGAGCCGGCCCTCGGCCTGACCCGGCGCCAGGTAGCGAGGTGCAATGGCCGCCAGGCTGGCGGCCTGAATGCCCAACGCTTCAAGGCCGGGCAGCTGTCCGGTTGCGATGTTCGGCACGCGCATGGAGGCGAGGTTGTCGCGGCTCATCATGGGTTCGCCGGGCAGGCACTCCAGCACCAGGGCTTGAACGGTGGCCAGCGGCCCTGGCAGCGGCAAGATGGGGCGCGGGTGGCCGCTCAAAGCGCCGGTGAGG
>JBKCVH010000319.1:0-3412 GCA_046317675.1 Burkholderiales bacterium
GCAAGACGCGGCTGCAGCTCGGCAGCCTGATTCACCAAGACGATAACCGCCGCTTGAACCTGCGCGGCCATGGCTTCGACCTGTCCACCGAGGCACTTGGCGCTGTGCGTGCCGGCTCAGGCTTGCTCATCAGCACTTACGCCAAACCCGGTAGCAGCCAAGGGGCGGCAAGGCAGCTCGATAGCCGAGAGGCGCAAGCCCAAGTCGACCAGGCGCAGGAGCTGCTGCACACCCTCGCGGTGAGCAGCCAAGCGCATCAGGCCAAGGGTGACAAGGAGCCGGCACTGCCGCAAACCCAAAGCGCAGAAGGCCCGGCGCTGCCCAACCAGCAAGGGCTCAAGGCCCTCAGCAAAAGCCTCGCCGGCACTCAGAAGCGCGAAGGTGGCGACGACGAGCAATTCGGCGGCGGTACGGGAACGATCAGCGCCTGGACCCGCCCTGACCTGCTGCTGACCAGCCCTGCAGCGATTGGCAGCTTCACGCCAGCGCATGCGGTGCTGAGCAGCGGCAACACCGCAACGAGCGTGGCGGGGCAGGACTTGCAGCGTGTTGCGCAAGGAGCCCTCGTCACCACGGTCAAGGGGGACATCACGCTCTACACCTACGGGCGTGCCAGCAACGCCAAGAAGCCGACGCAAACGATTGGCATCCAGTTGCATGCGGCCCAAGGCAGCCTGCACCTCGCCAGCCTCAAGGGCAAGGCGAGCTTGCATGCCGACAAATCAGTGAGCGTGGCCTCCAGCCAGGGCATGGTGCGCATCCTCGCGCCCAAGTCGGTTCTGCTCACCGCAGGCGGCTCTGCCATCAAGCTCGAACCCGGCAAGATCACGCTCATGAGCGATGGGAAGGTGGACTTCAAGGCGAGTATGAAGGAGTTGACCAGTGCGGGTGGGGGGTCGGGGTCGGTGAGCTTGAAGCAGGCAAGCGAACTCAAAGGCTGTGCAAAGGCGGTGCAGCAAGCCGCTACTGGCGCTGCTGTCTGATGTTGGTGACCTCACAGGCGCTGGATGTCGATGCAGCCCAGAACCAAGCCCTCCTCAGCCTCCGTCAGGTCTTGCGAGAGCATGCCTTTTGCATCTTCATCGATCCCACCCTTGCCGACCCGCTGGCGCTGGACGGTGCGCTGGCTGACGCCTACCTGCCACTTAAAGATCAGGGTAAAGCCTCCAAGCAAAGGCTGCCGTATATCCACGACAACTTCGATCCCGCCGTGCAGCCATATGTCTTGCACATCAGCAATCAGGTTGATGCCGAGCGACTGGTGAGCACGAGTTTGCGCTTGGCGTGTGAAGAAGCGAGCGCACAACACACTCCGGATGCCCGCACGGTTTGCGGCTGGCTTGTCACCGACCGAGGCGCGCTTGACGTGGCCCATTGGCTGGCTGCACAGGCCAAGCTCATCCGACCCGACAACGAGGCTTGGTACCTCAGGTTTTGGGATCCGCGCGTGATCTGGCACTTGCCTAGGGTGCTGGCGCCGGCGCACTTAGCGCGTTTGCAGCCGGCTTTGTCGGCATGGCATTTTGTGGATGCGAGTCTTCAGCTTCGCTGCGCGATGCCCTTGGGTGGGCGCGCGCCCTCCGCCCAGTCGGTGCCGCTTGCCACGCCTAACGGCGCGCTCTTTGAGCCTGTACAACACCTAGACGCCGCCACCTGGCTGCGCTTACAGCGCATTGAAGCCGTGAACCGCGTGTACGCCGCCT
This sequence comes from Burkholderiales bacterium, assembly GCA_046317675.1. Taxonomy (GTDB): domain Bacteria; phylum Pseudomonadota; class Gammaproteobacteria; order Burkholderiales; family Burkholderiaceae_C; genus Inhella. Next base: position 1,704 of record JBKCVH010000319.1, read on the forward strand.
TCGCGGATGCTCCGCTTGCCCCCAACGACGAAACGGCCCACCGCATTGAGCATCAGCTTGAGCGCAGCGCCGCATCCGGCTTTGCGGGCATCGACGACGCGGTGACATTTGCTTGTGCAGCCATGGCCTCGCACCCGCGCTTCAGTGAACACCCAGCCGTTGCTGCAGCCTTGGCGGCAAGCCCCAGCGTGGCGGCGGCATTCGGAGACTTCGACGACACGTTCTGGGCTAAGCTGCGTGAAGGCAGCTGGCTTGAACAACCGGCCTTCAGGGCCTCTGCACCATGACCACCACAGCCCCTGTCCGCAGCCCATCCCGAGTCATTACCAACGCCGCCAACAGCGGCAGCGGCGCTACCCCGGGAACCTGCCAAGACTGCAACAAGAAGGGCGTTGCCATCCTCCCCGTCGTCCCGGGCTTGCTGCCCAACGCGGCAAAAGCCAGCTTGACTGGCTTGGATGCTTGGTACGACTCCAGCGATCTCAAAGAGCACTGGTACTTTTTGCGCGCATTACCAACGGGCTATTTGTACGTGCTGAAGTCCGACAAGTCAGGCCAAGCCCCGAGCCTGGGAGGCTGGGACGTCTACATCGTGGACGCCGACGGCCTCCTGCGCAAGACCGCACCCGCCAGCCAAGCGCAATCACCTGGTGACGTGACTCCTATGAGCGAGGCCTGCCGCCGCAAGGGCGACAACGTGCCTACTCAAGTGATCGCCATTGACCCTGACAAGCACCCCGCCGCTTGGATGGCATTCAGCCGTTACCGCTGGACCACCGACGTCCTGGCCCACTATGCCAAGAACGTCGAAGGCTGCCGCGACCAGCGCATGCGCGCCATCAACGTCACCGCAGTGGCGGCTGGCCAACTCGGCAAAGGGCAAGCCGTGCCCTTCGGCATGAAGATGGGGCCACAGCTTGCACAGGCCGTTGCAGACTACGGCCCGAATGCGACACGCAATACGGTGAATCAGCATGCCCTAGTGCCCGTTCGGGGCCGCGGCGAGCAAGTTGCTGCGTTGACGACGGTGATGGCCGAGATCAGCAAGGCAACACCGGCCAAGTGTGGGGCCGTAATCGTTCTGAGTGATGTGGTTGGCAATACCCAAGACCTGAACTTCCGCCGCAACCGGCTTGCGGCTGATTCAGCGCACACGGCCGGCATGGGCGACCCTGAGCGCAGCCGCCGCCGGGTGGTCGCCGAAGTCATCGAGGGCATACGGGCCAGCGCCGAGACAAACCCCGGCCCTTGGTGGGACAGGAACTACGGGCCCGAGCGCTTCCTCAAGCACATCAAGCAAGACGAATGGAAGAAGGCGCGCGAAGAGGGCGCGCAGTTCAAAGCTTTGCTGGCTCGCATCGACAAAGTCAGTGCCGACTATGTGAACGTCAAAGAAAGTACCGCTTGGCTGGCCCAGCAGAAGTTTGACTTCGACTCCGCGGACGACACCGCCGCGCGCGACCACGGCAACATGGTCGCGAGCTGTCTGGCCGGCTCGGGGCTGACACAAGTGGAGCGCGAGAAAGTTTGGCAGCCGGTGCTTGAGGCCATCGTGCAGCCGGCCGACAACTGGCTGGACCGTGCATTGGTCGCCCTGTACCCCTCGGCGCTCACCTACATCCAAACCGACAACAAGCAGGACAAGGCTTACGACGCGGTCAAAGGCGCCGCGGCCATCAGCCGCGAATTGACCAGTGAAGGTCTCAAGG
>JBKCVH010000320.1:0-10971 GCA_046317675.1 Burkholderiales bacterium
CCAGCGAGGCGTTGACCTTGGCGGTGCGCAGCGATTGGTCGTTGGCGGCGCGGAAGAAGTAGCCGACCCAGTTCTCTTCACCGGTCAGCAGCGTGCCCCACGGCGTCTTGCCGGTGCCGCAGTTGTTCACCGTACCGCGCGTCTTGGTGCCGGTGGGCGAGTACTTGGTGACGAGCAGCGGGTGGCCAGCGGCGGGGCCGGACAGCGTGGTGTCGGTCAGCGCGGTGATGCGGCGGTTGAAGCTGGAAGCCTGAACGTAAGCGAACTTGCCGCCGTTCTTGGCGATCTCGACGATGGCGACGCCGTGGCAGTCGACTTCAATGTCGGTCTCGCTGGCTGGGCGCGGGTTCGGCGAGGGGCCATTGCGGTGCAAGAACAACTGGTTGATGTACTCGTGGTTCATGCCCAGCAAAGCGCGGTCGTTGCCATTGGCATCTGGGGCACCCGAGGCGCTCAGGCCGAAGTACTCCATGCCGTCGTGGTCGTCGCCACTGCGGTTGTTGTAGCCGGTGTCGGTGCCGTCGTTCTTGAAGGCTGGCGTGCTTGCGGTGAGCGGGTCGCCCAGGGCAATCAGCACGGTGGCGGTGTAGCCGGTGGTCACGGTGAACTTGTCTTCGAGCGACTTGGCCACGGCGCTGAAGCCGAGCAGAACCTCTGGAGCCGGCGCGGGCGGCGGCGCGGGTGCGGGTGGCGGCGGGGTGGTCACCGTGCCGGTGTTGTCGCTGCCGCAAGCGCTCAGGCCGAGGCCGCCGAGCAAGGCAGCGGCACCGCCGAGAAGGCGGCGGCGCCCGACCAAGCGCTCAGCAACGATGTCATCAAAGTTGGGGTTGGGCGACGTGTTGTTGTCTTCGTCGTGGTCGTGCAGTTCTTGGCGGTTGCGGTCGTGCGGCATGGTGTGCTCCTTCAGGTAGGAGAACCACTGTCGTCAACGCATGTTCAAGCCGTGTGACTGCGGCGTGACCGTTTGATGAAATGAAAACCCGCTGGACCGAGTCCGCCATGAAAAAGGGCCGCACTGGGCGGCCCTATGTGACATGGCGAAGCGCTTAGGCGCGGGCCAAGGCACCAATCTTGGCGGCATCGCGGCTCAACTCTTCGCGCACGGTGATCTTGCGGAACCAAATCGTGATGATGGAGCTGCTGAGCACGATGAAGAGCGAATACAGCACCGGGATCAAGAGCACGTCTTGCTGCTGCGTGCCCGTGAAGGTCAGGGTCACGATGAGCACGCCCAAGGGGCCGTTCTGAATGCCGGTTTCCATGGCGATGGTGCGGCCGCGACGAGGGGTTTGGCGCAGCAAGCGCGACAGGCCGTAGCCGAGGGCAAAGCCAAAAAGGCCGAGGCCGATCGAGCCCGCGTAAACCGGGAAGCCGGTGTCCATCAGCAGTTGGAAGTTGCGGGGGATCCAGGAAATCGTCAAGAACAAGATGACCACGACCCCGAGGAAGCCGCCGATCATTTCAATGACCGCGCCCACGTTCGCATTCCATTTGCGCATCGCAATGCCAATCACTGTGGGCACGAGCAGCACAAACAGAACTTGAATGACGTTCTCTGACGGAATCTTCCAGTTGCCTTCAATGCCTTGGCTGTAGAAAGCCAAGGTGATGGGCACCATGACGATGGCGCAGAGCGTGGAGCCCATGGTCATCAAGATGGACAGGCTCAGGTCGCCCTTGCTGAAGTACGTGAAGATGTTGCTGGTGGTGCCCCCGGGCATGCAACCCATGAGGATCAAGCCCACCGCATAGGCGGGCGGTAAGGCCAGCAAGACCGACAAGCTGTAGGCCAGCGCGGGCATGATCCCGTACTGGCAAATGAGACCCACAAACACGCCTTGCGGCTTGCGCAGGGCAATGGCGAAGTCTTTGAAGGTCAGGCTGGCGCCCATGCCGAGCATGATGACCATCATCATGATGCCCAGCAGTTTGGTTTCGAGTTCGGAGAGCATCGGGGTCAGACTTTCTTCATGGAGGCCAACACTTCGGCGCGCAAGTCTTTGCGCAGGATCTTGCCAATCGGCGTCTTGGGCAGTTCGTCGCGGAACTCGATGCGTGCCGGCACCTTGTAGGCGGTGAGCAAGGTGCGGCAATGCGCCATCAGCTCCTCGGCCGTGACCTTCTCATCGCGCTTGACCACATAGGCCCGCACCGCTTCGCCGCTCTTCATGTCGGGCACGCCAATCACGGCGGCTTCCATCACGCCATCGTGCTTGGCCAGGGCGTCTTCGATCTCGTTCGGGTAGACGTTGAAGCCGCTCACCAAGATCATGTCCTTCTTGCGGTCCACGATCTTGAAGGTGCCGTCTTCGCTCATCACGGCCACGTCGCCGGTGAAGAGCCAGCCGTCCTTCAGCACTTCGGCGGTCGCTTCGGGGCGCTGCCAGTAGCCTTGCATAACCTGCGGGCCCTTGATGATGAGTTCGCCCGGGGCGCCCAGGGGCACGTCGTTGCCTGCGTCATCGACCAAGCGGATGTCGGTCACCGGCACGGGAATGCCAATGGTGTCCGGCTTGCGCGCATCGCTCAGGGGCTGGAAGCAGACCACGGGGCTGGATTCAGTCAGGCCGTAGCCTTCCACCAAAGGCGCACTGGTCACCTGCTCCCAGCGGGCCACCACGGCGCTGTGCATGGCGGCACCGCCGCCCCCAGCCGCCTTCAGGTGCTTGGGCGGGTAGGAGGTGAACCACTCCTCGCCAAGCAAGGCGTTGTAGAGCGTGTTGACGCCCGTGATCCAGGTGATCTTGTAGTTCTCAATCGCCCGCTGCAGGTTTTGAATCGGACGCGGCGAGGGCACCAAGATGTTCTTGGACCCCATGCGGTACATGCAGAGGAAGTTCACCGTGAAAGCGAAGATGTGATAGAGCGGCAAGGCCGTGAGCACCACTTCTTTGCCCTCGTCAATGTGGCTCCTGCACATACCCAGCATTTGCTGCACGTTCCAGAGCAAATTGCCGTGCGTGAGCATGGCGCCCTTGGCCACGCCGGTGGTGCCGCCGGTGTACTGCAGCAGGGCCAGGGTGTCGAGGTTGAGGTCGCGCCAGTAAGCCGAGGCATCACCGCCGCCGGCTTTGCCGCCCTGCGCCAGCGCGTCGGGCATGCGGGTGACCTTCAGGCTGTGCTTGGGGATGAGGTTGTTCCAGTACTTCATCACCCCGTAGACGATGGGCTGCACCACGGGCGGGAAGAACTCGGGCACGCGGGTCATCACGACGTGCTGGATGTCCGTCTTGCCCAGAATGGCTTCGAGCTTGTCAGCGAACATGTCCACGATGACGAGCACCTTGGCGCCGCTGTCCTTGAACTGGTGCGCCATCTCGGTCGGGGTGTACAGCGGGTTGGTGTTCACCGCCACACAACCGGCCTTCAAGATGCCGAGCAGCGCCACCGGGTAGCTCAGGCAGTTGGGCATTTGCAACGCCACGCGGTCGCCCTGTGCCAGTTTGCACACCTTGCGCAGGTAGTGCGCAAAGGCGTCGCTCATCTGGTCGACTTCGGTGTAGCTCAAAGAGCCGTACATGCCATTGGGCATGACGCAGGTGAACGCCGTTTGCTTGGCGAACTTCTGCGCCGCCGCGACGGCCATCTCGGGCAGGTTGCGCGCTTTGGGGCTAGCGAGCTTGACGGGAATGGCGTCGCCGTAATGGGCCAGCCAGGGCTTGAGCAAGTAAGGTGAGGTGGGTGCGTTCATCGGCTCGTTCAAGCGCAAGGGCTATGGGGTCAAAAAAAGGCGCGCGCGCCCGAAAAGGGGCAGCGCAGCGCCTAGCGTACTCGTGGCGCGGGCGCACGGTAACTGTGCGAAACCCTTCTGCACAAGTCCTGATCAGTGCACCCGCCACCAGTAGGTCCTTTAAGCGAGGGTTTGTCCGGGGGTCAATCGCCGCCCACACGGCCCCGCCCTGCCTTCACGCCGGCGCGCAGCGCCTTGCCAGCCAAACGGCGCTGCTGGGAGCCATAGGTGGGCTTGGTCGCGCGCCTGCGCTTGGGCACATGGCTGGCTTGCGCCACCAAGCCCACCAGCCGGGCCACGGCCTCCGCGCGGTTCATGTCTTGGCTGCGGTGTTCCTGCGCTTTGATCACCAGCACCCCATCGCTGCTCAGGCGCTGATCATTCAGGGCCAGCAGGCGCTCTTTCACCGCCTCGGGCAAGCGGCTGGCCCGCACGTCAAAACGCAATTGCACGGCGCTGTTGACCTTGTTGACGTTCTGCCCGCCCGGGCCACTGGCGCGCACGAAGCTCAGCTCGATTTCGTCGTCAGACGGGGTCCAGCTCACCTCACTCTTCCACGCGCACCGGCACGCGCGGGGCCAGGGCGCACATCAGCTCGTAGCCAATGGTGCCGGCGGCCAAGGCCACTTCGTCAATGCCGAGGCGCTCGCCGCTGCGGGCCATGCCCCAGAGGGTGACTTCGCTGCCCACGCCGGCGGCGGGCAACTCAGTCAAGTCCACGGCCAGCATGTCCATGCTGACGCGGCCCAGGGTGCGGCTGCGTTGGCCCTCGACCAGCACCGGCGTGCCCGTGGGCGCGTGGCGGGGGTAGCCGTCGGCGTAGCCGCAGGCCACGGTGCCCACGCGCATGGGGCGCTCGGCCGTGAAGCTGCTGCCATAGCCCACGGTTTCTCCGGCTTCAATGGCTTGCACGCCCAACACCTTGGCGCGCAGGCTCATGCCGGGCAGCAGGCCCCAGTGGGCAGCGTCGTGCTCGGGGTAGTCGGGCACACCGCCATAGCCCACGATGCCGGCTCGCACCCAGTCGGCGGCCACGTTCACGCCGCCGGCCAGGGGCCGAGCGGCGTGGCGCAAAGCGGCGGCGCTGTTGGCAATGCTCCGCTCGCCGGGCAGGTCGGCCGTGGCCGCCTCGAAGACGGCCAACTGATGGGCAATGCCGTCTTGGCCGAAGCGCAGGGCGTCGGCATCGCTGAAATGGGTCATCAGACTGATGTCGTCCACCTGCGGCATTTGGCTCAGGCGCTGCCAAGCAGCGCGGAAGGCTTGGGGCTTGAAGCCGAGGCGGTTCATGCCGCTGTTCAGCTTCAAGAACACGTGCTGCGGCAGTTGCAGCTTGTGCGCCGCCAGCCAGTCGATTTGGTGCTCGCTGTGGATGGCATGCCAAAGGTGGAAGCGCGAGCAGAGCTCCAAGTCGCGCGGCTCGAACACGCCTTCCAGCAACAAGATGGGGCCGCGCCAGTCCAGCTCGCGCAGCCGCTGCGCTTCGCTCAAGTCAATGCAAGCAAAGCCATCGGCCACTTGGCGCTGGGCATCAAAGCAGCGCTCGATACCGTGGCCATAGGCATTGGCCTTCACCACCACCCACACGCGGGCGCCGCCTGCGCGCTCCCGGGCCACGCCGAGGTTGTGCGTCAGATGGCTGGCGTGGATGAGGGCTTCGATGGGGCGGGGCATGCCAGCATTCTTGCAATAACACTGCGTTACGCTTCACGCCCCGTCAAGATCAAAGAACAGGCCACCGGCCGGCACGATGAAAAAAGGCTTCTACACCATCATGTCAGCGCAGTTTTTCAGCTCGCTGGCTGACAACGCCTTGTTCATTGCCGCCGTCGAGCTGTTGCGCCCGCTGGACGCCAGTGGCGCCCAGCGGGCCGCGCTGGTGCCGATGTTCGCGCTCTTCTACGTGCTGCTTGCGCCCTTCGTGGGCGCCTTCGCAGACGCCATGCCCAAGGGCCGCGTCATGTTCATCTCCAACGCCATCAAGGTGGTGGGCTGTTTGATGATGCTGATGGGCGTGCACCCGCTGCTGGCCTTTGCGGTGGTGGGGCTGGGTGCTGCGGCGTATTCGCCGGCCAAGTACGGCATCTTGACCGAGCTGCTGCCCCCGTCGCAGTTGGTGAAGGCGAACGGCTGGATCGAGGGGCTGACCATCGCCTCCATCATCTTGGGCGTGCTGCTGGGTGGCCAGCTCATTGGGCCGCACATAGCGCCGCACTTGCTGGCCTTTGACTTGCCCGGCGTGGACACGCACATCGACACCGCGCCCGAAGCCGCCGTGGCCAGCATGATCTTGCTGTACGCCTTGGCAGCGGCTTTCAACCTGCGCATTCCGCGCACCGATGCCAAGCTGCAGCCGCTCAGCGGCCCCTTGCACTTGGTGCGCGACTTCCGCAACTGCAACCGCAAGCTCTGGAAAGACAAGCTGGGCCAAATCTCGCTGGCCACCACCACGCTATTCTGGGGTGTGAGCGGCAACCTGCGTTACATCGTGCTGGCTTGGGCGGCGGCCGCCTTGGGCTACAGCACCACGCAAGCGTCCAGTCTGGTGGGGGTGGTGGCCGTTGGCACGGCGGTGGGCGCACTGGTGGCCAGCTGGACCATGCAGCTGGACAAGGCGGTGAAGGTGATCCCGCTGGGCATTGCCATGGGCCTCTTGATCCTGCTGCTCAACGTCATCGACAACGTCTGGCTGGCGGCGCCCTTCTTGGTGCTGCTCGGCGCTTTGGGCGGCTTCTTGGTGGTGCCCATGAATGCGCTGCTCCAGCACCGTGGCCACAACCTGATGGGCGCGGGCCGCAGCATTGCGGTGCAAAACTTCAACGAGCAGGCTTGCATCTTGGTGCTGGGCCTGCTGTATGCCAGCCTCACCACGGTCGGGCTCTCGGCCTTCACCGCCATCTCCGCCTTCGGGCTCTTGGTGGCCGGCTGCATGGAGCTGGTGCGGCGCTGGCATGTGAGCAATCTGCGCTGGCACTCGGCCGAGGTGGAGCGCCTGCTGGATGTGGCGCGCGCCGATCCGACCCACTGACACGAAAGCTCAGCCCAAGGGCTGAGCATCAGGGCCGGTCAACAGGGCGGCAACACACGCAAGAGCAAACGCGCTGCATCCAGCGTGAACTCGCCCCGGGCAATGCCGGCGCGCACTTCGTCGGGCCGCCACAGGGCAAAGGCCTGCACCTCGCCGTCTTGGTTGCTGGGGCGAAGGCCCTCTGGCAGCGTGACCTGCGCCGTGAGCAAGCGCTCTTGCAAGTAGCCCATGCCGCCTGCATCGGCCACCGGCCGGCTGCTGTGCAGCGTGGGCGCTTTCCGCAGCGGGCCCAGTTCGGCCAGTTGCAAGCCGGCTTCTTCCCAGGTTTCCCGCAGCAGCGCATCGCGCGGGCGCTCCTCGCTGCTCACCATGCCGCCCACCAGCGTGTCCCACAGGTTCGGGTCTTCGGCCTTGCTGGCGGCGCGCTGCTGAAGCCACAGGCCGCCATCCAAGCTCCAGCCAATCAAGTGCACCGCCAAAGTTGGAATGCCCAGCACGCGGGCGCAGCCGCGCTCAATGCAGGTGGGGCCAGCCGGGTGGGCCACGCGCACCGTCTCGTTTCGCCAGCGGCCGCACAACTCAAGGCGGCGCAGCGCCTGGGCCAGCGCGGCCAAATGCAGTGCGGGCGCGGCACTCGCCGGTTCAAACGGCTGACCGGCCTCGGCCAGTTGGGCCAACACCTGGGGCGGGGTGCTGCCAAAGGGGCTGGGGGCGCCTTGCCAGAGCAGGTCGGTTCGGGTCTGTGCGGGCGGCTGCTGGGCAGCCAGGTCGAGTTCGGCGAGCATGGGCCGGATCATCGCGTCCCCCTCGGGAATGCCCGTGCGGGCGCGCAACTGCAGCGTCACAGAGCTTTCACAGCCGGCGTGCAGGCTCGTGGCCTCTGCCTCATCTCCACCGCACCATGTCTGAATTTCTGCCTGCCCAGCACCAAGCCCTGCTGCGCCGCATCGAGCGCGAGCTGCTCGACGGCTACGACGAGGAGTACGAGCTGGAGGTCGAAGACCGGCATGTGGACCAGATCGCCGGCATCACCGACGACGCTCAATACCGCGCCGAGCGACAGGTCTATTTCAAAGAGCTGTTCCGGCTGCAAGGCGAGCTCGTCAAGCTGCAAGACTGGGTGGCCCACACCAAGCACAAGGTGGTGGTGCTGTTTGAAGGGCGCGACGCGGCCGGTAAAGGCGGCGTCATCAAGCGCATCACCCAGCGCTTGAACCCCCGCATTGCCCGCGTGGTGGCCCTGCCCGCCCCCAGCGACCGCGAGCGCACCCAGTGGTACTTCCAGCGCTATGTGCCGCACCTGCCCGCTGGCGGCGAGATGGTGCTCTTTGACCGCAGTTGGTACAACCGCGCCGGCGTGGAGCGCGTCATGAACTTCTGTGTCGAAGACGATGTGGAAGAGTTTTTCCGCTCCGTGCCCGAGTTCGAACGCATGCTGGTGCGCAGCGGCATCCAGCTCATCAAGTACTGGTTCTCCATCAGCGACGACGAGCAACACCTGCGCTTCCTGAGCCGCATCCACGACCCGCTCAAGCAATGGAAGCTCAGCCCCATGGACCTGGAAAGCCGCCGCCGCTGGGAGGACTACACCAAGGCCAAAGAGGCCATGCTGGAGCGCACCCACATTGCCGAAGCGCCTTGGTGGGTGGTGCCCGCCGACGACAAGAAGAAAGCGCGCCTCAACTGCATGCACCACCTGCTGCAGCAAATGCCCTACACCGAAGTGCAGCGCCCCGCAGTGGTGCTGCCCGAGCGCGAACGCCACGAGGAATACACCCGCCAGCCGGTGCCCGAGAGCATGTTGGTGCCGGATGTGTATGGGGGTGCGAAGTAGCGGCGCGTGGCGCTTGGGGTCAGGCTTGGGGGCGGGCGGCCATCGGCTTGGTGCTGCCGCTCGCTGCGGGCCAATTGAGTGGCGGTCTTCGACCCATTGCAGCTGTACACGGATCCATCCTTCACGACCGCAAGGTGCAGAAAGCCGAAGTTCGAGGTGGGTGGCAGCAGGCAACACCGCAGCGGTTGCGGCCGGTCAGGTCGGTGAGTCCAAGTCACGCTGGGTGGTATCAAGCGGTCGCTCGCTTCAGCCTCGGCACACCCCGAGAAGGTCACTGGCATTGCTCCGCGTCCAACGACGTTTATCGGCTTGGGTGTCAAGCCGGACTCGTGTATCCCTTGGCGCCGCAAGGTGTCAGTGAAACCGGGGCAGTTTCATCATCCGCCACTCGTCAGCGCCAAGTAGCGGGGGCAACTTCGGAGCATTCACTCCGGGCCGAGCGCGCGCTCGAGCGCCACGATGAGCTCGCGAGACTCCGGATCGAAGTCCGGCGCAAACCGTCCGACGACGCGGCCATCCCGGTCAACAAGGAACTTCTCGAAGTTCCAGCGCACATCCCGGCCGCAACCGGCAGCTGAATGGACCAGGCGGTGATACAAAGAACTCCGGGCTGGGCCATTCACATCCTGCTTGTCAAGCAGCCGGAAACTGACTCCGTAGGTGGCCGAGCAGAACGCCGAGATTTGCTCAGGCGTTCCGGGTTCCTGCCCTCCGAACTGGTTGCACGGCACGCCGAGGACGACTAGGCCTCGTTCGCGAAACCGGTGCTGGACGCGCTCGAGCGCCCCATACTGGGGCGTGTGTGCGCATTGGCTGGCAACGTTCACCACGAGCACCACGTGCCCTCGAAGCCGCTCCCCCGAAAGCTCCCCGCCCCTGAGCAGGCGCATCTTGATTGAATCCATTACTTGTGTAACATCAGCTTGCACAAGGCTATTGTGAATCGATGATCACACTGACTCCAGTCGACCTGCACTCGGAACGAGACGAAGTTGTTGGGTTCTTGTCATCCCAGCAGTGGCCGTACCACGCGACTTCAAATCTCGACGCCAGGGACATCGCCGCCATGTCTTTCGCGCTTCCTGAGACCGCGAGCTTCTGGGTGCTGGATGATGGCGCGCGCGTGGGCCTCATCCGGCTCCAAGACCTCGCCGACATCGAAGACGGTAGCCCCGTTGTCGACCTGCGCCTGGCATCGGACGTGCGCGGACGAGGCGTTGGCCGGTTAGCGCTTGGACTCTTGTGCGATTTGTCGTTTACACGCTGGCCAGAGCTTCGCCGCATCGAGGGCACCACCCGGGACGACAACGCTGCAATGCAGCGGGTATTCGAAGTCTGTGGCTTTCAGCGTGAAGGCTGCCTCCGCGAGACCTGGCCCACGCAAGAGGGGCGATGGCGCGACACACTCGTCTACGGACTGCTCCGCCGTGAGCGGTCGTCGTTGACCAAACCCCGCTGATTCCGGAGAGGAACATATGTCCGACACCCCTGACGACGCCGAACTCATGATTCGCCACAACCGGCCGATGGCCGATGCTGCCGACGAAACCCTGGTCGAACTGATGGTTCGCCACAACCGCCCGATGGCGGAACCGACGGATCAAGACATCGAGTTGATGGTCCGGCACAACCGGCCCAGGGCGCTCGAGGACGACGACGTGGTACTGCTCGTCCGCCACAACCGCCCCAAGCTCGACACCGATATCGAGTTGCTTGGTCGCCACAACCGCCCGAGGGCCGTAGCCGCCGACGAGGAGGCGGATCTGATGGTCCGGCATAACCGTCCCGTGGTGGCGATCGACGACGAAGACACGGACGTGCAGCTGATGGTCCGGCATAACCGTCGCCTCTTGCCCGATGGGTCTGCTCCCGACGAAGACGGCTTCGAGGGCGACATCACGCTGATGGTCCGGCACAACCGCCCCATGGTCGACGCCGCCGAGACCGAAGCTCCGGAAGCAACGGCAGAGCCTTCGGGAACAGCGGCCATCGGCGACGACGACATCGTGCTCATGGTCCGGCATAACCGCCGACTGCAAGACCAGGACTACGACATCACGCTAAGCGTTCGTCATAACCGCCCGATGTCGGAGCCCGAACTGCTCGTGCGCCACAACCGCCGGTTGACCTGACCGGTCCCGAGTTGCGATGCTCCGACGAGGCGATCTTTTGCGCGTGTGTGAGGACGTCGCCTTGGTGCTCGGAGCCGATGGCAATGATCAGGTGCTTCACCGGGGGCAAGTGGTAACGCTATCCGGGCTCCACCTTGACGCGCTGGAGATCTTCGCGGTTCGGCGGAGCTTGGAGAGCGGTGTTCGCGCACTCCATCGCCGAGGAGTCAGCGCAAGCGAGGCCGCGGGCGCGCTGTCAGCAGTCGTA
>JBKCVH010000321.1:0-10733 GCA_046317675.1 Burkholderiales bacterium
GTGGAGAACCCGAGCAAGATGCCCGAGCCCGGCAAGATCGAAGAGATCCGCGAGCCCATCGTGACGGTGCATCTGTACCAGCCGCAGGAGTACGTGGGCGCCGTGATGACCTTGGCGAACCAAAAGCGCGGCGTGCAGATCCAGATGAGCTACCACGGCAAGCAGGTGCATCTGACTTATGAGATGCCTTTGGCCGAGATCGTGCTCGACTTCTTCGACAAGCTCAAGTCCGTCAGCCGCGGCTACGCCAGCATGGACTATGAGTTCAAGGAGTACCGGGCGTCTGACGTGGTCAAGGTGGACATGCTGATCAACGGCGATCGCATCGATGCCCTGGCCATCATCGTCCACCGGAGCCAGAGCCAGTACCGCGGTCGCCAAGTGGCATCCAAGATGCGGGAGCTGATTCCGCGCCAGATGTACGACGTGTCCATTCAAGCCTCCATCGGCGTGAAGATCATTGCGCGCGAAGACATCAAGGCCTTGCGAAAGAACGTGATTGCCAAGTGCTATGGCGGCGACATCAGCCGCAAGCGCAAGCTGCTGGAGAAGCAGAAGGCGGGCAAGAAACGCATGAAACAGATCGGCACCGTTGAAGTGCCCCAAGAGGCCTTCTTGGCCATATTGCAGGTCGACGAATGAGCAGCTTGAACTCCCCCGCAACCGGCACACAGGCCGGTTCCAATTCTCTCGAGACCGGTCTCAGCCTGTTGACGGGTCTTCTGTATGCAGCGCTTGTGCTGTACCTCGGGGGGTGGTTCTTCAACAAGTGGATGGGCAACTTTTCGCTGGTCTTGTTTTTGCTGTCGTTTTGCACCTTCTTCTTTTGGGTGGCCGAGCGTCTTTACTTTTTGCCGCGTCGCCTGGCGGCGGCGCAGTTGCTGGTTGCGCAGGACGTAGAGCGCCGCACGCGTTTGAAGGCGCAAGGCATTGAGCAAGTGGACGGCGATGTGGAGCCGGCGCGCCAAGCCATTCTTCGGCAACCTTGGTGGCTGGACTGGACCGCCGGTCTGTTCCCAGTCATCTTGCTCGTTTTCGTGCTGCGCAGTTTCCTGTTCGAGCCGTTCCGCATTCCTTCTGGTTCGATGGTGCCGACCCTCTTGGTGGGCGACTTGATCTTGGTGAACAAGTACCACTACGGCATTCGCCTGCCCGTGATCAACAAGAAGATCATCAGCAACCACGATGTGGCGCGCGGCGATGTTGTTGTGTTTCGCTATCCGCTGGACACCCGCATCGACTACATCAAGCGCGTGGTTGCCTTGCCAGGTGATTTGGTCGAGTGGCGCAACCAGCGCCTGTACTTGAATGGCACCGAGGTGCCCACGGAATCGCAGGGCCCGTTCTACGACTCCGACAGCATGGTGGAGCGTCCGCTGTACCAAGAGAAGCTGGGCGATGTTCAACACCGCATGTTGGTGGACCGTTCGCGAGGCAGCTTTTATGCCGGCAAGCCCGAGTTCCCCATGAATGAGCACTGCGAGTACGCCCTAGAGGGGCTGCGGTGCAAGGTGCCGGCGGGGCATTACTTCGCCATGGGCGATAACCGCGACAACTCGGGCGATAGCCGGGCTTGGGGTTTTGTGCCCGATCAGAACTTGGTTGGGAAGGCCGTCGTCGTCTGGATGAACTTCAGCGACATCAGCCGGGTGGGTCGTTTCCACTGATCGTACAGTTCGTGCCTCTTTCCCTTGCTGGAGTGCTTTCCATGCCGCGTGCCTCGTCCAGTCGTCCTGCCCGCCAACGCGGAGTGACCCTGTTCGGCCTGTTGTTCTGGGGTGTCTTGATTGCATTCACCGCCGTGGTCGGCGCCAAGGTCACGCCAACGGTCATTGAGTACCAAACCATCAAGCGCGTCGTTGACCGAATTGCGAGCAGCAACCCCGCCACGGTCGCTGCCGCCAAGAGCCAGTTCGAAACGGCCAAGCAGGTCGAGTACTCGATCGGCATCAGCGGCAATGATTTGGAAGTGACCAAGGACAACGACAAGGTGAAGATTCGATTTGCCTACAGCCGTGAGATCTCCATTGGTGGCCCGGTCTATTTGCTGTTGAAGTACGAAGGGCAGTCGAACTGATCGATGCAGCAGCGCTCGAAAGCGCGCTCGGGCATCGCTTTCGCGACCCGGGTTTGTTGCAGCGCGCGCTCACGCACCGCAGCCACAGCAGCACGCACAACGAGCGCTTGGAGTTCCTGGGCGACGCGGTTCTGAACCTTGCGGTGTCCCACTTGCTGTTCTTGCAAGACCCCAAGGCAAGCGAAGGCGAACTCAGCCGCATGCGCTCGCAACTCGTCCGTGAAGAGAGCTTGCACGCCATCGCGGTGCAAACGGGCTTTCCAGCGCTCTTGCGTTTGAGCGAAGGCGAGGCCAAGGGCGGTGGCGCGCAGCGGGCTTCCATCTTGGCCGATGCGCTAGAGGCCGTGGTGGGCGCTGTGCATCTGGATGCTGGCTACGACGCGGCGGCGGCAGTCGTCGGCCGTTTGTTCTTGCCGCGCTTGCAGTCGGGTACGCCGCATTCCGAGAAAGACCCCAAGACCGCCTTGCAGGAATGGCTGCAAGCTCGGCGGCATCCGCTGCCGCAATACCGCATCGTGTCAACGCAGGGCAAGGCCCATGCGCAGACCTTCGCTGTGGAATGCGCTGTGGCGGTGCTTGCTCTAACCAGCCAAGGTCAAGGCAGTTCTCGGCGTGCGGCCGAGCAAGCTGCGGCCAGTGCCCTCATCGCTCAACTTCAGGATTTACCGTGAACACAACGACCCCACCGGCAGCCCAGCGCTGCGGCCTGATTGCCATCGTGGGGCGGCCGAACGTGGGCAAGTCCACACTGCTCAATGCTTTGGTGGGCCAAAAGGTTTCCATCACCTCCAAGAAGGCGCAAACCACGCGCCACCGCATCACGGGTGTGCGCACCAAGGACGAGGTTCAGTTTGTGTTCGTCGATACGCCGGGCTTCCAAACCAAGCACGGCAATGCGCTGAACCGAAACCTCAACCGGACGGTGACCGGTGCTTTGGCCGATGTGGATTTGGTGCTTTTGGTGGTGGAGGCGGGCAAGTTCGGCCTTGATGACGCCAAAGTGCTGAGCCTGCTGCCAAAGGGCAAGCCGGCGGTCTTGGTGGCCAACAAGCTCGACACGATCCACCGCCGCGCTGACTTGCTGCCCTGGCTCCGTTCCATGCAGGAGCGCCACGCGTTCACGGAGTTTGTGCCGCTCTCCGCCACCAAGCTGGCCGACGTGGACCGCCTGTTTGGCATCCTTTCGCCTCACTTGCCAGAGCAGCCCTGGTTCTTTGAGGAAGACGCTTTGACCGATCGCAGCGAGCGCTTTCTGGCCAGCGAGTTGATCCGGGAAAAGCTGTTCCGCCTCACGGGCGATGAACTGCCCTACAACTGCACCGTGGTGATTGAGAAGTGGGAAGAAGAGGGCAACCTGCGGCGCATTGCGGCCAATATCGTGGTGGAGCGTGATGCACACAAAGGCATGGTGATCGGTGACGGCGGCGAGCGCTTGAAGCGCATCGGCTCCGAAGCGCGGCAAGAGCTTGAGCGCCTCACGGAAGCCAAGGTGTTCTTGGAGCTGTGGGTCAAGGTGCGCACGGGCTGGGCTGATAGCGAAGAGCACCTTCGCTCCTACGGCTACGAATGAGGTCAGCGGCTGGACTCACGGCCTACATCCTGCACAGCTGGGATTGGAGCGAGTCCAGCCTCATCCTGGACGCCTTCACGCTAGAGCAGGGGCGCATTGCGCTGGTGGCCAAAGGGGCCAAGCGGCCTACCAGCCAGTTGCGCAGCGTGCTCTTGCCCATGCAGCGCCTGCACCTGCAGCTCACCAAAGCCAAGGCCGATGAGGCCGCTGACATTCACAACTTGCGCGCTGCGGAATGGCAAGCAGCCCACCCGCTGCCGCGCGACGCCGCCTTGCTTGCGGCCTACTACTGCAACGAGCTGCTGATGCGCTTGCTGCCCCGCAGCGAGCCTCACCCAGCGTTGTTCGAGGCCTATGCAGCGGCGCTGCACGGCATGGCCTTGAGCCCCGCCTCGCCCGATGCTTGGCTTCGTGCCTTTGAATTGGCTTTGCTGGAAGACCTCGGCTGGTTGCCGCAGCTTGACCTGGACAGCCTGCAGCAGCGTGCGCTGCAAAGCGAGCAGCGTTACACCTTGTCTGCCGAGTTGGGCTTGACCAAGAGCCCAGACGGGCAGGGCTTGAGCGGGACCAGCTGGCTTCAACTGGCGGGTGCGCGTGGCATTGCCGAGCAAGCGCGCACGGTGTTGGCGCTGCCGGATCGGACGCAGCTCAAAGGCGTACTGCGCGCCGTGCTGCACTACCATCTTGGCCACTCCCCGCTGCGCAGCCGCGCGGTGTTGCACCAGGCTCACGACCTGCTTTCGCCTTGAACCCCTTGCTGGCTCCCTTCGGACACGACGCGCGTTGCGCGTTGTCGGTCAACGTCAACAAAGTTGCGCTGCTTCGCAACACGCGCCACCTTTGCATTCCCAGCGTGCTGAGGGCTGCAGAGGCCTGCCTGCTGGCCGGCGCGCAGGGCATTACGGTGCACCCCCGGCCCGATGAGCGTCACATTCGCCCGCACGATGTGCACGAGCTGGCGGAGCTGCTGCAAAGCTGGCCGCAAGCCGAGTACAACTTGGAGGGCAACCCCACGCACAACCTGATGGACTTGGTGCGTGCGGTGCGCCCCCACCAGGCGACCTTCGTGCCCGACAGCGTTCAGCAAAGCACCAGCGACCACGGCTACGACTTGCAGCGCGATGGCGAACTGCTGCGGCCGCTCATTGCCGAGTGCCGCGCCTTGGGCGTCCGGGTCAGTCTCTTCATGGACCCCGAACCTGCCGCGATGCGGCTTGCGGCAGAGCTGGGTGCCGATCGGGTGGAGCTGTACACCGAGCCCTATGCCGCCGCACACGGGGGCGATCAACAGGCCGCGCAATTGCAGCGCTATGCGCAGGCGGCGCAGGCCGCGTTGGCGGTGGGGCTTGGCGTCAATGCGGGCCATGACCTCAACCGCAACAACTTGAGTGACTTTTTGCGTGCCGTGCCTGGCGTGCAGGAGGTGTCCATCGGCCACGCGCTGGTGGCCGACGCGCTGGAGCTTGGCTACACCGAGACCGTGCGCGACTACCTGCGCTGCATCCAGCGCGCTTATGCCTAAGCCCTGCTGGACGGTGGTGGGCCTCGGCACCGACCTGTGCGAGATCGAGCGCATTGCGGGTGTCTTCCAGCGCCAAGGGGATCGTTTTGCGGAGAAAGTGCTTGGGCCCGAAGAATTGGCGCTTTTTCATGCCCGTCGTGAGCGTTCCGAAGCGCGCGGCATCGCTTTTTTGGCCACTCGCTTTGCCGCCAAGGAAGCCCTTAGCAAGGCGCTGGGCACAGGCATGCGCATGCCGATGAGCTGGCAGGCCTGTGAGGTGCTGCCCGATGCCGAGGGCAAGCCGAGCCTCAAGCTGCATGGCGCCTTGGCCGAACACTTTGAGGCCCGGCGCTTGCGTGCCCTGGTCAGCCTGAGCGATGAGCGCGGCATGGCCAGCGCCACCGTGTTGATGCAGCAGGATGAAAGCGAAGACTCCCATGCTTGAAGCCACCCCGCACTGCCCCGTCCTTTTTGACCTTGCCGGCACCTCGCTGGATGCCGCCGACCGAAGGCGGCTCAAACATCCGCTGACCGGTGGTCTGGTGCTCTTCAGTCGCAACTTTCAGAACCGCCGCCAGCTCACCGAATTGACGGCCGAGGTGAAGTCATTGCGGCCGGATGTCGTGATCGCCGTCGACCACGAAGGCGGGCGCATTCAGCGCTTCCAAACCGATGGTTTCACGCACCTGCCGCCCATGCGCGTCTTGGGCGAGCTCTGGATGGAAGACCCGATGCGTGCCCTTGCTGCAGCCCGGGCCACGGGCTACGTGCTGGCGGCTGAGCTGCGAGCCTGTGGCGTGGATCTCTCCTTCACCCCCGTGTTGGACCTCGACTACGGCGACTCCGATGTGATCGGCGACCGTGCTTTTCACCGCGACGCTCGTGTGGTGAGCCTCTTGGCGCAGAGCCTGATGCATGGCCTCTTGCAAGCCGGCATGCAGGGCTGCGGCAAGCACTTTCCCGGTCACGGTTTTGTGGCGGCTGACAGCCACCATGAATTGCCTGTGGACCGCCGCAGCCTCAAGGCTTTGCTGGCGGACGACGCTGCGCCCTACGGCTGGCTGGCCGGCACCCTGGCGGCCGTGATGCCAGCGCATGTGGCTTACCCCAAAGTGGACGCCCGCCCCGCAGGCTTCTCGGCCAAGTGGCTCAAAGACATCCTGCGCGAGCGTCTCGGTTTCCAAGGGGCGGTCTTTTCGGATGACCTCTTGATGGTCGGTGCGCAGCGGCTGGACGGTCAGCGCATCACGCCTTCGGAAGGCGCCGTGGCGGCCTTGCAGGCGGGATGTGACCTGGTTCTGCTGTGCAACGCCGCCAACCAAAACGATGGTGCTGCCATTGACGACCTGCTCTGCGGACTGCAAACGGCCCACGCCAGCAACCTCTGGCAGCCCGATGCCGATAGCGAAGCCCGCCGCTTGGCGCTGCTGCCCTCGACGGTGCCGCTCGCCTGGGATGAGTTGATGCACCAACCCGCCTACACCGCTGCTTTGGAGCAACTGCCGCATGGCTAGTTCAGCTGCCCCCAAGGCCGCTGCGCGGGTGCAAATGGCGGATTTGGCGCGCATGGCCGGTGTCAGCAAAGCCACGGTGTCGAGGGCCTTGGCGGACAGTCCTTTGATCAACAAGGAAACGCGAGAGCGCATCCAGCAATTGGCGCGGGAGCACCATTACGCGGTGAACCTTGGCGCGCGCAATTTGCGGCTGCAGCGCAACCAAACGATTGCGGTGGTGGTGCCGTACGAGTCCCTCGCGCACCAGCAACTTAGCGACCCTTTCTTTCTCGGCATGATTGGCGCGCTGGCCGATGCCTTGGTCAGCCGCGGCTACGACATGCTGCTCACGCGCGTGGATGCCGCCGAACTGGAGCGCGCCGCCGACGTGGTGCACAGCGGCCGCGCCATGGGCTTGGTGTTGATCGGTCAGTGGCATCACCATGACCGCCTCAACGCCATGGTGGCAGACGGTTTGCCGATGGTCGTGTGGGGTGCTGACATGGGCGCCTCGCAGAATTACACCAGCGTGGGGGGCGACAACGTGCTGGGCGGCAAGATGGCAGCCGAGCACCTCTTGGCGCAAGGGCGTTCGCGCATCGTTTTCATTGGCGACCCGGTGCTGCCCGAGGTGGGTCAGCGCTGGCAAGGCCACTGCGCTGCGCTGGCTCAAGCAGGGTTACAGGCCCAGCAAGACCTGGCTTTGCGCGTGCCCTTCGACACCTTGCAAGCCGCGCAGGCCCTGAGCGAACTGTGCGACCGGGGCCAGCGTTTCGATGCCGTGCAAGCTTGCTCCGATTTGCTGGCGCTGACCGCCATCCAGGTCTTGCGTGCCCGGGGCCTTCGGGTGCCGCAAGACGTGGCCGTGATCGGCTACGACGACATGCAAGTCGCCTCGCTCTCCAACCCCCCGTTGTCCAGCATCCACCAGCCGGTGCCCCAAGCGGGCGAGGTTTTGGTGGAGTCCTTGCTGGCCCTTTTGGCCGGTGAGAGCGCGCCGCACCGCACCTTGCCCGTGCACTTGGTGGAGCGCCGCTCCACGGTTCTGCACCCCGACTGAGCGCGCCTTGAGGGGCCGGCATCCACTTGGTGTTTATCCGAATGCAATCGATTGCATTGCTCGCCACAATGGGCTCGCCTTGTCCTTAAGACCTGAACAAAACAAGAAACCCGATGCGTTCGGCCCGGTTGGCAACCGGAGCCGGCCATGCCCCGATATCCAGTAGTCCCTGCCGGCCTGACGAACCGGACGCCCCGCCTTGCAACCCAGTTCCACCGCAATCGCTTTTGCCCCGTCCAGGAGACCCCCATGCCCAAGAAACTCAGCCCCTTTGTTCTGAATACCCGTTTGAAGCCCATGGCCGTCTTGGTCGCGCTCAGCTTGGGCGCCGGTGTGCAGGCGCAGCAGGCGGAGCCCAGCGAAGACAAGAAGGAAGGCCGCGCCACTTTGCAGCTCGACAAGGTCGTTGTCACCGGCACCACCACCGGCCGAAGCAAGATGCTGCAGTCGGTTTCGGTTTCCAGCCTGGGTTCTGAAACCATCGGCAAAACCGGCGCAACCAGTTCCGCCGAAGTGCTGCGCCATGTGCCGGGCCTGCGCGCCGAGAGCAGCGGCGGCGAAGGCAATGCCAACCTCACGGTGCGCGGCGCACCCATCTCGGCCGGTGGCTCGCGCTACTTGCAATTGCAAGAGGATGGACTCCCCGTGCTGCTGATTGGCGACGTCTCCTTCGCCACCCAAGACCAATTCCTGCGCGTGGATGGCATGGTGGACAGCGTTCAGGCCATTCGCGGCGGCTCCTCCAGCACCACGGCCACCAATTCGCCAGCCGGCATCGTCAACTTCATCAGCAAGACCGGTCGCGACCGTGGCGGTAGCGTGGCCTTGTCGGCTGGTTTGGACCACAACCAAGCGCGCATGGACTTCGATGCGGGCGGCAAGATCAATGACAGCCTGCGCTTTCAAGTGGGCGGCTTCTACCGCTTGGGCGACAGCACGCGCAACACCAACGTGACCGTGGAAGATGGTGGCCAAGTGCGCCTGAACCTCACGCAATCGTTCAAGGGCGGATTTGTGCGTTTCAGCCTCAAAGCCCTGGAAGACAAAACGCCCACCTTCTTGCCCGTGCCGGTGCAGTTGAGCGGCAACAACATCCAGCGCTTTGCTTCCATCGATCCGCGCAACGCCTTCTTCATCAACAGCAACTTTGCGCAGGACACCACGCGCGACAAGAACGGCAACCTCGTCACCAGCAACCCGTCGGACGGCCTGCGCATCAAGAGCAACGCCTTCGGCGTGGAGCTGCAGGCCGACGTGGGCGATGGCTTCAGCCTGAACAGCAAATTCCGCACGGCCAGCAACAGCGGCCGCTTCATTGGCGCCTTCCCGGCCGGCGGCGCCCCCACGGCGGCGGCCAATGGCGCCAACCGCTACACCGGCAGCACACCGGTGTTCTCCATGCACGTGTTCAACACCTCGCTGGACGACATGGGCAACAGCTTCAGCGACACCCGCCTTTCAAAGACCTGGGACCTGGGCGCCGGCAGCAAACTGACCGGCACTGCGGGCCTCTTCTGGGGCAAGCAGGCGGTGGCACAGACCTGGTACTGGAACCGCTACAACGTTGAACTCAAGGGCAATGGCGCGCGCCTGCTGGACAACGCCGGCAACCCCACCAGCGTGCCCGTTGGCAATGGCACCACCACCTGGGGCGGTTGCTGCGTGCGGGCGATCGATGTGGACTTGACCTCGCTCGCCCCCTACCTCGGCGCCACGTACGACTTCGGCCCGGTGTCCGTCGACGCCTCGGTGCGCCGCGACCGCCAACGCGCCAGCGGCTGGCAGATGTTTGACAACGCCCCCGGCGCGAACGGCGCCTTCACCGGCTGGGACCAAGCCGGTCGCAACAACGTGGGCTACACGGCCAGCAACAGCAGCTACTCCTTGGGCGTCAACTACCGGTTGGATGCCGACATGGCCGCCTTCAGCCGCATCAGCAAGGGCAACAGCTACGCCAGCCCCGATCGCATCATTTGGGATGCCAGCGTGGCCAACGGCACCAATCCGTACCCGGTCAATGAGATCAAGCAGTTCGAAGCCGGCTTGAAAGTGCGCAGCGGCGGCTTCAACGGCTTCTTCACCTTCTTTGACGCCAAGACGGCCGAGGACGGCGGCTTCGAGGTCACCACGCGCAGCTACTTGAAGGACAAATACAGCGCACGCGGCATTGAAGCCGAGCTGAGCTACAGCCTCGGCGAATTCCGCATCACCGGAGGCGCCACCTGGACCAACGCGAAGATCAAGGGCGGCGCCAACAACAACAAGACGCCGCGCCGCCAAGCCGACTTCGTCTACCAGCTCACACCCAGCTACACCGTGGGCGACTTGGACTTCGGCGCCAGCATCGTGGGCACCACCAAGAGCTATGCGCAGAACGACAACCAAGTGGTGCTGCCGGCTTACTTCATTGTCAACCCCTACGTGAACTACCAACTCACCGAGAAGATGGCGCTGTCGCTCAGCCTGAACAACGCCTTCAACAAGCTGGCCTACACGGAAGCCGAGGGGCAGGGCAACTTGGAGGCCAACCCCCTCTACATCGCCCGCGCTCTGAATGGCCGTTCGGCCAAGGCGACGCTCAAGTACAGCTTCTGACCTCGCACCCATGAGCCCACACATCGTCTTGCTGGGAGAGGCGTTGGTGGACCGCCTGCCCTCGGGGCCGGTGGCCGCCGGCGCCCCGCTGAATGCCGCGCGGCATCTGCGGGCCTTGGGCTGCGCGCCCTTGCTCGTGAGCCGCATTGGTGCGCAAGACGAGGAGGGCGCGCGCATTCAAGCGGCCATGCGGCAAGCCGATTTGGCGCTCGATGGCCTTCAGCTCGACCCCGTGCACCCCACGGGCGTGGTGGACGTCTTGATGAGCGGTCACCAGCATCGGTTCGTGATTGCCGCGAACGCTGCCTGGGACCACATCGATGCCGCGCATGCGCTGGCCCGCTTCGCGTCAGTGCCGGCACCGATGCTGTACTTCGGCAGCCTCGCACAGCGTGCGCCGGCGTCTCGCGCCGCCATTCGTGCGGCGCTCGATGCCC
>JBKCVH010000322.1:0-5314 GCA_046317675.1 Burkholderiales bacterium
CACGCAGTATGTGTCCGTGCCGGAAGACTTCTTGGTCGGCCGCGTCGTCGCCAAGAACATGGTCGACCCGGACACCGGCGAGATCATTGCCAAGGCCAACGAAGAGTTGACCGAAGCACTGCTGAAGAAGATGCGCGCCGCTGGCATCAAGGAATTGCAGTGCCTGTTCACCAACGACCTGAACGAAGGCGCGTACATCAGCCAGACCCTGGCTCTCGACGAAACCGCTGACCAGTTCGCTGCCCGCGTCGCCATCTACCGCATGATGCGCCCCGGCGAGCCGCCGACGGAAGACGCGGTCGAGTCGCTGTTCAACCGCCTGTTCTACAGCGTTGACACCTACGACCTGAGCCGTGTTGGCCGCATGAAGTTCAACGCCCGCGTGGGCCGCGACACCTCTGAAGGCGCGATGGTTCTCAGCAACGAGGACATCCTCGATGTGGTGAAGATCCTTGTCGAGCTTCGCAATGGCCGCGGCGTGGTCGATGACATCGATCACTTGGGCAACCGTCGCGTGCGTTGCGTGGGCGAATTGGCCGAAAACCACTACCTCTCGGGCTTGGCCCGTATCGAAAAGGCGGTGAAGGAGCGTCTGGGCCAAGCCGAGACCGAAAGCCTGATGCCGCATGACCTGATCAACTCCAAGCCGATTTCTGCGGCGCTCAAGGAGTTCTTCGGTGCATCGCAGCTGTCGCAGTTCATGGACCAGACCAATCCGCTGTCCGAGATCACGCACAAGCGTCGTGTTTCGGCCCTCGGCCCAGGCGGTTTGACCCGTGAGCGTGCTGGCTTCGAGGTGCGCGACGTGCACCCGACCCACTACGGTCGCGTTTGCCCAATTGAAACGCCGGAAGGTCCGAACATCGGCCTGATCAACTCACTGGCGCTGTTCGCGCGCCTGAACGAGTACGGCTTCTTGGAAACCCCGTACCGCCGCGTGGTGGACAGCCAGGTAACCGATCAGATCGACTACCTGTCGGCCATTGAAGAAGGCAAGTACGTTATTGCCCAGGCCAATGCCGCGCTGGACGCCAAGGGTCGTTTGACCGACGAATTGGTGTCGGCTCGTGAGGCCGGCGAATCGGTGCTGCTGAGCCCAGAGCGTGTGCAGTACATGGACGTGGCGCCAGCGCAGATCGTCTCGGTGGCTGCCTCGCTCGTGCCGTTCCTTGAGCACGATGATGCGAACCGCGCGTTGATGGGCGCCAACATGCAGCGCCAAGCGGTGCCTGTGTTGCGTCCGGAGAAAGCTTTTGTGGGTACCGGGGTCGAGCGCGTTGCCGCGAAAGACTCGGGCACCGTGGTCGCGGCTCGCCGTGGCGGCGTCGTGGACTACGTGGACACGAACCGTATCGTGATTCGCGTGAACGACGCTGAAACGGTGGCCGGTGAGGTGGGTGTCGACATCTACAACCTCATCAAGTACCAGCGTTCCAACCAGAACACGAACATTCACCAGCGCCCGATCGTGCACCGTGGCGACCGCGTGGCGGCCGAAGACATCATTGCCGATGGCGCTTCGACCGACCTGGGTGAGTTGGCGCTCGGCCAGAACATGCTGGTGGCCTTCATGCCGTGGAACGGCTACAACTTCGAAGATTCGATCTTGATCTCCGAACGCGTGGTTGCCGAAGACCGCTACACCTCGATCCATATCGAGGAGTTGGTGGTAATGGCCCGTGACACCAAGTTGGGCTCGGAAGAAATCACCCGAGACATCCCGAACTTGAGCGAGCAGCAATTGGCTCGCATGGACGAGTCGGGCATCGTTTACGTGGGTGCCGAAGTCAACCCTGGCGACGTGCTGGTCGGTAAGGTCACCCCGAAGGGCGAGACCACGCTGACCCCCGAAGAAAAGCTGCTGCGCGCCATCTTTGGCGAGAAGGCCAGCGACGTCAAGGACACCTCGCTGCGCGTCGACCAAGGCACGCAAGGCACCGTCATCGACGTGCAAGTCTTCACTCGCGAAGGCATCCCACGCGACAAGCGCGCTCAGCAGATCATTGACGACGAACTGAAGCGCTTCCGCCTGGACTTGAACGACCAGCTGCGCATCGTCGAGGCCGACGCCTTTGACCGTATTGCCAAGCTCCTCGCCGGCAAGACCGCCAACGGCGGCCCGCAGAAGATTGCCAAGGGCACGGTCATCACGGCCGAGTATCTGGCTACGGTCGACAAGCACCACTGGTTTGACATCCGTCCGGCAGATGACGACCTCGCCAACCAGCTGGAGTCCATCAAGAACAGCCTGGAGCAGACCCGCCATGCGTTCGACTTGCACTTCGAAGAGAAGCGCAAGAAGCTCACGCAAGGTGACGAACTGCCAGCCGGCGTGCTGAAGATGGTCAAGGTCTACCTTGCCGTCAAGCGCCGCCTGCAGCCTGGCGACAAGATGGCCGGCCGTCACGGTAACAAGGGTGTCGTGTCGAAGATCGTTCCGGTCGAAGACATGCCCTACATGGCCGACGGCACCCCTTGCGACATCGTGCTCAACCCGCTCGGCGTGCCCTCGCGGATGAACGTGGGTCAGGTTCTTGAAGTGCACTTGGGCTGGGCCGGCAAGGGCTTGGGCCAACGGATTGGCGACCTGCTGCAGCGCGAAGCCAAAGTGGCCGAGCTGCGTGAGTTCCTCGACAAGCTCTACAACCAAAGTGGCGGCAAGAAGGAAGATCTCAGCTTGCTGAGTGATGCTGAAGTCACTGCGATGGCCAAGAACCTCTCGACGGGTGTCACCTTCGCCACGCCGGTTTTCGACGGCGCCAAAGAAGAACAGATCCGCGCCATGTTGCACCTCGCCTACCCAGACGAGATCGCTGCACGCAAGGGCCTGACCTCAACGCGTACCCAGTGCGTGTTGAGCGATGGACGTACCGGCGAGCAGTTTGAGCGCCCTGTCACCGTGGGCTACATGCACGTTCTGAAGCTGCACCACTTGGTGGACGACAAGATGCACGCCCGCTCCACAGGCCCCTACAGCTTGGTCACCCAACAACCGTTGGGCGGTAAGGCGCAGTTCGGTGGTCAGCGCTTCGGTGAGATGGAAGTGTGGGCACTGGAGGCCTATGGCGCTTCTTACATCTTGCAGGAAATGCTGACCGTGAAGTCGGATGACGTGAACGGACGCACCAAGGTGTACGAGAGCATCGTCAAGGGTGAGCACTCGATCGAAGCCGGCATGCCGGAATCGTTCAATGTGCTGATCAAGGAAATCCGCTCGCTCGCGATTGATATCGAGCTCGAGCGCAACTAAGCCAAGGACAGGAGAAAGATATGAAAGGTTTACTGGACCTGTTCAAGCAGTTCACCCCGGATGAACACTTCGACGCAATCAAGATCGGCATCGCATCGCCGGACAAGATTCGTTCGTGGTCCTTCGGCGAGGTGAAGAAGCCTGAGACGATCAACTACCGCACCTTCAAGCCCGAGCGCGATGGTCTGTTCTGCGCCAAGATTTTTGGCCCGATCAAGGACTACGAGTGCTTGTGCGGCAAGTACAAGCGCCTGAAGCACCGTGGCGTGATCTGCGAGAAGTGCGGCGTTGAAGTCACGCAAACCAAGGTTCGCCGTGACCGCATGGGTCACATCGACCTGGCTGCTCCTTGTGCGCACATTTGGTTCTTGAAGTCACTGCCGTCGCGCCTGGGCTTGGTGCTCGACATGACGCTGCGCGACATCGAGCGCGTGCTGTACTTTGAAGCCTACGTCATCGTCGACCCCGGCATGACGCCGCTGAAGAAGTTCGGCATCTTGACCGAAGAGCAGTACGACGTTGAGCACGAGAAGCATGGCGACGAATTCGTTGCCCTGATGGGTGCTGAAGGCGTACAGCGCTTGCTGGCCGACATGGACCTCGATGTTGAGATCGACAAGATCCGCAACGATGCCACCGGCTCAGAGCTCAAGATGAAGAAGAACTCCAAGCGCCTGAAGGTGATGGAGGCATTCAAGCGCTCGGGCATGAAGGCGGAGTGGATGGTGATGACGCGTCTGCCGGTCCTGCCGCCAGACCTGCGTCCGCTGGTGCCGCTCGACGGTGGCCGGTTCGCCACCTCTGACTTGAACGACCTGTACCGCCGCGTGATCAACCGCAACAACCGCCTTGCGCGCTTGCTGGAGTTGAAGGCCCCGGAAATCATCGTGCGCAATGAGAAGCGCATGTTGCAAGAAGCCGTGGACTCGCTGCTGGACAACGGCCGCCGCGGCAAGGCCATGACGGGCGCCAACAAGCGTCCGCTCAAGTCGCTGGCCGACATGATCAAGGGCAAGGGCGGTCGCTTCCGTCAGAACTTGCTGGGCAAGCGCGTCGACTACTCGGGCCGTTCGGTCATCGTGGTGGGTCCAACGCTGAAGCTGCATCAGTGCGGATTGCCCAAGCTGATGGCGCTTGAGCTCTTCAAGCCCTTCATCTTCAGCCGTCTCGAAGCCATGGGCATCGCGACGACCATCAAGGCTGCCAAGAAGGAAGTTGAAGCCGGTACGCCGGTGGTATGGGACATCTTGGAAGAGGTGATCAAAGAGCACCCCGTCTTGCTCAACCGCGCTCCTACGCTGCACCGCCTCGGCATTCAGGCTTTCGAGCCTGTGCTGATCGAAGGCAAGGCTATTCAGTTGCACCCGCTCGTTTGCTCGGCCTTCAACGCCGACTTCGACGGCGACCAGATGGCGGTTCACATCCCGCTGTCGGTGGAGGCGCAAATGGAAGCCCGCACGCTGATGCTGGCCTCCAACAACGTGCTCTTCCCCGCCAACGGCGAGCCCTCCATCGTGCCTTCACAGGACGTGGTGCTGGGCCTGTACTACGCCACCCGCGAGCGCATCAACGCCCGTGGTGAAGGCATGGTGTTTGCTGACACGGCCGAGGTGCAGCGCGCCATTGACGCTGGCGTGACCGAGCTCACTGCGAAGATCAACGTGCGCCTGACCGAGTGGGTGAAAGACAAAACCACTGGCGAATTCACGCCGGTCACCTCGGTGGTGGAAACCACCGCAGGCCGCGCGCTGCTGTCGGAAATCCTGCCCAAGGGCCTGCCTTTTGCCAACATCAACAAGGCGCTCAAGAAGAAGGAAATCTCCAAGCTCATCAACGTGTCGTTCCGCAAATGCGGTCTGAAAGAAACCGTGGTGTTTGCAGACAAGCTGTTGCAAAACGGCTTCCGTCTGGCCACGCGCGCTGGCATCTCGATTGCCATCGACGACATGCTGGTGCCCAAGGAGAAGCAGGGCATCATCGAGCGCTCCGAGAAGGAAGTGAAAGAAATCGAGCAGCAGTACGTCTCGGGTCTGGTCACTTCTGGTGAGCGCTACAACAAGGTGG
>JBKCVH010000323.1:0-14175 GCA_046317675.1 Burkholderiales bacterium
TCAAAGAAGAGGCGCTGGTGTCTCTGGTCGAGAAGATGCTCGACCAAGCCCGCGGTGCTTTCGCCACCTACCAAGAGGCCGCCAGCCGCGACGCGCTTTTGGGCCGCCTGACCACGCGCGAAGCCCAAGTGCTGGAACGCATCGTGGCCGGCCGCTTGAACAAGCAAATCGCCGACGACCTCGGCATCAGCATCAAGACGGTGGAGGCGCACCGCGCCAACATCATGGAAAAGCTCAACGCCAACACCGTCGCCGACCTGCTGAAGATTGCGCTCGGCGCCCAAACGGCAAAGGCTTGAACCTGACGCATTCAAAGGCCGCTCCCTGGAGCGGCCTTTTTCATTTCTGAAAGACTCTTCGCATGACCGCCCAACTCATCGACGGAAACGCCCTCTCCAAGCAACTGCGCAGCCAAATCGCACAAGATGCCGCCGCGCTCACCGCCCGTGGCGCCCAGCCGGGCTTGGCGGTCATCCTGGTGGGCGAAGACCCCGCCAGCCATGTGTACGTGCGCAACAAGGTGAAGGCCTGCGCCGATGCCGGCTTTCACTCCGTGCTGGAGAAGTACGAGGCCAGCATGACCGAAGCCGAGCTGCTGGCTCGCAGTGAGGCGCTCAACCAAGACGCCCGCATCCACGGCATCTTGGTGCAAATGCCGCTGCCCAAGCACATCGACCCGCACAAGGTCATCGAGGCCATTGCCACCCGCAAAGACGTCGACGGCTACTCCACCCTGAGCGCCGGCGAGCTGATGACCCAGCTGCCCGGCTTTCGGCCCTGCACGCCTTACGGCTGCATGAAACTGATTGAAAGCGCGGGCTACTCGCTTCGCGGCAAGCACGCGGTGGTGATCGGCCGCAGCAACACCGTGGGCAAGCCCATGGCCCTGCTGCTGCTGCAAGCCAACGCCACCGTCACCATCTGCCACAGCGGCACGCCCGACATTGGCCACTACACGCGCCAGGCCGATGTCGTCGTCGCGGCCGTGGGCCGGCGCAATGTGCTGACCGCCGACATGGTCAAGCCCGGCGCCTTGGTCGTCGACGTGGGCATCAACCGCGACGAAGCCGGCAAGCTCTGTGGCGACGTCGACTTCGGCCCCGTCTCCCAGGTCGCCGGCTGGATCACGCCGGTTCCGGGTGGCGTTGGCCCCATGACCATCACCATGCTGCTGCAGAACACCATCGAGTCGGCACAACGATTTGCCCCCAGTCTCCCTTTGGTCGCCACCCCCCGAGGGGGCGCCGGCTTGCTCGGGAGCGGCCCTTCACAAGCCGAGTCCGCATCATGAATCCTCTCCTGTCCTCGGCCCATCTGCCGGACTTCGCCTCCATTGAACCGGCGCACATCGCCCCGGCAGTGACGGAACTGCTCGCCAAGGTCAAGGCCGCCCAAGAGAAAGTCACGGCACCGGAGTTCCCAGCCGAGCTGGGCGCCATCGAGAAAGAACTCGACCTTGCCACCGACGCCCTCGGGCTCGCCTGGGGCGCCATTGGCCACCTCAACAGCGTGGCCGACACCGCGCCGCTGCGCGAGGCCTACAACGCCATGTTGCCCGCCGTCAGCAGCGTCTTCGCCGAATTGGGCGCCGACGAGCGGCTCTACGCCAAGTACAAGGCCTGTGCCACGCCCCAAGACGCCGCCACGGCCCGTGCGCTCAAGCTCTCGCTGCAAGGCTTCCAGCTCTCTGGCGCTGAATTGGAGGGAGCCGCCAAAGAGCGCTTCACCGCCATCCAGAACCGCAGTGCCGAACTGGCGCAGGCCTTCAGCGAACACGTGATGGACGCCACCGATGCCTTCAAGCTGCAGGTGCCGGTTTCCCGTTTGGCCGGGCTGCCCGAAGACGTGATGGCCCAGGCCAAGGCGCTCAGCGAGGTGGAAGGCGAAGCCGTGCTGACCCTGCACGCCCCCAGCTATGGCCCCACCATGCAGTACGCCCACGACCGCGACCTGCGCGAGCAGCTCTACCGAGCCTTCGTCACCCGCGCCAGCGAGCTGAGCGAAGCCACCCGCGACAACAGCGCCCTCATGCAAGAGCTGTTGGCACTGCGGCACGAAGAGGCACAACTGCTCGGCTACCCGCACTTCGCTGCGGCCTCCTTGGTTCCCAAGATGGCCAACAGCGCGGAGCAAGTCGAAGCCTTTTTGCGCGAGCTGGCCGCCAAAGCACGGCCCTTTGCCGAGGCCGACCTCGCTGCCGTGCGCGCCCACGCCAAGAGCCTGGGCTTGGAGAAGGTCGAGGCCTGGGACCTGGCCTACGTGAGTGAGCTTCTCAAGACCGCCGAGTACAGCTACAGCGAACAAGCCGTGCGCGAGTACTTCACCCTGCCCCAGGTGCTGGATGGCCTCTTTGCGCTGCTGCACGACATGTTCGGCCTTCGCCTCACGCCCATCGAGGCCTCCATCTGGCACCCGAGCGTGCGCACCTACGCGCTGCACCGCGAAGGCGACTCGAATGGCTCGCTCGTCGGCCATGTCTACCTCGACCTGCTCGCCCGCCCCGGCAAGCGCCCCGGCGCCTGGATGGACGACGTGCGCGGCCGCTGGAAGCGCCCCGACACCGGCGCCGTTCAAACCCCCGTGGCGCATTTGGTGTGCAACTTCGCCAGCGGCATGGACGGCCAGCCCAGCCTGCTGACCCACGACGACGTGCAAACCCTGTTCCACGAATGGGGCCATGGCCTGCACCACCTGCTCACACAGGTCGAAGTGGGCGGCGTGTCGGGCATCGACGGCGTGGAATGGGACGCTGTGGAGCTGCCCAGCCAGTTCTTCGAAAACCTTGCCTGGGAATGGCCCGTGGTGCAGCGCCTGACCCGCCACGTCAGCAGCGGCCAACCCCTGCCCCGCGAGCTGTTCAACAAAATGCTCGCGGCCAAAAACTTCCAAGCCGGCCTGCAAACCCTGCGGCAGGTGGAATTTGCGCTGCTCGACATGCAACTGCACCAGCAAGCGGCGCCGGATGTGCTGGCCCTCATGAACGCCGTGCGCGCTGAGGTTTCCGTCTTCCCGCCGCCCGCCTTCAACCGCATGGCGCACAGCTTCAGCCACATCTTTGCGGGCGGCTACGCGGCCGGCTACTACAGCTACAAATGGGCCGAAGTTCTGAGCGCCGACTGCTGGGCCGCCTTTGAAGAAGAAGGCACCCACAACCCGGCCACCGGCGCACGCTTCTTGAACGAAATCCTGTCGCGCGGCGGTTCCCGGCCCGCCATGGACAACTTCATCGCCTTCCGCGGCCGCGAGCCCCGCATCGACGCGCTCCTGCGCCAGCAAGGTATGGCAGCTTGAGCACCCTCGTTTGGCTACGGCGCGACCTGCGCCTGCACGACCACGCCGCGCTGCACGAGGCCTGCCGTGGCACAGAGGCGGTGCACATCGCCTTTGTGTTCGACACCGACATCTTGGCCACCCTGCCCCGGCAGGACCGGCGCGTTGAGTTCATCCTCTGCGCCCTGCAAGACATCGAGCAGCAACTGCGCGCTCGCGGCCTTGGCCTCATCGTGCGGCACGGCCGCGCCGCCGAGGAAATTCCCAAGCTCGCGCGCGAGCTGGCCGCCCAGCGCATCGTGTTCGCCCACGACGACGACCCCTACGCCCTGCGCCGCGACCTCCAGGTTGCGCAAGCCCTGCCGGGCGTGGAAGTCCGCTCGCTGCGCGACGTCACCGTCTTTGAGCGCCGCGAACTCCTCACCGGCACCGGTAAGCCCTACACCGTCTTCACGCCCTACAAGAATGCCTGGCTCAAGGCCGTCACACCCGCGCGGCTGCAAGCGCTCGACCCCGACCTCAGCCGCCTGGCCTCCAGCCCCTTGGCCACCGGCCTGCCCAGCCTTCAGCAGCTTGGCTTCGAAACCACCGACCTCGCGGAGCGCTTCCGAGGTGGCAGCACCCAAGCCCAAGGGCAACTTGCCGAGTTTGTTTCCCAGCGCATGGGCGCCTACGCCGAGCGCCGCAACTTCCCGGCGCTCAAAGGCCCCAGCTACCTCAGCCCCGCGCTGCGCTTCGGCCTCGTGTCCATCCGCGAAATGGCCCGCGCCGCGCACATGGAGGCCGCCCAAAGTGAAGGCGCTCAAGTCTGGCTGAGCGAGCTCATTTGGCGGGACTTCTATCACCAGGTTCTGAACCACCACCCTGGCGTCGTGAACGGCCCGCTCAAGCCCGAATACGCCCGCATTCAGTGGCACGAAGGCCCCGAAGCCGACGCCCACTTCGAAGCCTGGTGCATCGGCCAAACCGGCTACCCGCTGGTGGACGCCGCCATGCGCCAACTGCGCCAAACCGGCTACATGCACAACCGCCTGCGCATGGTGGCCGCCAGCTTCCTCATCAAGCACCTGGGCCTGAACTGGCAGCGCGGTGAAGCCTGGTTCGCCGAACAACTGCTCGACTTCGACCTCGCCGCCAACAACGGCGGCTGGCAGTGGGCCGCCAGCTCCGGCTGCGACGCCCAGCCCTGGTTCCGCATCTTTAACCCCGTCACGCAAAGCGAGAAGTTCGACGCCGACGGCAGCTTCATCCGCCGCTCCGTGCCCGAGTTGGCCGACCTACCCGCCGCCGCTATCCACGCCCCCTGGGCGGCGCGGCCGCTGGAGCTGAACGGATTGAAGCTTGGCATCGACTACCCGCTGCCCATCGTGGACCACGTTGAAGCGAGAGCGGCGACGCTGGCTCGGTATGGGGTCGTCAAGCGCTGAAGCGAGTTGCCGCCGACATAGACTGGGCCGAAAACACCAACAGGGAGATCACATGCTCGATTGCGCCAGCTTGCGCGCGCTCGTTGAGGCTTTGCGCCAGCGTCGCGCGCGAGGCGCGTTGACGGTTTTCGCCGCGCTCGTCCTTACGGCGGTCGCGCCGGTGCAGGCTCAGCCTGCGGCCGCTCAGCGCAAGCCCGGCGCTGAGCAGCCCGTCAAGCCGTCCGCTACGCTGCGCAAGACAGCGCCCGTGCCGGCCACGCTTCGCGCCGGTAAGGGCTGGCAGCTGGGCGCCATTCCCAACTGGGTGGTGAGCCCACCCACTGCGCCACCGGGCTTGGCGCCGGCGCCTGCTGCTGGCGGGCGCCGCGAGCAGCTTGTCGATTTCCAGAGCAATTACACGCTGCCACAGCCAACAACTTTCGTCCGCCTGCGCAGCGTCGCGTTAGACGCGAGCGCGCTGGGCGACATCTCGCAGCCCCAGATCCGCTTCAACCCGGCCTTTCAGTCGGTGGTGATCCACCATGCCGCCGTGCTGCGCAACGGCGTGCGCAGCGAGCGCCTGCCCGATGCGCGCATCGAACCGCTACGCCGAGAGCAGCGACTCGAACAGCAGGTGATCGACGGCCAGGACACCTTGCTGGTGGTACTCAACGACGTGCGCATCGGCGACGCGGTCGAACTGGCCTACAGCCTGCAAGGCGAGAACCCGATCTTCGAGGGCCGCATTTCCGGCGGCATGCAACTGGCCTGGTCTACGCCGGTGGATTTGCTACATCACCGCTGGGTGCTGGCGGCGGGCCGCCCTGTGGCCACCAAGTCGCTGGCAACCACGGTCGAGCCGGAGCGCTTCGCTCAGGGCGGTCACGATGTGCTGCGCGTGGTCCGCCACCAAGTACCTGCCGTCGCGGTGGAGCAGGGCACACCATCCTGGTTCAAGGTCTATCCGGGGATCAGCATCAGCGAGTATCGCAGCTGGTCCGAGGTCGATGCCTGGGCGCAGCGCCTGCTGGCCTTGCCGGCCAGCACTCCGCCGGAGCTGGTTGCCAAGGCCGCCGAGCTGCGCGCCACAGGGCTCACTGATGCCGCGCTGCTGTCGGAAACGCTGCGCTTCGTGCAGGACGAGATCCGCTACTTCAGCGTCAGCCTAGGCGAAAGCTCGCACCGGCCCAAGCCGCCGCAGCAAACCTTGGCAGAGCGGCTCGGCGACTGCAAGGACAAGGTGGTGCTGTTCAACACCCTGCTGCGCGAACTTGGCTTCGCCGCCCGCCCTGCGCTGGTGTCGATCCAGCGCAACCGCGGGCTCGAGAACCACCTACCAGCGCCCGACTCGTTCGACCATGTCATCACCAGGGTCGAGCTCCACGGCAAGACCTGGTTCCTCGACCCCACCGTCCATGGGCAAGGCCTGCAACTGGAGGGGCGCGGCCAGTACCCGCATGGCATGGCGCTCGTCGTCGGTGCCGGCGACGCGCTGACCGCAGTTGCTGCGCCGCCGGCCTCGCTGTCGCGCCTGGAGTTCGAGCAGGTCTTCGACCTCGCCACGCCGGGCCGGCCGACGGGGTTCGAGACGCGCATGATCGCCCACGGCTTCCTGGCCGAGCGCTGGCGTGCCGCGCTGGCCGCCAACGGCCTGGCTCCGATGGCCCAGGCGCTGGCCGGCGGCCATGCGCGCATGCTGCCGAGCCTGCAGCCCAAGGGGCAGGCCCAGGTCGAGGACGACCGCTCGGCCAACCGCCTGGTGCTGCGCCAGCAGTTCGAGCTGCCCGAATTCGGCCAGTACCGGCGCGGCTTCCTGGAGATCGAGACTCTGGCAGTCGAGATGCTGGATGTGCTGAGCGGTCCGAGCGAGACGCAGCGGCGCACCCCCTTCATGGTGGATCAACCCTTGCTGGTCGAGCACCGCATCCAGATCGCCACACCCCTGCCGATGAAGTTCAGTCAGCAAAGCCCGCTGGAAGTCGTTGACCGCCAGTTCCGTTTCAGCGCGAGGCTGGAGCCGCAGGGCAAAGGGGTCAGCTTCTCGCGCCGCTACGAGCGGCGCGAGGATCAGGTCCTGCCAGCGGACTTGGCGGCCTGGCGCGAGAAGATCATGCAAGCCCGTAACGCTACCAGCGGCCGTCTGCGCGTGCCGCTGGTCGACACCGCTGCGCTGATGCCCGAGCTGCAGGGCCTGGAGCGCAGACTGCGCTCGGCGCGCGGCTTCAAGGACGACCAGTTGCAAAGCATCCTGGCGCGCAACGAGATCGCCCGCTTGGTTGACACGCGCGCGCTGGAGCGCGTCGCCCCAGGCTCCCTGCTGGCCGCAAATATCTTTGCCTCGCGTGCCGTCGCCAACAACCTGCTCGGCGACTTCGCCGCCGGACGCGCTGATGCTGAGCAGACGTTGGCAATCAAGGCGGAGGACGGAGATGCATTGGACGCGCTCGCCGTGGCGTTGCTGGGCCTGGGCGAGGCCGAGCAGGCGCTCGCCACCTTTGCGCGCATCAACCCGCAGTCTCGGTCCGCCGAGGTGGCCGCCTGGATGGGCTCGATCGAGTTGTTCCTCGGGCGTGCCCCCGCAGCCGAGCGACTGCTGCGCGAGGCGCTGGTCAGCGGCTCGGGCGAGGGCCGTGAGTTCACGCTGATCTGGCTCTACCTGGCCGCCGAGCGTGCCGGCGGCCGCGGCCAGATGGCGGTGCAGGAGCACCTGGATGGCGTGGACGAGAGCAAGCTCACCGGCGCGCTTTTGCGCTACCTAGTAGGCCGCATCGACCGCGACGCGCTGCTGCGCGTGGCGTCGGCCAAGCCGGAGATGGAGCGCCTGAACCGATCGGAAGCGCATTTCTTCATCGGCCAGAAGCTACTCACCCAGGGTCAGCGCGAGGAGGCGGCGAAATGGTTCCAGCGCAGCATCGAGCAGGGCGCCGTACCCTACCGGGAGCACACCTTTTCGCAACTGGAGCTCAAGCGCCTGCGGCGCTGAACCAGGCACTCAGAGGGTCAGGCCCACCACCCCCAGCGCCTTGGCAACGGCCAATAGCTCGCGGCCTAGCGTCACCAAACGGCTTAAGCCAGCGACCTCGGTCAGCGGCAGGCGCACACAGCGCTCGCCCTGCAGCGCGATGGTGATGCCGAACACCGCATCGTCCAGTGCCTGCGCTGCGGCCACGCCGATGCGCGTCGCCAGCACGCGGTCGATGGTCGTCGGCACGCTACCGCGCTGAAAATGGCCGAGCAGGGTGTGGCGCACCTGGGTCTCCGGCAGCCGAGGTCCGAGTTCATCGACCAGCGCCTGGGCGATGCCACCCGGGTGCGCGACCGTACCGGGCAGTTGATACCAGCGCCGCGTGCCGCCCGCAAGCGTCTCGCCCTCGGCCACGTGCCCTGGACCGACCTTTAAGCGCACCGCGCCTGGGCGGAAGAGCTGCTGGCCCGCCTCGTTCCCCTAAACACTCGCCGCGCGGCAGAAGAAGTCCAAGGCCTGGTGCGCTGGCTGCGCCCCGACTTCCAAGACCCGGCCCGCCTTGCCCAAGCTCAAGCTCAAGCCATGGCCGAGACCACGCAAGCCACACAGGCCGAACTCATCAGCCCCACGGCCGCCATGGCAGACGACGCGAGCGATGCCGGAGACAGCCCAGCAACACGCCCAACCCTGGCACAAGCCGCACGAACCGCCATCCTTGGCCCGACAGCCTGCCGCTTCAAATGCGCGCCGTGGCCGAGCTGCTGGCCCGCCTACCCGGCGCCGTGAGCGAGGCCGCGCTGGCCGAGCACTTCACCGGCCGCGGGCCCTGGAAAAAGCGCCTTCCGTCCATCTTGCAAACGCTGGAAGCGCTGGGGCGGGCGCAGGACACCGAGCAGGGTTGGCGAGCGCTGTGAACGAAAGCCTCGCTCGCAATCGGCGTCCGCGCGCCATTGACCCCTCGCGGCCGTCAACCTGGTGCGGATTGCGGGGCAAGGCCCTCGTTCGGCCTGGGGTCGCTGCTCAGTAGCCCGCCTCCTTTTGATGCCGCACGGCCAGGAGAGTGACGGCATGGTGGTCCAGGTGGTAGCGCACCACGTAGCCGCTGTCGCCGAAGTCAATGAGCCACTCTCGGAACCCTTCGGGCAGGTCGTCCACGGGGCGACCCAAACCCGCCTGCTGTTCCAGCAGCTTGACGCCCTGGCGAATGGCACGCACCGCCCGTTGCGCGGCGTCGGGGTTTTTCGGTGCCAGGAATCGGTAGAGGCGCTGCACGTCGAGCAGCGCGGCGGGCGACCAGATCAGCCGTGGCATGCCGGCGGTTCGCTGTCTTGGCCCTGTTCAAGCTGCGCCAACCAAGCGTCTGCTTCGTCAGCATGCAGGTGCAGGCCTGTGCTGCGGTACTCCTCCCAGGCTTGGATCGTGGCCTGACGGAAGGCTTCGCGCTTCTCTTCGCGGTCCACGTACTGGGCGATGGCCTCCCGCATCAGCCAGTGCGGTGTGCGTTGGCGCGCATCACCCAAGCGCTTCAAGCGGGCCCGGGTGTCGTCATCGATCTTGATTGCGACGGGACGAACAGTGGCGGTCATGGCAGCCTCCAGGGTTCTATGTCAAGGTAATACCTAAATATACCCAGAACGAACTGATCCGAAAGGCGGTTCGGGCTTCCTGGCTGGCGCAGCACGCCTTGCCCTAGCGGCCCGCAGACGGAACGCTGCCCAAAGCTCTCGGCGGCGTGGGTTGTCGCCGCTGGTCTTTCCTTCACTTCAATCGGCCCAACATAGGACGCCAGTCAACCGAGAAACACCCCCAAAGCCCGCGCCGCCAGCACCATTTCATCGGCGCCCGACACCCGCCGGTTCTGACCGGCCACCAAGGCCAAGGGCACGCGCACACAGCGGTCGCCCTGCAGCGCCACGGTGACCCCAAAGGCCCGCTCGCGCACACAAGCAGCGGCGGCCACGCCGAAGCGGGTGGACAGCAGGCGATCAAACGAAGTGGGCGAGCCTCCTCGCTGCAAGTGCCCCAATACGGTGCTGCGCGCCTCCAACTGCGGTAGCAAAGGCCCGAGCAGGTGCACGAGCGAATCGGCCACGCCGCCGAGCCGCGCGACGCCGCCGGGCAAGGTCTGCCAGCGCTGCTCACCGCTCGCCAAGCGGGCCCCTTCGGCCACGCAAACCAGCGCAAAGCCCTGGGTGGCCACCCGTTGCTGCAGCTCGGCCCCCAGGCGCTCAAGGGAAAAGGCGAATTCGGGCAGCAAGATGGCGTCGGCACCGCCGGCCAAGCCGCCTTCCAGGGCGATCCAGCCAGCATCTCGGCCCATGGTTTCGAGCAGCATGACGCGGCCGTGGCTGCGGGCGGTGGTCTTGAGGCGGGCCAGGGCATCGGCCACCACGGCCACGGCGGAGTCAAAGCCGAAGCTGCGCTCGTTGCAGGCGATGTCGTTGTCGATGGTTTTCGGGACGCCGACCACGTTCACGCCGAGCCTGGAAAAGCGCTCCGCGATGGTCAGGCTGCCGTCGCCACCGATGGCGATCAGCGCGTCAATGCGGTGGCGCGCCAGGGTGGCGAGCGCCTCGGCGGAGGCATCGCGGCCTTGCCAGTGAAAGGGGTCGGCGCGGTTGTGCGTGCCCAGCAGGGTGCCGCCTTCATCGAGCAGGTCGCGCACGGCGGCGGCATCAAGCGGGCGGCTTTTGTCTTCGACCAAACCCCAAAAGCCGCGTTCAAAGCCAATCAGCTCGGCTTCGCCCTGCAAAGCCAGGGTCACGGCCCGCAACACCGCATTCAGTCCGGGGCAGTCGCCGCCCCCTGTCAGTACGCCAACGCGCATTAATGCACCTTTTCTGAGCTTAGATGCACCGCTCTAAGGCAGGGCATCCCCGATTCCGAACACCACCCGTCAGGGTTAACCTGAGGCCATGCAAAGCCACCCTACCGAACAGCTGCATTTGCACCTCCAAACGCAGCGCGTAGCCTTCCGGCGCGAACCTTACCCGACTGCGGCTGTGCGCCGCGACCGCTTGGAGCGCTTGCGCGCCCTGGTGGACGAACATGGCGAGGCGCTAGCGAAGGCCATCAGCTTGGACTTCGGGCACCGAAGCCTGCACGAGACGCGCCTGACCGAGCTGTTCGTGCTGAGCGCCACCATCAAGCACACCGAACACAATTTGAAGCGCTGGATGGGCCCCACGCGGGTTGCCACGGCTCTGCACTTTTTGCCGGGCAGCAGCCTGTTGCTGCCACAGCCCCTGGGTGTGGTGGGCGTCATTTCCCCTTGGAACTACCCGGTTCAGCTGGCTCTGTCTCCTGTCATTGCAGCGCTGGCCGCCGGCAACCGGGTGATGCTCAAGCCCAGTGAACTGACGCCCCGGACCAGCCAATTGCTAGCGCGCGCTGTGGCGCAGTACTTTGCGCCCGATGAATTCACCTGCATCACGGGCGACGCCAACGTGGCGAAGAGCTTTGCCGGGCTCCCGTTTGACCACTTGTTTTTCACCGGTTCCACGGCCATTGGCCGCCACGTGGCGCAGGCGGCTGCGGCCAACCTGACCCCCGTGACGCTGGAGCTGGGCGGCAAGAGCCCCGCCATCTTGCACAAAGGCGTGGACCTCAAACTGGCGGCGCAGCGCATTGCCCAGGGGAAATTGCTCAATGCCGGCCAGACCTGTGTGGCGCCTGACTACGTGTTCGTGCCCGAGGAGCAAGTGCAGCCCTTTGTGAAGCTGCTCGGCGCGGCCATGAAGAAGCTCTACCCCACGATTGCCGCCAACCCCGACTACAGCAGCATCATCACGCCGCGCCACTACGCGCGCTTGCAGGGCCTGCTGGCCGAGGCCAAGGCCCAGGGCGCGAAGATCGTTCGCCCTCACCAGGAAGGCAAGCAGGCTGAGGCCGCCGACCCCAGCGGTCGCAAGCTCGCGCCGGCCATCGTCCTGAACCTCAAACCCAGCATGGGCTTGATGCGCGAGGAGATCTTTGGACCCGTCTTGCCGGTGCTGCCCTACAACTCGCTCGACGAAGTCATTGCCTACGTGCAAAACGGCGAACGCCCCTTAGCGCTCTACACCTTTGGCGCAGACCGTGCTGAGCGCCAGCGGCTGCTGCGCGAAACCCATGCGGGCGGCGTGACCGTGAACGACTGCATTTGGCACTTGGCGCAAGAAGACCTGCCTTTCGGCGGCGTCGGCAGCTCGGGTCAAGGGGCGTATCACGGCGAGTGGGGCTTCAAGACCTTCAGCAAAGTGAAGCCGGTGTTCACCAACCCGGCTCTTTCAGCGACCGGCCTTTTTGCACCGCCCTACGGCAAGCTCTTTGACGTGCTGCTGACGGTGCTCAAGCGCGTCGCTTGATGCAGCGCCGTCGGCTGCTTCAACTCAGTTTGGGCGGCGCTTTGGCGCTGGGCTTGGCCGGAGGCGCCGCCGTGCTGTGGCAACCCGGCCTGAAAGGCACCCGGCTAACGCCTGCAGGCCGGCAAGCCCTGGGCGCCTTGGCGGCGGCCCTGCTCGATGGCGCTTGGCCCGAAGGGGCCATGGCAAAGGCACAGGCCATTGAGCAGCACCTGACGCGCTTTGAAGAAACCATCGCCAACTTCCCACCCGCCGTGCGCGATGAGTTGCAACTGCTCTTGAGCCTGATC
The DNA here is from genome assembly GCA_046317675.1 of Burkholderiales bacterium. Lineage (GTDB taxonomy): Bacteria > Pseudomonadota > Gammaproteobacteria > Burkholderiales > Burkholderiaceae_C > Inhella. The sequence continues at coordinate 12,275 of JBKCVH010000323.1, forward strand.
TGCAACCGGCCCGGCCGCGCGGGGCTGCTCGGCATGGGCAAACCGCTGCACGAGGTGGCGCTGGCAGAACTGCAAAAGGCGCTCACCGGCTTGCGCTTCTCCCGCTTGGCTTTGCGCCAGCAGTCTTACTTCGCGCTGCGCGACCTGAACTTCGCGGCCTTTTATGCGCAGCCAGCGTCTTGGGCCTCGCTCGGCTACCCCGGCCCCACCCCGATATGAGTCAACTGCCCGACCCCATCCAGGCCGGCCTGAAACGCGGCTGGAAAGTGCGCGGCGCGGAGCATGGTGCGCTGCCTGAAAGCATCACCGTGGACGTCGCCATCGTGGGAAGTGGCGCGGGCGGGGGCATCACCGCCGAACTGCTCAGCCGCGCGGGGCTGTCGGTGCTGCTCATTGAGGAAGGGCCGCTGCGCAGCAGCAGCCAGTTCAACCAGCGCGAGAGCGAGGCCTACCCCCAGCTCTACCAAGAAAGCGCCGGCCGCAAAACGGCCGACAAGGCCATCAACATCCTGCAGGGGCGTTGCGTGGGCGGCAGCACCACGGTGAATTGGACGAGCAGCTTTCGCACCCCGGAGCGCACGCTACGGTTTTGGCAACAGCAGCATGGCTTGAAGGAGCTCAGCACGGAGGCCATGGCGCCCTGGTTTGCACAGGCCGAGGCCCGGCTCAGCATCGGCGACTGGCAAACCGACCCGAACCCGAACAACGACGCGCTGGCTCGCGGCTTGAAAGCCTTGGGCTTGCCCGCACCGCACATCCGTCGCAACGTCAAGGGCTGCTGGAACTTGGGCTCCTGCGGCATGGGCTGCCCGACCAATGCCAAGCAGTCGATGCTCGTCACCACCTTGCCGGTGGCCCTTGATGCCGGCGCCCAGCTCTTTGTGCAAACGCGCGTCGAACGCCTCGTGCACAACGGCCTGCAAGTGCAACAACTCGACTGCGTGCCGGTGGGCCTGGACAGCGGCGCCATCGGCAGCGTGGCCTGCAAAGTCAAGGCACGGCATGTGGTGGTGGCGGGCGGCGCCATCAATTCCCCCGCCCTGCTCTTGCGCTCCGGCCTGCCCGACCCCTTCCAGCAACTGGGCCGGCGCACCTTCTTGCACCCCACTTTGCTGAGTCGGGCGCGCTTTGAAGCGAAGATTGAAGGCTGGCAGGGTGCGCCGCAGAGCGTCTACAGCGACCACTTCTTGGAACAAGACCCGATCGACGGACCGCTCGGCTACAAGCTGGAGGTGCCGCCGCTGCACCCCACCATCATGGCCTCCACCATGGCGGGTTTTGGGGCGGAGCAAGTGGCGCAGCTGCGCCAACTGCCCCACATGCAAGTGGTGCTGGCCTTGCTGCGCGACGGCTTTCACCCCGAGAGCCAGGGCGGCCGGGTTCGCCTCAAAGGCGATGGCAGCCCGCTGCTCGACTACCCGCTCAACGACACCGTCATGGACGGCGCGCGCCGCGCCCTGCTTAGCATGGCCGAACTCCAATTCGCCGCCGGTGCGCTGGAAGTGCAGCCCCTGCACGAACTGGCGCCGGCCTACACCAGCTGGGCGGCCGCCAAGGCAGGCATTGAAGCCTTGCCCATGAAGCCCCTGCTTACCCGTGTCGTCAGCGCCCACGTAATGGGCGGCTGCGCCTTGGCCCCCGACGAAAGCCGGGGCGTCACCCGCCCGGACGGCGTGCACTGGCAGTTGGACAACCTGTCCATTCACGACGGCAGCCTCTTCCCCACCAGCATCGGCGCCAACCCCCAACTGAGCATTTACGGCTTGGTCAATCGGCTGGCGACTGGGCTGGCGAAGCGCTTGGGTGGGCAGCCGCAGCCGCTAGCCTAAACCCGACTAACGCACCAAGCGCCAAGCCAAAGGCAGGCTGAGAAGCCCCAACCAGAGCGCATAGCCCGCCAG
>JBKCVH010000324.1:0-7913 GCA_046317675.1 Burkholderiales bacterium
CAGCAGCGCACGGTGGAACTGGTGCCCTACGCCGGCGACCGGCAGATCTGGGGCTTTCGCGGCCTGGTGCAAGGAGCGTTGTGATGGCCTCGATCGGACGACGTGCCTACGCCGAGATGTATGGCCCCACCGTGGGCGACCGTGTTCGCCTGGCCGACACCGGCCTGGTGGTCGAGGTCGAGCTAGACCTGACGCTGCGTGCCGGCGGGTATGGCGAGGAGGTGAAGTTCGGCGGCGGCAAGACCATCCGCGACGGCATGGGGCAGAGCCAGCGAGCGAACGGCCCGGGGGCCGGCGACGCAGTGGACTGCGTGATCACCAACGCCCTGATCATCGACCACTGGGGCATCGTCAAGGCCGACATCGGCCTGCGCGGCCAGCGCATCTGCGGCATCGGCAAGGCCGGTAACCCGGATGTGCAGCCGGGCGTGGACATCGTCATCGGCCCCGGCACCGAAATCATTGCCGGTGAGGGCTACATCGTCACCCCCGGCGCCATCGACACCCACATCCACTTCATCTGCCCGCAGCAGAGTGAAGAAGCCTTGATGAGCGGCGTCACCACCATGCTCGGCGGCGGCACTGGCCCGGCCACCGGCACGCTGGCCACCACCTGCACGCCGGGGCCGCACCACATCGCCATCATGCTCAAGGCGGCCGATGCATTCCCCATGAACCTCGGCTTCTTGGGCAAGGGCAACGCCAGCCGGCCCGAGGCCCTGATGCAGCAGATCGAAGCCGGCGCCATCGGCATGAAGCTGCACGAGGACTGGGGCACCACGCCGGCCGCCATCGACAACTGCCTGAACGTGGCCGAGCTGACCGACACCCAGGTCGCCATCCACACCGACACGCTCAACGAGAGCGGCTTTGTGGAGGGCACCATTGCCGCCTTCAAGGGCCGCACCATCCACAGCTTCCACACCGAAGGCGCCGGTGGCGGCCATGCCCCCGACATCATGAAAGTGGTGGGCGAGGCCAATGTGCTGCCCAGTTCCACCAACCCCACGCGCCCCTTCACCGTCAACACGCTCGACGAACACCTCGACATGTTGATGGTCTGCCACCACCTGGACGCCGGCATTGCCGAAGACCTCGCGTTTGCGGAGAGCCGCATCCGCAAGGAAACCATCGCCGCCGAAGACATCCTGCACGACCTCGGTGCCATCAGCATGTTCTCCAGCGACAGCCAAGCCATGGGCCGCGTTGGTGAGGTGGTGATCCGCTGCTGGCAAACAGCGCACAAGATGAAGGTGCAGCGCGGCGTCCTGCCCGGCGACACCGAGCGCCACGACAACGCCCGCGTCAAGCGCTACATCGCCAAGCTCGGCATCAACGGCGCGTTGGCGCACGGCATCAGCCACGAGGTCGGCAGCATTGAAGTCGGCAAGTGGGCCGACCTGGTGCTGTGGAAGCCCGCCTTCTTCGGCGTCAAACCGTCGCTCATTCTCAAAGGCGGTTTCATTGCGGCCAGTGCCATGGGCGACCCGAACGCCAGCATCCCCACGCCGCAGCCGGTGCACTACCGGCCTATGTTCGGCAGCTTTGGCGGTGCGCTGGCGCAGGGCTCTTTGACCTGTGTGTCGGGCGTGGGCCATGCCAGCGCCGCACAGCTGGGGCTTTCCAAAACCTTGAGCCCCGTTCGCGGCTGCCGCACGGTCAAGAAGGCCGACATGGTGCTGAACGACTACCTGCCCAAGATGGAGATCGACGCGCAAACCTACGAGGTGCGCGCCGATGGGGTCTTGCTCACCTGCGAGCCGGCCAGCGTGCTGCCCATGGCGCAGCGCTATTTCTTGTTCTGAGGAACCACGCGCCCCGGGCAGCAACGCGCGCTGGAGGCTGCGCTGGAAGGAATGGGCATCTAAGACGGCCACCACCAGGAGTCGCTCGCGCAGGTGTTGTCTGCCCTAGCGATGCTGGATGCCAGTCTTTTGGCCGACTGCATCGATTGGGTCTACAACGAGCCGCCTCGCCATGCCGGGGCGAGACGCCCCGCCCTTCGCCAGACACAAAGCGCCCACAGGGCCCTTTTGTGTCCGGCCTCAGCCCCTCGGCTGCGATCAACCGCTGGCTCCAGGCTGGAGGGTGAGAGGAAAACGTGCATGGCCGCTCTGGCCCCCAAAAGCACCGCAATCCATGAGCCCCCTCAGTCCGTGAGGTCGGCGGCAGGGCGCGGGCGGCTGAAGTAGTAGCCCTGCAGGTAATCGCAGCCGAAGCTCAGCAAGACATCACGTTGTGCTGCGGTCTCAACGCCCTCGGCCACGACCTTCAAGCCCAGTGCGTGCCCGAGTGCCACGATGGAGCGCGCAATGATGGCGTCACTCGCATCGACCTCCAGATCGCGCACAAAGGAGCGGTCGATCTTGAGTTGATCCAGCGGCAGCTGCTTGAGGTAGGCCAAGGAGGAATAGCCGGTGCCGAAGTCGTCCAGCGAGAAACCCACCCCCAGGGTCTTGAGCTCGTTCATCTTGGCCGTGAACTGTTCGAAGTCCTTGGCCAGCACGCTTTCGGTCAGCTCGATCTTGAGCAGAGCTGGATTGGCGCCACTGGCCAGCAGCGCTCTTCTCACGGACTCCACGAAATTGGGCTGAGACAACTGCAGTGCGCTGACGTTCACTGAAACGGTCCAGCACGCGGCGCTGGCCTGGCCGGACCAGCGGCTCAGTTGCCGGCAAGCTTCTTCCATCACCCATTTGCCCAGCGGCAAGATGAGCCCCGATTCTTCGGCCGCGGGGATGAAGGCGCCCGGCATCACCATGCCTTTGATGGGGTGTCGCCAGCGCAGCAGGGCCTCCACCCCAATGCTGCGGCCCTGCCAATTCACCTGTGGCTGGTAGTGCAACTCAAAGTGCTCTCCCGCCATGCTGATCAGAATCTCCTTCTCCATCTCCGCGCGGACCATGGCCGCCGCTTGCATTTGCGGGTCGAAGAAGCGAACGGTGTTGCGTCCGGCAGACTTCGCTTGGTACATGGCGATGTCGGCTTTCTTGAGCAGTTCATCCACCGGCTCGTTGTCTCTGAAAACGGCAATCCCGATGCTGGGCGTGATTCGGTACGGCTGGGAGCCCAGCAGGTAGCTGGGCTCCAGGGTGGCCATGATTTTTTCCGCCACGTTGGCCGCTTGCATGGCCGCCTCGGTCACTTGCCCGTCCAGCTCGCTGAGCAGCACCACGAACTCATCGCCGCCCAGGCGCGCGGCGCTGTCCACCTGCCGAATGCAGCCCATCAGCCGGCTCCCCACTTGCTGAAGGAGCAGGTCGCCCACCGCATGCCCCAGGGTGTCGTTGAGTTGCTTGAAGTGATCGAGGTCGATGAACATCACCGCGCCGTGCTGTCCGTGGCGGGCGGCTGCCGCCAGCGCCTTCTCCAGCCGATCCACCAACAGCCTGCGGTTGGGGAGCCCGGTCAGGGGGTCGTAAAAGGCCAAACGGCGGATCTCCTCTTCCGCTTGGCGGCGCTGGGTGATGTCGCGCATCACGCCGACGAACATCGGCGCGTCGCCCTGGTTGGTGGGCGTGATCGAGAGGTGGATCGGAAAGACCGAGCCGTCGCTGCGCCGGCCCTGCACTTCGCGCGGCATGCCCAGAATGCGCGCCTCCCTCGTGGCGGCATAGCGGGCCAGATAGGCATCGTGCTGCGCGCTGTCGGGCGCCGGCATCAGCATGCTCACATTGCGCCCAATGACCGACTCGGGCAAGAAGCCAAAGATGTCGCTTGCCGCTCGGTTGAACGATTGGATGCACCCCTTTGCATCGATGGTGACCACGGCATCGGCCATGTTCTCCACCACGGCCTGTAGGTGCGCGCTTTGCCTCTCCAAGGCCTGCTGCTGCTCCAAGGCATGTTGGCGAGCTTCTTGTAGCGCCGAGATGTCCACAAACGACACCGCCACGTGCGAGAGCGATCCATCTGGATTGAAGAGGGGCTCGGCCTGCACTTGCAGCCAAATGCGCCCGCCCAGCAAGGGGCGGTTCACGCCCAGGATCACATCGCGAACCGGCTGGCCGGTGCGCTTGGCCTTGATCGAAGGATGCTCTTCCAAGGGAAGTGGCTGGCCGTCTTCGCCCACCACGCTCCACCCCGGATCCAAAGAGGACTTGCCCATGAGCTGGTCGCGCGTCATGCCAAGGAGATCCAGTGCCTTGCGGTTGCAGCTCAGGATTTGGTCATCAGCGCCCTGCGACAAGATGCCGATTTGCAGATTGCTGACCAGGGCCTCGAAGCGCGCTTCACTGGCATGCAAAGCCTTTTCGGTCTCGGTAGCCTGTGTGATGTCCTCGGTAAAGCAAAAGACGAATTCCGGCTCGCCCGCGCTGTTGCGGACTGGAATCTTGGTGGTTCGCCCGATGCGATTGCTCTGGTGCTTCGCGCTCCAAAAGGGCTCCTCGTACTCCAAAGACGTGCCCGCCATCAAGATGGCGGTGTCTCGGAGCTGAAAAGCCTTGATCTGCTCCGCAGGAAAGAAGCCCTCGCCGCACGTTCCCAAGATTTCTTCCACTTGGCAGCCCCACAGGTCTGCGCACGCGGGGTTGATGTAGAGGATCTGGCTGTCGCGGTTCTTGACGAAGATGCTCAGCGGCAACGGGTCCAGGAGATCGGCCAACTGATCAGGCTGCAAGGCAAGGAAATTGCTGATGCGCATTTCGCAGTTGACTCCATGCGGGCGCTCTGGCGAGCCAAAGGTTGTAGCCAAAATAGACGACAACCGTAGCTTGTACCACCCTCGCCTTGATTTCAAGATGAAGGCCAATAGGCCCCAGCGCGAGCGTTGGCACGGTGCGCGGTTTAATGCCATTTTTTCCTGTGGCTCTCCCCATGCTTCACCTCAGCAAACTCCTCCCTCAGGGCGCTGGCTTGGCTCCTGCCCTTCTCAAGCGTGCCGCCACCCTCACGCTGGACTGGGACACCCGGCAGAAGAGCCGCTTTGGCGCCCAAGACAGCCAAGGGCGTGAGCTGGGGGTGTTGCTGGCCCGTGGCACCGTGCTGCGCGGCGGCGATGTGCTGGTGGCCGAGGATGGCTCGCTGGTGGTGGTCGTGGCCGCCCCGCAGCCGGTGCTGCAAGTGCGCCACTGCACGGCGCATGGCTCGCCCTTTGACCTGCTGCGTGCCGCCTACCACCTGGGTAACCGCCATGTGCCTTTGGAACTGCAGCCGTTGCTGCTGCAACTGGAACCGGATGCCGTGCTGGCTGAAATGCTGCGCCGCCAGCACTTGATCGTGAATGAAGCCATGGCCGCCTTTGAGCCCGAGGCGGGCGCCTATGGGGAAGGCGGTGGGCATGGGCACCACGGTCATGACCATGCGCATGAGCATTCGCACGACCATGCGCACGAGCATGCACATGACCCTTCCCACGACCACGCCCCCAAGCCCACGCGCATTCCCATCGCCGTCCCCGTCCACGTGCATGGCCCCGGCTGCAAGCACGACCATGACCACGGGCACTGACAGCGCGCTACTGCACCTCCTGTGGCTGGCCAGCCCCGCGCTGCCGGTGGGGGCGTTCAGCTACAGCGAAGGCCTAGAAGCAGCCACCGATGCCGGCTGGGTGCACGACGAAGCCAGCTGCGCCACGTGGCTGCTCAACCAGTTGGAGCTGGTGCAGGCGCGTGCCGAACTGCCCCTGGTGGCGGCGGCGCACCGCGCTGCTTTGGCGGCGGATGGCGAAGCCCTGCAGCGCCTCAACGCCTGGGTGCTGAGCACGCGCGAGTCCAGCGAAATGCTGCAGCAAACCCAGCAAATGGGCCGCAGCCTGATGGCCTGGATGCAAGGCCTGCAGCTCGACACCGCGCTGCTCCAGCCCCTGCAGCCGCCCACCTGGCCGGTGGCCTATGCCGTGGCCGGCGCGCTGCGCGGCGCGCCCTTGCCCGGCCTGCTGCAAGCGGCCGCCTTTGGCTGGGCCGAGAACCTGGTGATGGCCGCCGTGCGCGGCGTGCCACTCGGCCAAAGCGCCGGCCAGCGCCTGCTGGCCCAGCTTGTGCATGCGATTCCAGCGGCGGTGGACAAGGCGCTCGCCGCCGAAGCGCCCATGGCTTTTGCGCCCCTGCTCGGCATCACCAGCTGCCGCCACGAAACCCAGTACTCCCGTCTATTCCGCTCATGAGCTCACCGCTTCACAACATCCCCGGCCGCACCAAAAAGCTGCCCCCGCTGCGCGTGGGCGTGGGCGGCCCGGTCGGCTCTGGCAAAACCACCCTGCTGGAAATGCTCTGCAAGGCCATGCGAGAGCGCTGGGACTTGGTGGTCATCACCAACGACATCTACACCAAGGAAGACCAGCGCCTGCTGACCGTCTCGGGCGCCTTGCCGCCCGAGCGCATCGTGGGCGTCGAAACGGGCGGCTGCCCGCACACGGCCATTCGCGAAGACTGCTCCATCAACCTCGAAGCCGTCGACCGCATGCTGGAGAAGTTCCCCGACGCCGACATCGTGTTCGTGGAGAGCGGCGGCGACAACCTCGCCGCCACCTTCAGCCCTGAGCTCTCCGACCTCACGATCTACGTCATCGACGTCGCCGCAGGCGAAAAGATTCCGCGCAAAGGCGGCCCTGGCATCACCAAGAGCGACCTCTTCGTCATCAACAAAATCGACCTCGCGCCCCACGTTGGTGCGAACCTCGACATCATGCGCAGCGACACCCAGCGCATGCGCCCGCTGCGGCCTTGGGTGATGACCAACCTCAAGACCCAAGAAGGCCTCGAAGCGGTGGTGCGTTTCATCGAAAGCAAGGGCTTGCTCGTTGCCGCCTGACACCGCCGTTCGCTGGCCAGCACGATTGCTGCTTTCGGCCGATGCCGCAGGCTCGCGCACCCGCGTGCACACCGAGCACGAAGGGCCGCTGCGCCTGCTCAAGACCCTGTACCCGGAAGGCGATGGCATTGCCCACGCGGTGATCGTGCACCCGCCGGGCGGCTTGGTGGGCGGCGACCGGCTCGACATCCGGCTGGAGGTGCAAAGCGGCGCCCACCTGCTCGCCACCACCCCAGCGGCCACGCGCTTTTACCGCTCCAACCACGGCGAAGCCGCGCAGTTTGTGCACGCCCACGTTGCGCCCGGCGCGCGGCTGGAGTGGCTGCCCCAAGAGACCCTGGCCTACCGCGCTTGCCACGCCCGCAACGAGGTGCGCGTGGCTCTGCAGGGCCAGCTCATCATGAGCGAGTTGCTCGCACTCGGCCTCGCCGAAAGCGACCTGCCCTTCGACCACGGCCGCCTGCTGCAGCGCCTTGAGATTGAAGGCCTCTGGCTCGACCAAGGCCTGATCGATGCCCAAGACCGCGCCCTGCTGGACGGCCCCTGTGGCTGGGCCGGCCACCGCGTGCTGGGGAGCCTCGTGATGGCTCAGCCCGAGCCGATCCCGGGTGCTGAAGCCTTGCTCGACGCGACACGCGCGCTCATCGACGCCAGCGGCCTGCGTGCCGGCGCCAGCTTGCTGCACAGCCGCTTGATGCTGCTGCGTGTGCTGGGGGCTGAGCTGGAGCCGGCTGCACAGTTGATGCGGGCCGTGCGGGCGCTCTGGCGCGAGCGAGTTTGGGGGCTCGTTGCCTGTGAGCCCCGAATTTGGGCGAGCTGAGGGCTCAATCCAGGGCATGGGCAGCTTGTGCGCCCACCGCATGCCGCCCGCTCATGCGTGGTTCGGCCGCCTGACGCTGCGCACAATCAAGCCCTCTCCCGCTACCTGACGAATTGCCATGCGCGCCATCCAATGCACCCAATGGGGTCCCCCCGACACCCTGCAGCTGAACGAGATCGCCACCCCAGAGCCCGGCCCCGGCCAAGTTCGCGTGAAGGTTGAGGCGGCGGGGGTGAACTTTCCTGACCTGTTGATCGTGCAGAAGAAGTACCAGCTGCAGCCGCCGCTGCCCTTCACGCCCGGCGCCGAGCTCGCGGGCACTGTGGAGGCCTTGGGGGAG
>JBKCVH010000325.1:0-10484 GCA_046317675.1 Burkholderiales bacterium
GTCCAGGCTCGTTTGGGGACCGCCCACCGCGTCGCGATGGTCCTGGCTCGTTCGGTGACCGCCCGCCACGTCGTGATGGTCCTGGCTCGTTCGGCGACCGCCCTCCACGTCGCGATGGTCCCGGCTCGTTCGGCGACCGTCCGCCGCGCCGTGATGGTCCTGGCTCGTTCGGTGACCGCCCGCCGCGTCGTGATGGCCCTGGCTCGTTCGGCGACCGTCCACCGCGTCGTGACGGTCCTGGCTCGTTCGGCGACCGCCCGCCACGCCGTGATGGTCCTGGCTCGTTCGGTGACCGCCCTCCGCGTCGCGATGGTCCGGGTTCGTTCGGTGACCGCCCACCCCGCCGCGACGGTCCCGGCTCGTTCGGTGACCGCCCTCCGCGTCGTGATGGCCCTGGGTTGTTCGGCGACCGCCCACCGCGTCGTGATGGTCCCGGCTCGTTCGGCGACCGTCCACCGCGTCGTGATGGTCCCGGCTCGTTTGGCGACCGTCCACCACGCCGTGATGGTCCCGGCTCGTTCGGCGACCGTCCACCGCGTCGTGATGGTCCCGGCTCGTTCGGTGACCGCCCACCGCGTCGTGATGGTCCTGGCTCCTTCGGTGACCGCCCTCAGCGTCGCGATGGTCCTGGTTCGTTCGGTGACCGCCCACCCCGCCGCGACGGTCCTGGCTCGTTCGGTGACCGCCCACCCCGCCGGGATGGCCCAGGCTCGTTCGGCGACCGTCCACCGCGCCGGGATGGCCCGGGCTCGTTCGATGACCGCCCACCACGTCGTGACGGCCCCGGCTCGTTCAGCGACCGCCCTCCGCGTCGCGATGGTCCCGGCTCCTTCGGCGACCGCCCACCCCGTCAAGACAACCGCAGCGCTTGGGGCGAACGCCCTCAGCCGCACGGTGGGCTCGACGCGCAGTTCCAAGAGCGCCCACCGCGTCAAGACGAGCGCCGTGCCACCGCGGAGCACCCTGCCAAGCCAAAACCCGTGCGAGCCAGCCCCCACGTGGACGGCGAGCGCTTGTCCAAGGTCATGGCCGAACGCGAGTTGGCGTCGCGCCGTGAAGCCGATGAATGGATCTTGGCCGGTTGGGTCAAGGTCAATGGCGAGCTGGCGGTGTTGGGGCAGCGCGTGGCGCACGATGCGCAAATCGAAATCGATGAAGCCGCTCGCCACCAGCAAGCGCAGCGCGTCACCATCCTGCTCCACAAGCCCATTGGCGTGGTCTCGGGGCAGCCCGAGGACGGCTACGAGCCGGCGGTGAGTTTGATCAATGCCGAGAGCCGCTGGAGCGAGGACGTGCTGGGCGACAAGCTTCGCTTCAATGCCGGGCATCTGCGCGGCTTGGCGCCCGCAGGGCGGCTGGACATTGATTCCACCGGCTTGCTCGTCTTCACTCAGGATGGCCGTGTGGCCAAGGCCTTGATTGGCGACGACTCCGACATCGAGAAAGAGTACTTGGTGCGCGTCTCCGTCGAAGGCGCGGCCGAGGGCGAGCACCCGATGCACAGCTTCCCAGCCGAGAAGCTGGACTTGCTCTGCCACGGCTTGGAGCTGGACGGCGTGCAACTGCGCGAGGCCAAGGTCAGTTGGGCCAACGAGGACCAACTGCGCTGTGTGATGCGCGAGGGCCGCAAGCGCCAAATTCGCCGCAGGTGCGAAGCCGTGGGCCTGAATGTGCTGGGCCTCAAGCGCGTTCGCATCGGTCGCATTCCGCTCAGTCACTTGCCCATGGGGCAGTGGCGCTACTTGGCGCCGTGGGAAAAGTTCTGAGCACGTGGGGAGCTTGGCAAGTTTGAGCACCCCCATCATCTTGGTAGGCCCCACCGGCGCTGGCAAAACCAGCGCCGCGTTGGCGCTTGCGCGCGAGTTGCCGCTGGAAATCATCAGCATCGACTCCGCCCTGGTCTACCGCGGCATGGACATCGGCAGCGCCAAGCCCACCGCAGCGGAGCAAGCTGCGGTGCCGCACCATTTGATCGACCTCATCGACCCGCTGGAGAGCTACAGCGCCGCGCAGTTCGTGCGGGACGCCAAGCGCTTGGCCGGCGAGATCCAGGCACGGGGCCGACTACCGCTTTTGGTGGGCGGCACCATGCTCTACGTGAAGGCGCTGCGTGATGGCTTGTCGGACATGCCCGCCAGCAGCCCCGAGATACGCGCTGAACTGGATGCCGAGGCCGCGCTCAGAGGCTGGCCTGCAATGCATGCGGAACTGGCGGCGGTTGACCCCATCACCGCCACGCGGCTGCCGCCCAATGACGCCCAGCGCATTCAGCGCGCCCTTGAAGTGTTCAGGGCCACGGGCCGCACCATCAGCGCTTGGCATGCCGACGCACCCAAAGAATCGGGCGTCGATTGGCCGATCATCAGCATCGAAACCGAAGACCGTGCCTGGCTGCACCAGCGCCTGGATGCTCGCTTCGACGCCATGCTGGAAGCCGGCTTGCTTGACGAAGTGCGCAACCTGCGCGCCCGGGGCGACCTGCACCTGGGCCTGGCCAGCATGCGCTGTGTGGGCTACCGCCAAGCCTGGGAGGCGCTGGACGAGGCTGACCCGCCCAATGCACGCTTGCTGCGCAACCGCGCGCAGGCTGCGACGCGGCAACTGGCCAAGCGCCAGATCACTTGGCTGCGCAGCATGCCGCAGCGTCAGGTGATCGAAGCCCGCGCTGTCGACCTCCAGCAGCAGTTGAATCAGGCCGTTCGGGCGCATCACCCCCTCGCTTGAGGGCAAGAAAGTGCTTGCATGTGGGGTGATTCTTCGCCTAAAGTGATATCACTTTGATTTCAATTTGAATTCCACTAACAAGGGTACTGCCATGACTTCACCCGTTTCCACCCCGTCGCGCGAGCGTGCTGCCAAGGCCACCAATGGCTATCTCATGGCGGGCACGGGCATTGCGCTCGTTGGTCTGGGCCTCCTCCTGCTGTGGCGCGGTACACCGCAGTTCGCGACGCCACTGATAACGCTTGGCAGTTTTGTACTGGCCGGGCTCTACATGCTGAACCCCAATTACGCGGCGGCCCTGACGCTCTTCGGCGCCTACACCGGCACCGATCGGCAAGAGGGCCTGCGCTGGGCCAACCCACTGGCCGTGAAGAAGAAGATTTCTCTGCGCGACCGCAACCTCAATGCCCCCACCCTGAAGGTGAACGACCAGCGCGGCAACCCCATAGAGATCAGCGCCGTGGTGGTTTGGCGGGTGCGAGACACCGCCCAGGCGCTGTTCCAAGTGGACGACTACGAAGCCTATGTGCGCGTGCAGGCCGAGGCCGCCATCCGCCACCTGGCAGCCAGCTACGCCTATGACGAAGGCGAAGACGTCAATGCCGGCGCCGTCACCCTGCGCGGCGGTCAGCAAGCGGTGGCCGAGGCCCTCAAGGAGGAGTTGCAAGCGCGCTTTGACGATGCCGGCGTCGACGTGTTGGATGCCAAGCTCAGTCACCTGGCCTATGCCCCAGAGATCGCTCAAGTGATGCTGCGCCGCCAGCAGGCCGAGGCCATCATTGCGGCGCGTTCCAAGATCGTGCATGGCGCCGTCAGCATGGTGGAGGCCGCGCTCAAGGGCTTGAGCGAGCGCTCCATCGTGGAGCTGGATGACGAACGCAAAGCCGCCATGGTGAGCAATCTGCTGGTGGTCCTGTGCTCCGACCGGGAAACACAACCCGTGGTGAATACCGGCACGCTGTACAACTAGTTTTCTCACAAACCATCAGCGAACCGGCTCATGGCCAGCCCCGACAAAAAGTCGTTTGCCCTGCGCATTGACCCTGCGCTTTGGGCCGAGGTTGAGCGCTTGGCGGCGCAAGAACTTCGCAGTGCGAATGCGCAAACCGAACTGCTGCTGCGGGAGGCGCTCGCGCGGCGCGGCGTCAAGCTGCCCTCGCCCAAAGCGCGCAGCAGCGGCAAGAACCCCGCCGAGGAGTCTTCAGGATGAGTGTTTCCCGTCGTCACTTGGTGCAAGCCAGCTTGAGCCTTCCTGCCCTCTCCTGGGCCCAGACCCTGCCCCCACCCAGCGAAGACCCGGCTCTGCACGATCTGCTGAACCAGCGCCTGCGCCATGAGGGCGTGGGCTTGGCCGCAGCCCGTTTGCTCCCCGACGGCAGCTTGCAACTGGCCGCCGCCGGGCGCAGCGGCAACGGCCAAGCCGTGCTCACGCCCGACCGGCATGGCTTCGAGATGGGTTCCATCACCAAAACCTTCATCGGCCTGCTTCTGGCCGACGCCGTAGTGCGTGGCGAGCTGAAGTTGGATGACGCCATGGAAGCCAGCCTGCCCGAGGGCATCAGCCTGCGGGACCGCGACGGCCAGCCCCTGCGCTGGGTGGACGTGGCAACCCACCGAAGCGGCATTCCGCGCCTGCCCACCGACATGGCACCCAAGGATGGCAACGACCCCTATGCCGACTTTGGCGACGCGCAAATGCTGGCCAGCCTGCGCGCCTTCAAGCCCACACGCCGCCGCGATGAGGCCTACGAGTACAGCAATTTCGGGTACGGCCTGCTGGGTTGGTTGCTGGCACGCCGCGCTGGCCAGCCCTTGAGTGCACTCTTGGAGGCCCGCATCTTGACCCCGCTGGGCCTGGGTGGCCCGTCCGGCATGCGACTTCGCATGAAGCCGCAAACGGGCCCGGGCTTGGTGCAGGGGCACAGCGCCCAAGGCCAGAGCGTTCCGGCTTGGCACTTTGATGCCCTGGCCGGCGCCGGCGCGTTGCTGGGCACCGCAGCGCAGTTGGCCCGCTAAGGGCAGGCCGCGCTGGGCTTGGTCAAACACCCGCTGGGCGAAGCCTTTGCACTCGCCTTGAAGCCCCATAGCGAACTCGGCCCGGCTGCCAACGTGAAGACGGGCTTGGCTTGGATGCTGGCCGAGCGCAAAGGCCAACAACTGGCCACGCACGATGGCGGCACGGCGGGTTTCTCAAGCTCGCTCTGGCTCAACCTCACGCAAGTTCGTGGCGGTTTGGCTTTGGCCAATGCGCAAGTGGTGGTCACAGACCTCGCCCGGCATTTGATGGACGAGAGCAGCCCGATGCGCGACATCGCGGCCGAACAACAAGCCCGAAACGCCTCGCTGGCGCAGCCGGCTCAGGCGGTCAGCGCCGAGCAATTGGCGAGCTTGGCGGGCGTCTATGCGCTGTCGCCCCAGTTCAAGATCACGGTGCGCGCCAATGGCACCCGGCTCTTTGCGCAGGCCACGGGGCAAGGCGAATTCGAGCTGTTCGCCAAGTCCCATCGCGTGTTCTTTGCCCGCATCACCCCGCTGGAGCTGCACTTTGATGCGGGCGACGAAAAGCCTGCTGGCTTTGTGCTGCACCAAGCCGGGCAGCAATTGCGGTTCTTGCGCGAGTAACTTTCTACAGGGTGCGCAAGGCGGTGCGAACGCGTTCTTGGTCGCCCGCGTCAACGCCTTC
Organism: Burkholderiales bacterium; assembly: GCA_046317675.1. Lineage (GTDB taxonomy): Bacteria > Pseudomonadota > Gammaproteobacteria > Burkholderiales > Burkholderiaceae_C > Inhella. Next base: position 5,408 of record JBKCVH010000325.1, read on the forward strand.
CACCAAGAGCGCCACAAACTGCGCTTTGCTGGTGGTTTTGGCGGCTGCTCGCTTGACCATCACGCGGCCAATGACGCCCACCACATCGGTCATGCGCTGCACGGCCGTGGCCACGGCTTCGTCGCTGAGTTTGTCGTTGGCGCCCGTGCCGGATGCCATGCTGGTGACGCTGGGCGGCGCAGTGGCCGAACGCACGGCACTGGAGGACGCGCCGGTGCCCGTCTTGCTGGCAGATGAGATGTGGGACACGAACTGCGCGCGTTCGGCGTCGCCGGGAATGTGCTCCGACACCGCGCGGCGCAGGCTGTCGACGTCATTGCAGGTGCGGGCCGCCTTGCGAACAATGGCTTTCGCAATCGGCCCCATCACGGTGGCCAACTCCCGCTCAACCTGCGCCAAGGCCGTGGCGTTGGGGCCACTCGTCCAATCGGTTTGCGACGCCGCCGGGCGTGCCAGCACGGTGGCGTCGTCCATGGGGCTCATCAACACGATGCAACTCGGGGTGGAGTCCACACCGCGGTCTTTTAGCGCCTTGCGGAAGTCGGCGGCGCTCTCCATGCGCTCTTCGGGCTTCTTGGCCAAGGCCCGACGCACCAAGGCGTCGTAGAAGGCTGGGCAGGTGCTGCCGGGCACCTGGCTGGGCGGCGTGGGCTCGACGTTCAGCACCTTGTACATGACCTGCTCGGCATTGCCCGTGAAGGGCGCGCGGCCGGCGAGCAGGCGGTACAGCAGCACGCCAGCGGCGAACACATCGACCTTGTGGTTGATGTCGTCACGCATGTACTGCTCGGGCGCCATGTAGCCAGGGGTGCCAATGGCAGCGGCCACGCGCGTGAGCGCCATGTTGGCGATACGGGCCACACCAAAGTCAGTGAGCTTGACTTGCCCGGTCGGTGTCAGGAGCAAGTTGGCCGGCTTGATGTCGCGGTGCCAAACGCCATGGCGGTGCGCGGTATCGAGGGCATCCAGCAACTGTTCCATGATGGACAGCACCTCGCTCTCGGGCAGCATGGGGTTGGCACGCAGCACGTGGTCAAGGCTCCGGCCCTCCACGTACTCCATGGCGATGTAGGCGGTGTCGGCGTCTTCACCGTACTCGTAAATCGAAACGATGCCTGGGTGCACCAAGCGCCCCACGGCCTTGGCCTCGTTGCGGAAGCGCGCCGCCATATCCTGGCCACTGGCGTCATCGCCCAGCAGCGAGCGCTGGATGGTCTTGATGGCCACGGGCCGGTCGATGACCGGATCGTGGGCCATGTAAACAACCCCCATCGCCCCTTGCCCCAGGACGCCGGTGATGGGGTACTTGCCCAGTCGCTCAGGATGATTCATGCGGCGCGAATTAGTTCCGTCTTAGCTGTCGAGCATCTTCATGGCATGCACCAGGCTCTTGCGCATGCGTCCGAAGGCTTCGGCCAGGGTGCCAATTTCGTCTTTGGAGCCGGTCGCGAACTCGGGCGCTTCCAACTCGCCTTTGCTCACCCGGTCAGACAGCGCCGACAGCTTGGTGACCGGTTGAATCACCAGCTTCCAGAGCATGAGGTTCAGCGCCAAGCCCATGGCCAAGAACACCGCCGTGAGCAAACCCATGACCACCTTGAAGGCGTGGTCCGCTTGCTTGAGCGGCACCGTCATGGGCACGGACACCACGCGGGCGCCAAGCACGTCGTTCAGGGTCCAACCAAAGCCGTTGGACGAACCGTAGCGGTCCAGCATGGTCTTCGGGGCTGCGTCTGGCGTGCTGTGGCATTGCAAGCAGGCTGGGTTCGTGATGCGGATGGGCGTGGCCACATAAAGCGAAGGGCCCGAGGGCGTGTCGCGCTGCCCCACGAACTCCTTCATGTCGGCCGAGGTTCTGAACTGTTGAATCACGTCCGCCTCCCAATCCACAGCGCGGTCGCGCGGGTTGGTGGGGTTCAACATCGCGGGCTTGAAGTGGTAATCGGGGTACTCTTTTTGGAGCGCCGCCAATATCTCGGTGGCGTTGTAGGAGGGAATTGACTGAGGCAAGAAGCTGTACTTCATTTGCGTTTGCAGCAAGGGGGCGATCTGTGTGGCGCTGAAGTCGGAAACTGCCTTGGACTTGGCCATCAACAAGCGGGCCCGGTCCACCACCACCTCTTCGGCTTGGCGCTTGAGCAGGTCGCGCGCCACGTACGAGGATGCACCGAGCCCAAAAATGAAGACGATGAGGAACACGAGGTTGAATTTCAGCAGCAGCTTCATGGGTAGGCTCCAGTCTTCGGGGGTTCTTTAGGGCGGAAACGCTCTGGATACAACAGACGCTCCCACTCGGGATGCGCGACAAGGTTTTGTTCCAGCGCGCGCCGGAATTCGCCTTGCACCAAGGGCTGCCAGCGCTTCGTGAGCCCTTGCCTTAAGGCGGGCTCGGCGCTGAGCCAGCCCCTCAACTCTGCATAAGTCGGCGCCCCAAGCGCTTTGCCGGTCTTTGCCTGCGGAAAAAGGGCAGCGCGCAGCGGCAGCGTGTCCAGAAAAGCGCGGGGCATTTGTTCAATGAAGCTCGGGGTGGGCCGGCCTTTGATCGACTTGGCACCAGCCCGGCGGTCGACAAAGGTGCCCGCCGCCAAGGTTTGGGCAGCGGCACCGGAATCCACCAAGCTGGCCGTACCGTTTTCAACAAACAACTGACCGGCCGACTCCAAAAGCGCCACCACCAGCTCGCCCCCGGTGGCACTGAGCTCCCAAATGGGCGATGCAAGGCTGCGATTGGTCTTGACCCAACCCTTCAACAGATAGGCAGCGGGTGTGGCCCGAGGACCGGGCCGCCCGGAAAGGCGAGGCGCCAGCATCAACTCGGTTTGCGGCCCCAAGCTCAACAACTCCCCTGCGGGGCCTTCGATGCGCAGCAATCGGGTGGCAGCTGCGGTGATCAGGATGTCACCGGGTGCCAGACGCATGCCCTCCACCACCGCCACCTTGGCAACGCCCTGCACCACGATGGCATCGCCATCCAGAATGCTGACTACGCCACCGCCCGTCACAGCGCCTGTGGCGTGGCCCTTGCCCGCACCGGCCAGCAACAGACCGCCTGCCGCGGCCATCAAGGCGCGCCGTTCTACCGAAACCCCTGGCTTGTTCATCTTTACCAACAGTCACAACGTTGCGCGGAGTGTCGACGAGCGGCACGGCGCTTCGCCTCAGGAAATTCGCCAAGGCGGCGCGACACTCCGGCCATGGCCAAACCGATTCCGAAACTCAGCCCCGAGCAGATCCAGCGCATCATTGCGACCGCTTTCGAGGACCTTCCGCCCTATGACCGCGTGCTGCGGGAGCACGGCGTGGGCCCAGGGCCCCTGGTGCAACTGCTGAAACGCGAACTCACGCCCAGCGCCTTCAAGCTCTGGAGCGCGCGCGGCAAGGCCGCGCCCAAGCCCACCAAGAAGCCCGTTTTCCCCTACGGCCGCTGAGCCTACGCATTCAAGCCCCCTTTCCTTGTGAATCGGGGCCACGCCCCAAGCTATCCCTCCATGACCCTGTCCGACGCCGAACGCCCCAAAGCCAAAAGCCCAGCAGCCCTTTCCGGGCTGCGGCCGTTTTTGAAGCCCTATCGGAGCCGCATCGTGCTGGCCGGCGTGTTCTTGATGGGCGCAGCCCTCACGACCCTGCTGTTTCCCGTGGTGCTGGGCAAGCTGATTGACGCCGGCTTGATGCCCAAAGACCGCACCGAGCAGCTTTTTGCCCTGCGCGAGCACTTTTTGCTGCTGTTCAGCGTGGGCATGACCCTGGGCCTTTTGAGCGCAGCGCGCTACTACTTGGTCACTTGGCTGGGAGAGCGCATCACTGCAGATGTTCGTTCAGCCGTTTATGCGCGCGTCATCCACCACAGCCCCGGCTTCTTTGAAACCACCCGCACCGGCGAGGTGCTGAGCCGCTTGACCACCGACACCACCCTGGTGCAAACGGTGATTGGCTCTTCGCTCAGCATGGGCCTTCGCAACGCGCTGATGGCCGTGGGCGCCTTGATCATGCTGGTCATCACCAACCCCTGGATCATGGCGCAGGTCATGGCCGTGCTCTTGCTGGTGCTGGCGCCCACCTTGATCTGGAGCCGCAGGGTGCGCTCACTCAGCCGCGACAGCCAAGACCGCGTGGCCGACGCCAGCGCCATTGCCGGCGAAGTGCTCAATGCCATCCCCGTGGTGCAAAGCTACACCCAGGAAGACCGCGAGGCCGAGCGCTTCAAAAGCGCCAGCGAGGCGGCCTTTGCCACCGCGCGCAAGCGCGCCAAGCTGCGGGCTGCGCTCATCGCATTCATCATCGTGGCCAACTTTGCGGCCATGCTGTGGGGCCTGTACCAGGGCACTCAAGCCGTCATGGCCGGGCGCATCAGTGCCGGCCACCTCACACAAAGCGCGGTGTACGTGGTGCTGCTGTTGTCGAGCGTGGCCGTCTTGGCCGAGGTTTGGGGCGACCTCCTTCGCGCTGCCGGCGCCACCGAGCGCTTGGTGGAGTTGCTCCAGAGCGAGTCGCCCGTTCAAGAAACCAAGCACCCCAAAACCTTGCCCCCCGCCGGTGCCGGCGCCCGCCTTGAAGTGCGCGGCTTGAACTTCCGCTACCCGTCACGGCCCAATACCCTGGCTTTGCAAGACCTCGCCTTGGACCTCGGCCCCGGTGAAACCGTTGCACTGGTCGGCGAAAGCGGCGCGGGCAAGACGACCGTGTTTCAGCTCCTGCAGCGCTTCTACGAGCCGGAGTCGGGTGAGATCCTGCTGGACGGTCAGCCCATCGCACAGCTCAGCCTGGCCACGCTGCGACAGCGCATCGGCTTTGTGCCGCAAGACAGCACCTTGTTCAGCAGCAACGCCCTGGAGAACATTCGCTACGGCCGGCCAGACGCCAGCGAAGCAGAAGTCATTGAAGCCGCCAAAGCCGCACACGCCCACGACTTCATCACCGCCTTGCCCGAGGGCTACAACACCTTCTTGGGCGAGCGCGGCGTGCGGCTCTCAGGCGGCCAGCGCCAGCGCATCGCCATCGCCCGCGCCATGCTGAAGAACCCACCGCTGCTGCTGCTGGACGAGGCCACCAGCGCGCTGGATGCCGAAAGCGAGCGCCT
>JBKCVH010000326.1:0-4021 GCA_046317675.1 Burkholderiales bacterium
GGCTCCGCGCATGGTTGCGCGCATGAAAGCTCTCACCTGGGTTCGCTGACCACTGAACGGCGATATCTGGAGGCAGGTAGCGGTTCACACCGCGCACCCAAGAAATCGGCTCTCTTTCGCGTGTCGTATCAAAGTGAACAACTTGGTTCAGAGCGTGCACGCCGGCATCTGTACGACCTGCACACAATGTGCTAATCGGCTCATCGGCGAAGCGGGAGAGCGCCTTCTCCAGGTGGTCCTGCACTGTGCGACCACCCGCTTGGCTCTGCCAGCCTTGGTACGCGCTGCCTCGGTAGGCAATTCCAAGGGCAATGCGTGTCAAAGCCAGTCCAAACCGAAAAAGGAAAAAGCGCCCCTCGGGGCGCTCTTGTGAGAGATCCAATGCTGGATGCTCAACGAATCTCTTCCATCAACTTCTTGGCGCGCTCGTACAGCGGACCGGAGTCGATCTGAGACAGCAGCTCTTGCAGTACATCGCGAGCGCCTTCTACGTCACCAATTTGACGGAACTCTTCTGCCAACTCCAGTTGGCGCATCATCGGATCGGCGTCATCGCCATCCATGTCCTGCATCGCGTCCATCAGAGAGTCGCCACCCACTCGGGTCGTTGGGCTCTGTTCCAGATCTTGAATCTCCGTGGTGAGGTTCATCGGCTTGGTGGATGCAGCCAAGCCGGGTGACACCGTCCCACCGCCGAGTTCGGCCAAGTCAGACAACTCAAACTCTAGGCTGTTTTCCTTCTTGCCATCAAGAGGCATGGCCTCACTGATGTCCAGATCCATGTCCAAAGCACTCGGTGCAGGCTCAGCAACCGGCAAGGGCTGTGTCCGCTGCATGGGTTGCGCCGGAGCGCCAAGGTCCAAGTCCAAGTCGATAAGGCTCGCCGGGCCTTGCCGAGCGGCTTCCGCCTCCTCAGCCAGCTGCAGGCTCAGCGGACCTGCCTGAGGCAAGGTGGTTGCATTGGTTGGCTCAGGACGCGGGCCGTCCTCGTCAAACATGCTGCGCGGTGCGCCGCCGGGTTGGTACAGACGGTTCTCTGGGTCAATCGACAGACCCATCTCCTGCGCCTTCTCCCAGTCCTCGCCTTGACCCTTGGTGTCAGCGTACAAGCGAGTCGCCAACTGTTCAAACCCACGCACATCGCGGCGCTTGGCGTAAACCTCCATGAGCTTCAGGCGAATCGCCAGCCGCTCAGGCTGCGAACGCAGGGCTTCTTTGAGAATCTCTTCCGCCTGAAGGTCGCGGCCGTAGGCCAGGTAAACATCGGCCTCTGCAACAGGGTCGACATCACCGTGTGCATCCAACTGGCTCAATGAATACGACATCGACGAAACGCCGCTGGCGCCATCCCGCGTGTCGACGCGCTGCCCCCCTGTGACGCCGAAGAACGAATCGGGCTGCAGCCGACTCTCACCAAAAAGCGTCTCTTGAGCAGGACCGGTCTTGCGGCGACGAGCAAAGCGAGCCGCCAAGGCGCCGCCCAAAGCCAGCAGCGCCACACCCAAAATGCCCAGTGGCGACAGGAGCATGTCCATCACGCTCGATGAAGCCGGGGCCGGGGCCGGAGCCGGAGCCGGAGCGGGCGCCGCGACCGGGCGCGGCGGCACCACTGAGGCTGGCGCAGACGCCATGACCGGCGGTGCCGAGGCGGCGGGCAGGGGCAACGGAGCAGCAACCACCGCCGAAGCGGGCGCCGACGCCACTGCAGCAACAGGCGCGGCAGGCGTCGCAGCAACAGGCGCTGCCGGTGCTGGCGTGGGCGCGACCTGCTGCTTGGCAGCATCCGACAGCTTCTTCAGTTCCGCAACGTCACGCGCAAGGGCGGCCTCTTTCGACGACGGCGCTGCAGCGGGAGCCACAGGGGCAGGTGGCGGCATCGCAGGCTTGCTGAGAGTGAGGCGATCTCCCGAGGGAACGGATGGCTTCGCTTCGGCAACTTTAGGTTGAACCTTGCCGGCTGCGCTGCGCTCACTTTGAGCGGGCAACTTCGGTGCTGCAGCGGCCAGGCCTTGACGAACCGCATCAAAGTAGCTGCTGTGCGTGCGCACCAAGCGGCGGGCTTCATCCGCAGGTACTGAACCAATCAGTTCGCGGCTGGGCAAACGCAAGCGCTTACCAGCCTTGAGCAAATTCATATTGCCGTTGATGAAGGCGTCTGGGTTTTCTCGGTAGAGGGCGACCAACATTTGGTCGAGCGAGACGCCTTCAGGCCGACTGCGCTCGGCCAATCGCGACAAGCTGTCGCCTGACCGAACCGCCAAAGTGCCATCCGCTGGCGGTTCACGCGGAATTTCTCGGGCCGGCTTGGGAGCGCTGGCCACGGGCACAGCTGGCGCCGGCACCGGCGCCGGTGCCAAAGGCCGCATAGTCGGCGGGGTCGCGACCACGGGCGCTGTCACTACGGGACTGATCACCTGCTCAACAGCGCGAGCCGTCGACAGCGCTTGGGCGGAAGGAGGATCAAAAAGCAGCGTGAGCTCTCGGCTCAGGCGGCCGGTCGACCAGCGAATGTCCAGCAACACATCGAGAAACGGCTCCTGCACCGCGCGCTCGCTCACCAAACGGAGCACTGCTCGACCATCGTTTTGGCGAACCAGCTGGACCTGCGCGCCCGCGAGCACCGCGTTGTATTCCAAGCCTTGAGCCCGGAAGGCATCTGGGCCTGCCACTCGGACCCGCAGTGTGGCGGCCTCTTCGGCGCTCAAGCTGGTCAGTTCGATCTCGGCCTTCAGCGTTTCGCCGAGGGCCGACTGCACATTGAGACGGCCCAAGCCCAAGGCATGGGCTTGCCCCGCCGTCAGGCAAAGCGCCATAAGGCTGGCGCGAGCAGCGTGGGTGAGCATGTGGCTTGGGCGTCGTTTGTTCATGTCAGGCTGGTTCAAGGCATCCCCCATCGTGACCGGCCGCGAGGGCGCGACCCACGAAAAAAGTCAAGTGAAGCAAGCATATCCGCGCTAGACCTCAAGAAAGGCCTTCGCCGCGCTGTTGTACCCCCGGGCTTGCCCGCTGTCGCCCGGGGGCAACTTGCCCTCGGAATCGCCGATCAGTGCTCAAGGAGGATGCGGAGCATGCGGCGCAGCGGCTCGGCGGCGCCCCACAAAAGTTGGTCGCCGATGGTGAAGGCGCCCACGTACTCCGGCCCCATCGCCATCTTGCGCAAACGGCCCACCGGGATGTCCAGGGTGCCTGTGACCGCCACGGGCGTGAGTTGTTGAAGCGTTGCTTCTCGCGTGTTGGGTACAAGTTTGACCCAGGCGTTGTCTTGCGCGATGAGAGCTTCCAGATCCGCCAAGGGAACGTCACGCTTGAGCTTGAAGGTGATCGCTTGGCTGTGGCAGCGCATGGCGCCAATGCGGACGCAAAAGCCGTCGACCGGAATCGGAGCGGCACTACCAAGAATCTTGTTGGTCTCGGCCATGCCCTTCCACTCTTCCTTCGACATGCCATTGCCGAGATCCTTGTCGATCCACGGAATCAGGGAGCCACCAAGGGGCACGCCGAAGTGCTGGGTTTCCTCGGCGCTCAGTGACCGTTGCTTTGCCAGCAATTGGCGGTCACTCTCCAGAATGGCGCTCTTGGGGTCATCCAGCAAGGGCTTCACTGCGGCATTGAGCGTGCCGTACTGCGTCAGCAACTCGCGCATGTGCTGCGCGCCACCGCCACTGGCGGCTTGGTAGGTCTGGGTGCTCATCCACTCCACCAAACCAGCCTTGTAAAGCGCGCCAACACCCATCAGCATGCAGCTCACGGTGCAATTGCCGCCCACCCAGTTCCGACCACCGCTCGCCAGTGCTTTGTCGATCACCGGACGGTTCACCGGGTCAAGAATGATGACGGCGTCATCGGCCATGCGCAGGCTGCTGGCGGCATCAATCCAATGGCCTTGCCAACCCGCCACACGCAGCTTGGGGTAGACCTCGTTGGTGTAGTCGCCGCCTTGCGCCGTCACGATCACCTCACAGCGCTTGAGCTGTTCGAGGTCAAAGGCGTCTTGCAACTGGGTTTCGTTCTTCGCCAGGGC
>JBKCVH010000327.1:0-37067 GCA_046317675.1 Burkholderiales bacterium
TTATCTCAAGGACGTGCTGACGAGACTACCAACGCAGCCGGCGAGTCGGATCGAGGAGCTGCTGCCGCATCGCTGGGGACCGCCGACCGCATCGGACTGAGCAGGCAGCCCGCTGTCAAGGTGGGTTGGCCGGACGCTTACTGACGATTGGCCTTCGCGCGTCGTGATGGTGGTTGGCGCGTTTGCCGGTGGGGCTTGCGGGGCGGCTTTCTGGTACTGGGTGTTTACTGCATCAGGTTTCACCAAGACGATCGGCGAACTTTTCGAAATGGTCGGGAAACTTGTGAGCTGAAGTTTGCCGAAGGCATCCAGTCTGAGCCTTGGACACCCCCCCGTGCATGCCATGCGGGCTGCTTTGTTGAATCGCAACCAGTTCCCCCAACGCACCATTTTCAGGGACAAGCTCAGCTCGATTGACCTGCTCCCTCCGCGGCGTAAAAGCCTGAACGAGAGTAGTCCGTCCCTTTTAGGGCATGACGGGCATGCGAACCAGCAAGAACAGCGAGCAGCAAATCCTTGGCTGCTTGAACCGCGCCACGGCCGTCGAACCTTTGGCCGAGTTGTGTCGCACGGGAAGCTTCAGTCAAGCCACCTCGTACATGTAACGGGCCCAATACGGTGGCCTCCGACTCGCCGGGTTCCATAAAAGCAGAACCCGGCTACCACGCGCATTCAGCCCGCGGCGCGAGCTGCCACCAGGTCCACCGGCTGGCGGCGCTTGAACGGCCACGTCAGCAAACGGAACACCAAACGAATCATCAGCAACGTGAGGATGGCCTCGATGAAAGTCAGCAGGAAGGCGCCCATCACGGTCCAGCGCGGCACGCGGGTGTGGAACTTGGCGAACATGCGGTCGCGGCTGATTTCGATGCTGTCGTAGAAGCTGGGGACCACAAGCAGGGTCAGGACGGTGGAGGTGATGGTGCCGCCGATGATGGCGACGGCCATGGGGCGGTAGAACTCTCCCCCCTCCCCGATGCCGATGGCCACCGGCAGCATGCCGGCGATGAGGGCGAAGGTGGTCATCAAGATGGGCCGGAAGCGTTTTCGGCCGGCGTGCATCAAGGCCTCTTCGCGGCTGATGCCGGCTTTCTCCTCTTGGCGCGTGGCGTCGAGCAGCAAGATGGCGTTCTTGGCAACAAGCCCCATGAGCATGATCACGCCAATGAGGCTCATCAGGTTGAGGGTGTCGCCGTGGATGAGCAGTGCAACCACCACGCCAATCAAAGACAGCGGCAGTGACAACATCACAGCCAGCGGCGCCGTAAAGCTGTTGAACTGGATGACAAGCACGAAGTACATGAGCGCCACGCCGCTGAAGAGCGCGGTGATCATGGCGGTGAACACCACTTGCTGGTCGCGCGCCGAACCGGCGAGCTCGATGCCGAAGCCGGGTGGGAAAGCGATGCTCTTGGCGAGCTTTTGCGCATCGGCCGTGACTTCGCCGGGTGAGCGCCCTTGGGCGTTGGCGCTGACGGTGATGACGCGTTTGCCGTCCGCGTGCTGAATCTGCCCCGGGCCTTTGCCCATGGTGACGGTGGCGATTTGGTCCAGCGGCACCATGCGGTTGGTGCCGCTGACCGCGATGGGGAGGCGTTCGATGTTGCTGCCGTCCACGCGGTCGGCGGGGTGCAGGCGCACGGCAACGTCGCGGGCTTCGCCCGGGGGGTCGACCCAATCACCGACTTCAACGCCCGCAAAGGCAACGCGCAGCGCTTGGGCAGCGTCATTGACGGAGATGCCCATTTGGTTGGCCAAGCTGCGGTCCAACTCGATCTGCATTTCGTTCTGCGGGTCTTGCTCGGAGTAGCCAACGTCCACGGCACCCGGGATGTTGCGCATCTTGACGAGGAAGTCTTGGGTGATCTCTTGGAGCTTGCGCGAATCTGCACCGAAGAATCGGATTTGCACGGGCTTTTGCGCGCCGTTGTTGAGGTCGTCGAGCACCACGTACTCGGCGCCCACCAAACGCGACACCTGGACGCGCAATTCCTTCGCGATCTCGGATGCAGAGCGCTTGCGCTCGGTGCTCTTGCCGATGTCGACGTAAATGCGCCCGCCTGTGGCGTTCGGGTAGGCGGTGGTGGCCTTGGTTTCTTTGAGCGTTGAAGCAATGGCGGCGGCGGCGTCTAGCTTGAGCTTGCTGTAGTCCAAGCTGCTGGAGGCCGGGCTGCGAACATCAATGACGAGCGTGCCTGCATCGGCCGCCGGTAAGAAGCTGGAGCCGCCCCACTTGGCCTGCAAGGCGATGGCGCCCACAAAGGTAGCAAAGGCCATGACGGCCATCCAGCGCCGGTGGTGCAAGGCCCAGGCAATGACGTTGCCGTAGCGGTCGGCCTGATGGTCGAACCAGTCATTGAAGCGCTTCAGCAGCAGGCTGATGCCCTTCTTCTTCTGGTGGTGGTAGCCGGGTGGGTCGCCCCAGTAGGCGGACAGCATGGGGTCCAGCGTGAAGCTGATGAGCAGGGACACCATGACCGACGCGACCACCGTGAGCGCGAATGGCTTGAACCATTGGCCAGGGCCATTGCCCATGAAGGCGACCGGCACGAAGACGGCAATGATGGCGAAGGTGGTGGCCGTGACGGCCAGACCAATTTCGGCGGTGCCCTCTCGCGCGGCGGTGATGCGGTCGCTGCCGCGCTCCATGTGGCGCACGATGTTCTCGCGCACCACGATGGCATCGTCAATCAACACCCCAATCGCGAGCGAAAGCCCAAGCAGGCTCATAAAGTTGAGCGAAAAGCCAAGGAGCCAGACTGCGATGAAAGCGGCCAGCACCGAGGTGGGCAAGCTGAGCGCCGTGATGAGCGTGCTGCGCCAACTGTTGAGGAACACGTACACCACGAAGACCGTGAGGCCCGCGCCAAACACCAAGGCGTGGATGACGTTGTAGAGACTGTTCTCTGCGTCTTTGCCGCCGTCTTCGGTGATTTCCAGCTCGGTTCCTTGGGGCAAGTCCTTCCGAACCTCCTCCACCAGCTGGCGTGCCGCCTTGGCCACAGACACCGTGGAGCTGTCGCGGGAGCGGGTGATCGAGATGCCGACCGTGGGCTTGCCATTGCGCAGCGCATAGCCGCTCATTTCGGCAAAGCCATCCTTGACCTCCGCAACTTGCCCGAGCCGAACCACATCGGTGCCTCGGCGCTTGACGATGATTTGCTCGAACTCGCTGGGCGACTCCAAGCGGCCCAGCAGGCGAATGCTTTGGTCTTCCAGGGTGCCGCGCACCTTGCCCACGGGCGCCGTGGTGTTCTGCGCCCGCACGGCGCTGGTGACTTCGGTGACCGAAACACCGTACTCGCGCAGCTTTTCGGCCCGCAAGAGGATGGAAAGCTCCCGCTTCAGCGCCCCGCTGACATTGACCACGGAAACGCCCGGTATGCCCCGGAAGCGCTCGGCCAGCTTGTCTTCAGCCATGCGCGAGATTTGTGCGTGCGTGAGGCTAGAGCTCGACAAGGCCAACTGCACGATCGGTCGTGCGCCAGGATCAGCCCGGCTGATGATGGGTTCGCGAATCTCAGCCGGCAGCTTGAAGCGAATGCCGGCAATGGCATTGCGCGCGTCGTCGGCCGCCTCGATCATGTTCTTCGAGAAATCGAAGGTGAGCACCACCGTTGCACTGCCTTCACGGGCCGTGGCTTGGGTGCGGTCAACCCCGGAGATGCTTTGCAGCGCCTTCTCCAAACGGTTGACCACCTCGCGCTCGACCGTCTCGGGCGAGGCGCCGGGATAAGGCACGTTGACCACGAGCACGGGAGGCTCGACATCAGGGAACTGGTTGACCCGCAGCTTGGACAACGCCAGCAGACCGACCCACATGAGGCCGATGATGCTCACCACGGTGATCACCGGCTTGTTGATACTGAAGTTGGAGAGGAACATGAAGGCTCCTTACTTGGCGGCGACGGCCGGGGCCTGCGCTGGGGTGGCTACCGCAGAAGCGGCGCCGGCACCCGGCTTCACGCGCTGGAGCTTTTGTCCGTCCGTCAGGGTGCTGGTGGGGGAACGGAGAACCTCGTCGCCAGCCTTGAGGCCGCTGACAATGACCACCTCACCGCGGCGGTCGTCCCGCGCGCCCAGAGCGATGCTGACTTTGCGCAGCGTGTCGCCGTCGATCTTCCAGGCATAGGCGTTGTCGCCCTGGCGCTGAACGGAACCTTCAGCCAGCACCAGCGCGGTGCGCGCACCTGTGTCCACCCGACCCTCGGCATAAAGGCCGGCCACCTTGGGCGCGCTGCTCGGGTCATCAAAACTTGCGGTCACTTCCACCTGCCGGGTGGTGGCGTTCGCTGCGGCATCGATGCGGGAAAGCTTGCCCTGGAACTCAACATCATTGAAACCGTTGACCCGGAAGGCAACCGCTTGTCCGATCTTCAGTTCACCCAGGCGGTCGGCGCTGACCTGCCCTTCGAACCGCATGGAGGCTGGGTCGATGACCTTGACGATTTCGCGACCAATCTGCACGGTGTCGCCCGCAGAGACCCTGCGCTCGCTGACCACGCCATCAAACGGCGCCCGCACCTCGGTGCGCGTCATTTGCTGGCGCGCCGTCACCACACGTGCCTTGGCGGCGGCCAAGTCGCTTTGTGCAGCGTTGCGGCGCACTTCAGCGTCTTCTAGCGCTTGCACTGAGGTCATGCCCTGTTGGTTCAGCGTGCGCTGGCGAGCCAAGACGCGCTCGGTTTGCTCAAAACTTTGGGTCGAAGCGCGCAGCGCCTCTTCGGCAGAGGCCAAGCTGTCGCGAATGGAAGTGGCGTCCAGGCGGACGATCAAATCACCCTGGCGCACGCGCTCGCCGTTGTCTTTGGCCACCTGAAGAACCACGGCCGCCAATTCGGCTCGCAGATCGGCTCGGCGGGCCGGCTGGATGGCGCCGTTCACCACCGGCGCACCGATCAAACCACTGTTGCCCACCGCCCGCACATCTTCAGGCGCCACCAGCAAGGACGGCTTGGCTTCAGCCTTGGCTTCGACCTTTTCCTTTTGGCAGGCGCTAAGGCTCGCAGCGAGCAGCGTGATGGACAGCAAACGGACGAAGTGGTTGTGACGTGGCTGCATGGTTCTCTTGATGGAAATGGGCGCCCGCTCGAAAGCAGACAAACACCAAGAGCTTAGAGCCTGTTACAGGCGCTGACGAAGGTCAGTGGGTGGCTCCGAGCGAATCCAGCGAGGGAAGTGGCAGGACGGGAATGTCATCCTCGATGAGGGCCACCAACTCTTCCTGCGTGGCCTGCCCTCGGATGGCACGTTCCGGCGCTTCACCTTCATGAATTCGGCGAGCCTCCTGGGCAAAAGCCGAACCCATGTCTTCGCTGCCTGCACGCAGAACCGCCAGAAGTTCGGGGAGGCTCACCGGCGGCTTTTTCTCCGCAACGGGAGGCGTCTCTGTGGCACCGAAGTTCAATCGGGGTGCCGACAGCTTGCGATCCACCTGCGCGCTGCCGCACTGCGGACAGGTCACCAGGCCGCGCTCACGTTGAAGGTCGAAGTCTTCTTTGGAGCCAAACCAGCCCTCAAAGCCATGGCCCAGAGGGCAACTCAGCTCAGCGACCCACATGGCGCCACTCCAAAGGCCAAACGCCAGCCCGCCAGCGCTGCAGCCACAGAAGTCCGATGAGTGTTTTGGCGTCGGTCACCTCGCCCGAGGCACAGGCGCTATCGAGTGCCTCTGGGCTCATGGCCACCAGCTCGAGGAACTCACCCTCGTCCAGCTGCTGAAATCCGGCCTGCAAACCCCGTGCAAAGTAGATGTGGATCCCTTCGGTGGAGTACGCAATGGCGTTGTTCAAGAGGCCGGCATAAGCCCATTCCCGGGCGCTGTAGCCGGTCTCCTCCAGCAACTCACGTTGGCCGCAGGTCAAGGGGTCCTCGCCGGCATCCAATTTGCCGGCCGGGAACTCCAGCATGACGCGCCCCAAGGGGTGCCGGTATTGGCGCTCCAGAAGCAACTCACCGCTATCGAGCAGGGGCACCACCATGACAGCGCCCGGGTGCACCACGAACTCTCGCTGGGCCTCCCGGCCACTGGGCAACTGAACTCGTTCGCGCCTTACCTGCAGGAAGTTTCCCTGCAACACCCACTCACCGTCGATCAAGGTTTCAGTGAGGGTGTCAGGCATCACCGCGCCGCAGATAGCGCCATACAAAGCCCGGGAAGGCGAAGGTCAGCAGCAGGCAGAGCATGGTGACGTAGAAGGCCCAGCCCTGCACATGACGCTGGCCGGCCGTTTGAGTTTCGAAAAGCCAGCCCAAGCCCAGGGCCAAGGCCCCGATGAACAGCAACTCGGCCAAACGCCAAGCGAACCCACGCTCCGGCCTGCGTGGACCAATGCCCAAAACCCTTGCCGACAAAAAAGGCAGATTGGCCAACAGCACGAGAAGTGCGAGCGTCAGGGTGACAGCAGCAGCTTGATTCATCGGAGCTCAGTTCAGGTCAGCGTTCGCACGATGGCCTGTGTGCACCAGGCCATGAGCCCGCCGGGCAAGATACCGAGCAGGAGAACGGCAACGCCGTTGACGCTTAGGAGCGCCTTGACATCCCATGGCGCCTGCAGTGCTTGGCGCTCGGCGGCAGGGTCAAACCACATGGTCTTGATGACACGCAGGTAATAGAAAGCACCCACCAAACTCAGCACAACCGCGACCACGGCAACACCGATGTAAAGAGGCAATTGCGTCGCGATCAAGGCTTGGAGCACCGCCATCTTGGCGTAGAAGCCCACCATGGGCGGAATGCCAGCGAGCGACAGCATCAAGAGCGTCATGACCAAGGCATACCAGGGGCTGCGCTGTGCGAGGCCCGCGAAGTCACTCAGTTGCTCGGCTTCGTGCCCTTGGCGCGCCAACAACATGATCATCGCGAAGCTACCGATCGTCGTCATCACATAGGTGACGGCATAAAACAGCGCCGAGCTGTAGGCATTCAGCGCCGGGAGCGAGCTGCCGTTCACAACACCACTGGCAAGGCCAAGGAGCATGAAGCCCATCTGCGCAATGGTCGAGTAGGCCAACATGCGCTTGATGTTAGTTTGCGCAATGGCCACCACGTTCCCGATGATCAAGCTGAACACCGACAAGACCAGAAGCATTTGCTGCCAATCAAACGCAAGGGCCCAAAGCCCTTCGACGAGCAAGCGGATGGTGATGGCAAATGCGGCCAGCTTTGGCGCCGTGCCAATCAGCAGGGTGATGGCGGTTGGAGCGCCCTGGTAAACGTCAGGCACCCACATGTGGAACGGCGCGGCGCCCAGCTTGAACGCGAGGCCAGCCACCACAAACACCAAACCGAAGACCATCACACCGGGGTTCATGGTGCCGCCGGAAACCGCCGAGTAAACCTGAGGAATCGACAGCGAACCCGTGGCGCCGTAGACCATAGATAGCCCGTAGAGCAGGAAGCCACTGGCCAATGCGCCCAGTACGAAGTACTTCATGGCGGCTTCGGTGGACACCGCGTGATCACGGCGCAAGGCAACCAGCGCATACAGCGACAAGCTCATCAACTCAAGGCCGAGGTAGACCACGAGGAAATGCTTGGCCGTGGTCATGATGGCCACACCGAGCATCATGAAAAGGCTCAAGCTGAACAGCTCGCCCTTCAAGATTTCACGGGCCTGCGCGTAGGGGCGCGACAGCAGAAGCACCGAGGCAATGGCCAGCGCGCTGACGGCGTTGAGCAAGTGCGACATCGGGTCGGCACTGAACATGCCCTGCAGCGCGATGTGCGTCTCGCCGGTTTGGAAGCGGACCAAATGGATGGCCGCGTAAGCCAGCAAGGTGATCTGGGTGAGCAGGTAGGTGGGCCGGCGCTGGCTGTCGGTGACCCAGAGGTCCACCATCGTGATCACCAAAGCGGCGCACAACAGGAAAATCTCGGGGCCAGCCGCTGCGTAGTTCATGGCATTCATCATGGGAGTCTTACTGCAGCTTGGACACGGAAACGTGGCGGAGCAGCTCGGTCACCGAGGCCTGCATGACGTCGGTGAAGGGTTTCGGATACACGCCCATGGCGATGGTGGCTGCAGCCAGCACAGCAAGAAGGCTGAACTCGCGGGCGTTCACGTCTTGGAGCTGGCGCACGTTGTCGTTGGCGACATCG
This sequence comes from Burkholderiales bacterium, assembly GCA_046317675.1. GTDB lineage: Bacteria > Pseudomonadota > Gammaproteobacteria > Burkholderiales > Burkholderiaceae_C > Inhella. Next base: position 8,102 of record JBKCVH010000327.1, read on the forward strand.
CCAAAGTACACACGCTTGACCATCCAGAGCGAGTAGGCAGCGCCAAAGATCAACGCAGTTGCGGCCAGGGCTCCGATCCAGAAGTTCATCTGCACGGCGCCAAGGATGACCATCCATTCGCCAATGAAGCCTGCCGTGCCCGGGAGTCCGCAATTGGCCATCGCAAAGAGAACGGCAAAGGCGGCGAACTTGGGCATGGTGTTGACCACACCGCCGTAGTCAGCAATTTCACGGCTGTGCACGCGGTCATACAAAACACCGATGCACAGGAACATCGCGCCTGACACAAAGCCGTGGGCAATCATCTGCACGAGGCCACCAGCCACACCCAGTTCATTGAACAAGAAGAAGCCCAAGGTCACGAAGCCCATGTGCGCCACGGAGGAGTAGGCGACCAGCTTCTTCATGTCCTTTTGCACCATCGCCACCAGGCCGATGTAGATGACGCCAATCAAGCTCAAGCCAATGACCAAAGGCGCCCAGTGGTGCGAAGCATCGGGGGCAATCGGCATCGAGAAGCGCAGGAAGCCATAAGCACCGAGCTTCAGCATGATGGCCGCCAGCACCACCGAACCTCCGGTAGGTGCTTCAACGTGGGCATCTGGCAGCCAAGTGTGCACGGGCCACATCGGCACCTTGACCGAGAACGCGGCGAAGAAGGCGAAGAACAGCAGGGTCTGCGCACCCATGCCGATCGGGAGCTTGTGCCATTGCAGGATGTCAAAGCTGCCACCGGCCTGAAAGTACAGGTAGAGCAAGGCAACCAGCATCAGGAGCGAACCGGCCAGCGTGTAGAGGAAGAACTTGAATGCGGCGTAAACGCGGCGCGGACCACCCCAGATGCCGATGATCAAGTACATCGGGATGAGGGTCGCTTCGAAGAACACGTAGAACAGCATCGCGTCGGTGGCGGAGAACACGCCGACCATCAGGCCCGACAAGATGAGGAAGGCACCCATGTATTGGTTGACGCGGTTCTCAATCACTTCCCAAGCAGCGCCGACCACGATGATCGTGATGAATGCCGTCAGCACCACAAACCAAACCGAGATGCCGTCCACACCCAGTGCATAGCGGATGTTGAAGCGCTCGATCCAGCTGTAGTTCTCAACGAACTGCATGACCGGCGTGCCGAGTTGGAAGCCGGTGATGAGCGGCAGGGTGACCAGGAAGCTCGCGACGGCGGCCAACAGCGCCAGCCAGCGCACCAAGCCAGCTTGCTGAGGCTTACCCAAGGCAAGCAGCAACAAACCGCTGAGTACCGGCAACCAGATGGAGAGGCTCAACCATTGCATCGGGAGTCGTCCTTGTTCTTTTAGTTCTTAGAGCAGAGTCTTGAGCTGAGGCTCGATATAGGGCCAGAGCTTCCAGCTGAGCATCCCGAAGATGCCCAGAATCATGGCCAGCGCGTAGGCACTGATGCGACCCGTTTGCAAATAGCGCATGGCCCGGGCAATGAGTCCGATGCCTTTTGCCGATCCGTTGATCAGCACGCCATCAATGAGACCAGCATCACCGCCCTTCCAGAGGCCCACGCCCAGCAGTCGCGCACCACGGGCCAACACGTTCTCGTTGAACCAGTCCATGTAGTACTTGTTCTCCATGACCACGATGAGTGGCCGGAAGACGCGCGCACAGGCCACCGCGATCTCGGGCTTCATGACGTACATCAAGTAGGCCAGCGCCACGCCACCGACTGCGAGCCAGAACGGCAGCGTCTCAAAGGCGTGCAAGCCCATTGCCGCTGCACCAAGGAAGTACTCGGCCAAGACCTTCATGGCCGGATGCGCCTCGGTGTTCACCGTAATGGCGTCGGCAAAGAAGGATCCGAACAGCATCGGCCCAATGGTCAAGTAACCAAGGATGAGCGAGGGGATGGCCAAGAGCACCAGCGGGAGCCAAACCACCCAAGGCGTCTCGTGCGGTTCTGCATCGTGGCCGTGGTGGTCATCATGGTGGTCATGCTCCCCAGGGAATGGCTTGTCGCGGAAACGCTCAGGGCCATGGAAGACCAGGAAATACATGCGGAACGAATAGAAGGCTGTGACGAAAACACCGGCTGTGACGGCAAACGTGGCAAAGCCAGCGGCCGGCAGATTGCTGCCGTGCACGGCGATCAGGATGCTGTCCTTCGAGTAGAAGCCCGACAGAAACGGCGTGCCAATCAAGGCCAAGGAGCCGATCAAGGACGTGATCCAAGTGATGGGCATGTACTTGCGCAGGCCGCCCATGTTGCGGATGTCCTGATCGTGGTGCATGCCGATGATCACCGAGCCTGCAGCCAAGAACAGCAGAGCCTTGAAGAAGGCGTGCGTCATCAAGTGGAAGACCGCTACGCCATAGGCAGACAGCCCCAGCGCCACCGTCATGTAACCGAGTTGGCTGAGTGTGGAGTAGGCGACCACGCGCTTGATGTCGTTCTGGATGATGCCCAGGAAACCCATGAAGAGCGCGGTGATCGAGCCAATGATGAGCACAAAGTTCAGCGCGGTGTCCGACAACTCGAACAGCGGCGACATGCGCGCCACCATGAAGATGCCTGCAGTCACCATGGTGGCCGCGTGGATAAGCGCCGAGATGGGAGTTGGGCCTTCCATCGAATCTGGCAGCCAGACGTGCAGCGGGAACTGCGCGCTCTTGCCCATGGCGCCAATGAACAAGCAGATGCAGGCCACGGTCAACATCATCCAGCCGTCGTCGCCCCAAAGCGGCATTGGGAACTGAATCTGCGCGAGCTCCTGCTTCTTGGCAAAGATCTCGCCGTAGCTCAAGCTGCCGGTGTAGGCCACCAACAAGCCGATGCCGAGGATGAAGCCGAAGTCACCGACGCGGTTAACCAAGAAGGCCTTCATATTGGCAAAGATCGCCGTGGGCTTCTTGTACCAAAACCCGATCAGCAGATAAGACACCAAGCCGACAGCTTCCCAACCAAAGAACAGCTGCAGCATGTTGTTGCTCATGACAAGCATCAGCATGCTGAAGGTGAACAGCGAGATGTAGGCGAAGAAGCGCTGGTATCCCGGGTCCTCGGCCATGTAGCCGATGGTGTAGATGTGCACCATCAAGGACACACCAGTGACCACCACCATCATCATGGCCGTCAGGCCATCCACCAGAAAGCCGATCTCCATCTTCAGGCCGCCAATCACCATCCATTCATAGATGGTGGCGTTGAATCGGGCGCCGGCGATGACGTCCTTCAGCACCATCAAGGAAATGATGAAGGAGATGGCAACACCCAAGATAGTGGCCATGTGCGCGCCACGGCGGCCCACCAACTTGCCGGCAAAGCCGGCAATCAGGCAGCCCACCAAGGGGGCCAGGGGCACCGCGAGCAGCAGGTTCGCGTTCAGAGTTTGCATTGCGGGCTCCATCACCATCAGCCCTTCAAGGTATCGAGCTCATCCACACGGATGGAGCTGCGGTTGCGGAACAACACAACGAGGATGGCCAAGCCGATCGCTGACTCCGCCGCCGCCACGGTGAGGATGAAGAACACAAAGACCTGTCCTGCCATGTCGCCATGGAAATGCGAGAAGGCAATGAAGTTCATATTGACCGCAAGCAGCATCAACTCAATCGCCATCAAGAGCACGATCAAGTTCTTGCGGTTCATGAAGATGCCAATGACGGAGAGCGCAAACAAAAGCGCGCCGAGCGTCAGGAAGTGGCCGAGGGTCAATGCACCCATCATGCTTTTCCTTGTTGTTCTGTGGAGGCTTGCGCTGGCTTGACGGCGTCCATCTTCACCAGTCGGACGCGGTCTGCCTTCTTGGCTTTCACCTGTTCTGACGGGTTCTGCGAACGCGAATCCTTGCGTTCACGCAAAGTGAGCGCAATGGCCGCAATGATGCCCACCAACAGCAGCACCGCAGCCACTTGAAGCGGATACAGATAGTTGGTGTAAATCTCAATGCCCAACATCTTGGAGTTGCCCAGCTTGGCGAGCTCCGGCGGGAACTCCTTGGGCGTGTCTGCAGTGAAGCCACCCATCAAGATGGCGGCCATTTGCAAAGCGATCAAGGCGCCAAGCAGACCGGCCAAGGGCAGATGCTTCCAAAAGCCCTCGCGCACCTTGTCAGAGTGCACATCCAGCATCATCACCACGAAGAGAAACAGCACCATCACGGCGCCCACGTAAACGAGGACCAGGGTGATGGCGAGGAACTCGGCCTTCAGCAGCATCCAAATGCCAGAGGCATTGAAAAAGGCCAGGATCAGGAAAAGCGCCGCATGCACCGTCGACTTGGCGGTGATGACGCGGAACGAAGCACCCAGCAAGACTGCTGAGAACACGTAGAAAAGTGCGGTGGTGGTGTTCATCGTCTCAGCGGCGCATCAGCGGTAAGGCGCATCAGCCGCACGGGCGGCAGCGATCTGGGGCTCAAAGCGATCGCCCACAGCCAGCAGCATTTCCTTGGTGTAGTACAGGTCGCCGCGCTTTTCGCCGTGGTACTCAAAAATCGAGGTTTCCACGATGGAGTCAACCGGGCAGCTCTCTTCGCAGAAACCGCAAAAGATGCACTTGGTCAGGTCGATGTCATAGCGCGTGGTGCGGCGGCTACCGTCGTCGCGCACATCGCTTTCGATGGTGATGGCCATGGCCGGGCAGACGGCTTCGCAGAGTTTGCACGCGATGCAGCGCTCTTCACCGTTCTCATAGCGGCGCAGCGCATGCAAGCCACGAAACCGAGGCGACAGCGGCGTCTTCTCTTCCGGAAACTGCACAGTGATGTGCGGCGACAAGAAATGCTTGCCGGTGATGGCGAAGCCGCGCATCAACTCCAGCAGCATGAAGCTTTTGAAGAAGTCAGTGATTGCGGTGATAGCCGACATCTTTCGCCTCACTTCCAGATGTTGTAGGGGGTCTGCATCCACAGACCGACCACCACCAACCACACCAGGGTGATGGGGATGAAGACTTTCCAGCCCAGACGCATGATCTGGTCGTACCGGAAGCGCGGGAACGAGGCCCGCACCCAGAGGAACATGGTGACCACGACAAAGGTCTTGCCAAAGAGCCAGAACCAGTTCCAGAAGGCCATGCTGCCTTGAATCCAGGCGGGCGTTTCCATGCCGAACAGGCTGAAGGAGATGGGTGCTGCCCAACCACCTAGGAACAGGATGACGGCAAGGACGGACACCAAAATCATGTTGGCGTATTCGGCCAGGAAGAACATGGCGAACGACATGCCCGAGTACTCGATCATGTGGCCTGCAACGATCTCCGATTCACCTTCCACCACGTCAAACGGGTGGCGATTGGTTTCGGCGAGGCCCGAGATGAAGTAGACGACAAAGATCGGCAGCAAAGGCAGCCAGTTCCAGCTCAGGAAGCTCAGCCCCATATCGGCAAAGTAGCCGCTGGTCTGCTTGAGCACGATGTCGGTCATGTACATCGAGCCAGAAACCATCAGCACCACGACGAGCGCAAAGCCCATGGCGATCTCGTAGGAGACCATCTGTGCCGAGGCGCGCATGGCACCCAAAAATGCGTACTTCGAGTTGCTCGACCATCCAGCAATGATGACGCCGTAAACCTCGAGCGACATGATGGCCATCAGGAACAGCAGACCAGCGTTGATGTTGGCAACTGCAGCATCAGGACCGAACGGGATCACCGCCCACGCGGCCAATGCCGGGGCAATGGTCATGATGGGACCGAGGAAGAACAAGCCGCGGTTGGCGGCCGTCGGCAAGATGATTTCTTTGAAGATCAGCTTGACCGCATCGGCGATCGGGGTCAGCAAGCCGAATGGACCCACACGGTTCGGGCCTGGGCGAATCTGCGACCAACCGATGGCCTTGCGCTCCCAGAGCGTCAGGTAGGCCACACAAACCATGAGGGGCGCGACCACAACAATGATCTTGAGCAGGTTCCAGACGACGGGCCAAAAGCCGCCCAAGTGCGTTGCACCCAGCTGGTAAAGGCTCTCGATCATTGCGCAGCTCCCAGTGCAGGGTTAGCGTTCACAACCTGGATGGGCGCAAAACCAGCACCCAAACTTGCGGTCAGCGCCAATCCACCCGCCAAACGCACAACACCCTCCGCCAGTTGGACATTACGCCGTGCAGAAAGTGTCAGCGAAGCCGTTCCCTGTGTGACGCGCACCATGGCTTCGCCAGATTCAGGCAGGCCAAGCTGCTGCCACAGCCCGGCAGGCAGCTGCGCGAGCGTGGCATCGCGACCATCGCGCGTGGCCTGCAAGCTGCCTGCGTGGCGCACCAACATGTCGCTTGCATAGATTGGCAACTCGTTCAGGCGCTGCAAGCCTTCGACAGGCGCAACACTTGTGGGCAACTCGAAGCTCGGAGCCACTGCGGCGGCAAGATCAGGAAGGAACTTGGCGCGAACCTCGTCACTGCTGTCGAAGGTGAAACCTGGGAGCTCCAAAAGATTGGCCAAAACCCGCAACACTTTCCATGCCGGGCGAGCTTCACCCAAGGGAGGCACGACGCCAACGAAGCTCTGCAGAAGGCCTTCAGCATTCACAAAGCTGCCCGAGGTTTCCGTGAACGGAGCGATCGGTAGCAGGACATCGGCCAAGTCGAGCAAGGCGTCGGTGCGGAAGCTGGTCAGCCCCACCACCATTTCGGCCTTTTCGAGCGATGCGCGTGCGGCCGCTGCGTCATGGGTGTCCAGCAGAGGATCGGCCCCCAGCAACACCACGGCTTTGGGTGTTCCGGACAACACGGCACGTGCGCTGAGTCCGCCTGGCCCCGGCAGCACCCCGGCAGCTTGCAAGCCAAGTGCATTGGCTTGACCCAAGCAGCCCACCGTCGCGCCAGTCTGCGCGCCAATCCATTGCGCCAAAGCGAGAAGCTCAGTCGCTTTCGGATGTTCAGTGGCTGCAAGGCCGAGCAGAATTGCTTTCTCGGCACCCGTCAGCAGCGCATTGGCGATGTCTTGGGCCTCGGAACTGAACGCCAAAGAAATAGGCGCGTCGACACCCTTGGCTGCGGCCACCGCCGCTGCAACTTCGGCGACACCGACGATGAGATCGGCTTGAAGCAAAGTGGCACTGACAGGCATCAGCCAGTCATCGGCGACGGCATGAACTCGCGTCAAGGCCGTACCGCTGCGCGCTGCCAACCTCAAGCGCTGGGCCATCAGCGGATGGTCCTTGCGGAGGTTGGAGCCGATAACCAGTGCGCTATCGAGTTGCGTCAGCGAGGCAATCGAACGACCCAAACCGAAGGCACCCTGGAATCGGTCATCTTGTTGACGCAGCCTGTGGTCGATGTTCTCGCTGCCCATGGCCCGCAACACAGCGGCCAGCAAAGCGCCCTCTTCCAGCGTGCTTGTGGGCGCCACAAGACCCGCCAACGCCGCAGCGCCGTGATCGTTCTTGATCGAGCTCAAGCCCTTTGAGACGTACTCCAGCGCGGTTGGCCAATCGACCATCTGCCAGCTACCGTCTTGCTTGATCATCGGCCGCGTCAGGCGAGAGTCACTGCCTAGACCTTCATAGCTGAAGCGGTCCCGATCGGAAATCCAGCACTCGTTGACCGCTTCGTTCTCCAGCGGCACCACGCGCATCACCTTGTTCGACTTGATCTGCACGACAAGGTTTGCGCCAGTGCTGTCGTGTGGGCTAACCGACTTGCGGCGCGACAACTCCCAAGTGCGAGCCGCGTAGCGGAAAGGCTTACTGGTCAGGGCACCGACAGGGCAGATGTCGATCATGTTCCCCGACAACTCGCTGTCCACAGTCCGACCCACAAAGGTCGTGATTTCACTGTGCTCGCCGCGATTCGGCATGCCCAATTCCATCACGCCCGCCACTTCTTGGCCAAATCGAACGCAGCGCGTGCAATGGATGCAGCGGCTCATCTCTTCCATCGAGATCAGCGGGCCGACGTTCTTGTGAAAGACGACTCGCTTTTCTTCCTGGTAGCGGCTCTTGGAGGCGCCGTAGCCAACCGCCAAGTCTTGCAACTGGCATTCGCCGCCTTGGTCGCAAATGGGGCAATCAAGGGGGTGGTTGATGAGCAGAAATTCCATCACCCCCTTTTGCGCTGCGAGCGCCTTTTCGGAGCGAGTGCGAACGATCATGCCGGGCGTCACCGGCGTGGCGCAGGCCGGCATCGGCTTGGGCGCCTTCTCGACCTCCACAAGACACATGCGGCAGTTGGCCGCGATGCTCAGCTTCTTGTGATAGCAAAAATGCGGCACATAGGTGCCCAGCTTGTCGGCCGCATGCATGACCATGCTGCCCGGCGGGACTTCGACCTTTTGGCCGTCAAGTTCGATTTCGACCATTGGATTCAGTACGCGATGGGCAGCCCCGAGCGGGCTGAAGCCCCCTTGGGGGGCAGCGACAGAATGAAGCGTGGGGGCATGTTTACGCAGCCTTCTTTTGTTGTGCCGCCTCGATCATGGCGACGAACTCGTGCTTGAAATGCTTGAGCATGGCGCGCACCGGCATTGCTGCAGCGTCGCCTAAAGCGCAGATGGTGCGGCCCTGAATGTTGTCGGCCACGCTATTGAGCAGGTCGATGTCTTCCGCTCGGCCCTTGCCATGCGCAATACGGTCAATCACCCGCCACATCCAGCCCGTGCCTTCGCGGCAGGGTGTGCACTGGCCGCAGCTCTCGTGCATGTAGAAGTAAGACAGCCGCAGAAGGCTGTTCACCATGCAGCGGGAATCGTCCATCACGATGACTGCGCCAGAACCGAGCATCGAGCCTGCTTTGGCGATCGAGTCGTAGTCCATCGTGCACTGCATCATCACGTCGCCTGGCAGCACGGGCGCAGAAGAGCCGCCAGGAATAACGGCTTTCAGCGTCCGCCCTTGGCGCACGCCACCGGCCAATTCCAGCAAGGTGCTGAACGGCGTCCCCATCGGCACTTCATAGTTGCCGGGCATTTCAACGTCACCACTGACCGAATAGATCTTGGTGCCACCGTTGTTGGGCTTACCGACTTCGAGGTAGGCCTGGCCGCCATTGCGGATGATCCAAGGAACAGCCGCAAACGTCTCGGTGTTGTTGATCGTGGTCGGCTTGCCGTAGAGACCAAAACTCGCCGGGAACGGCGGCTTGAAACGCGGCTGCCCCTTCTTGCCTTCCAGGGACTCCAGCAGCGCCGTCTCTTCCCCGCAGATGTAGGCGCCAAAGCCGTGATGGCTGTGCAACTGGAAGCTGAAGTCGCTGCCCTGAATCTTGTCGCCCAAGAAACCGGCAGCTCGAGCTTCTTCAAGAGCTGCCTCAAAACGCTCATGCACCTCGAAGATTTCGCCGTGGATGTAGTTGTAGCCGACGCTGATGCCCATGGCATAGGCCGCAATGGCCATGCCTTCGATACCCGAGTGCGGGTTGAACATCAGGATGTCGCGGTCCTTGCAGGTACCCGGCTCGCCTTCATCGGAGTTGCAGACCAAGTACTTTGCGCCCGGGAACTGGCGCGGCATGAAGCTCCACTTGAGTCCGGTCGGAAAGCCGGCGCCGCCACGACCGCGAAGCGCAGACGCCTTGACCTCGGCAATGACCTGCTCTTGCGTCATGCCACCGTCACGGGCCAGGATCTTCTTCAACGCCTCATAGCCGCCGCGGGCGACGTAATCGTCGAGGTGCCAGTTGCTGCCATTCAGATCTGCATAGATCTGCGGGGCAATGTGTCGGCCATGGAAACAGGTGTCGATGCCGCTTGATTTGAACTGAGAGAGGTCCACCATGACTCAGGCCTTCTTCAACACGTCGAGCAATTCGTCGAGCCGATCGTGGCTCATGAAACTGCACATTTCACGGTCATTGACCAGGAGCACCGGCGCATCGGCACAGGCGCCCAAGCATTCGCTTTTCTGCACCGTGAACTGGCCATCAGCTGTGGTGCCGCCCTCTTCCACTCCAAGGCGCGAACAAACGTGCTCGAGCGCCTTTTGTCCGTCGCGCAATTGGCAGGGCAAATTGGTGCAGACATTGAGCTTGAACTTGCCCAACTTCCGCTGGTTGAACATGTTGTAGAAGGTTGTGACTTCGTGCACCGCAATCGGCGCCATCCCAAGGTAAGCGGCAACGACCTCTTCGGCCTCACGCGACACAAATCCCTGTTCTTGCTGCACGATGGCCAAGCAGGCCATCGTGGCCGACTGCCGATACTCGTAGGGGTACTTGGCGACCTCGCGGTCGAAGCGTGCGCGCGTTGCGTCGCTCAAGGTGTAGCTGCTCATCGATCGATCTCACCGAACACGATGTCCATGGTGCCAATGATGGCCACCGCGTCTGCAATCATGTGGCCGCGGCCCATCTCATCCAGCGCCGCCAAATGTGCGAATCCAGGTGCGCGGATCTTCAAGCGGTAAGGCTTGTTGGCGCCGTCACTGACCATGTAGATGCCGAACTCACCCTTCGGATGCTCAACGGCGGCATAGGCCTCGCCCTCAGGCACACGGAAACCCTCGGTGAAGAGCTTGAAGTGGTGAATCAGCTCTTCCATGTTGGTCTTCATGGACTCGCGATCCGGCGGCGCCACCTTGTGATTACTGGTGATCACCGGACCTGGGTTGGCACGCAACCAAGCCACGCACTGCTGAATGATGCGGTTGCTCTGACGCAGTTCTTCCATCCGCACCAAATAGCGGTCGTAGGTATCGCCATTGACGCCAACCGGAATGTCGAAATCCATGCGGTCGTACACGTCATACGGCTGCTGCTTGCGCAGGTCCCATGCAATGCCACTGCCGCGCAGCATGGCGCCGGTAAAGCCGAGATTCTTGGCACGCTCTGGCGTCACCACACCAACCCCCACGGTGCGCTGCTTCCAGATGCGGTTGTCGGTCAGGAGCGTCTCGTAGTCGTCGACACAGGCCGGGAAGCGCTTGGTGAAGTCGTCGATGAAATCGAGCAGGCTGCCGCTGCGGTTCTCGTTGAGCTTGGCAATCGCCTTGGCGTTGCGAATCTTGCTTGCCGAGTACTGCGGCATGGTTTCCGGCAGGTCGCGGTAAACACCACCTGGACGGAAGTAAGCCGCGTGCATCCGGGCACCACTAACCGCTTCGTACATGTCAAAGATGTCTTCGCGCTCGCGGAAGCAGTAGATGAGGATGTTCATCGCACCGCAGTCCAGCCCGTGACAACCGAGCCAGAGCAAGTGGTTGAGCAGGCGAGTCAGCTCGCTGTACATCACGCGGATGTACTGGGCCCGCACCGGCACCTCAAGGCCCATCATCTTCTCAATGGCCAAGCAGTACGCGTGCTCGTTGCACATCATCGAGACATAGTCCAGTCGGTCCATGTAAGGCAGCGACTGGATGTAGGTCTTGCTCTCGGCCAGTTTTTCAGTGGCACGGTGCAAAAGTCCGATGTGCGGATCGGCGCGCTGAATAACCTCGCCATCCAACTCGAGCACCAGTCGCAGCACGCCGTGCGCTGCAGGATGCTGAGGGCCGAAGTTCAGTGTGTAGTTCTTGATATCGGCCATGGCTTAACTCTTCATGCCACCGTAGTGGTCTTCGCGGATGACGCGCGGAGTGATTTCGCGGGGCTCGATCGAGACAGGCTGGTAGATCACTCGACGCTGCTCGGCGTCGTAACGCATCTCCACATGTCCAGTGACCGGGAAGTCCTTGCGCATGGGGTGACCGATGAAACCGTAGTCGGTCAGGATGCGGCGCAAGTCCGTATGACCTTCGAAAAGAATTCCGAACAGGTCAAAAGCCTCGCGCTCGAACCAGTTACCAGCCGCCCAAATGCTCGTTACCGACGCAACACAGGGGAAGTCGTCGTCAGGCGCAAAAACCCTCACCCGCAGGCGTTGGTTCAGACTCACCGAAAGCAAATGGGTCACCACTGCGAAGCGGGGGCCCTCATAGGCGCCATCTCCGTAACCGGAGTAATCAAGTCCGCAAAGGTCAATCAGTTGCTCGAACTGGAGCGCCGAGTGATCACGCAGCAATTTGGCAACAACCAGCCAATCTGCAGCTGCGACTTCAATCGTCAACTCACCCAGCCGCTGGGTAGATTTCTTGATGCGCTCTCCGAGCACCGATTGCAGAGCAGCCTGCAGCGTTTCAAGTGAAGGAGCAGTCATCGTGCGATGGTGTTTTCTCGACGGATCTTGGCCTGCAGTTGCAGGATGCCATACAGAAGCGCTTCTGCAGTGGGCGGGCAACCGGGGACGTAGACATCAACGGGCACGATGCGATCACACCCTCGCACTACCGAATAGCTGTAGTGGTAATAGCCACCGCCATTGGCACAGGAGCCCATCGAAATGACCCAGCGCGGCTCGGCCATTTGGTCGTAGACCTTGCGCAAGGCTGGAGCCATCTTGTTGCACAAGGTGCCTGCCACGATCATCAAGTCCGATTGGCGCGGGCTTGGACGGAACAACATACCGAACCGATCGATGTCATAGCGAGCAGCGCCCGCGTGCATCATTTCCACGGCACAACAGGCCAAGCCGAAGGTCATCGGCCATAAAGAACCGGTCTTGGACCAGTTGATGAGTTTGTCCACCGACGTGGTGACAAATCCTTCCTTGAGAACGCCTTCAATGCCCATAGCTCAATGCCTCATTCCCAATCGAGTGCGCCTTTTTTCCACTCGTAGGCAAAGCCCACGACAAGGATGCCTAGAAAGATCATCATGGCCCAGAAGCCGGTGGGGCCAATCTCTTTCAGCGACACCGCCCAAGGAAACAGGAATGCGATTTCCAGGTCAAACAAGATGAAGAGGATGGCGACCAAGTAGTAGCGAACATCGAACTTCATGCGCGCATCTTCGAATGCCTCGAAGCCGCACTCGTAGGGCGAGTTCTTGGCCGCGTCCGGCTTGTGCGGACCGAGCACCGCGCCCAGCACCTGGGGAATGATGCCGACGGCGACGCCGACCAGAATGAAAAGGATGACAGGGAGGTACTGTTCCAAACTCATGGTCTGTTGCCGCTTGTGAATTTTGGCGGCATCTTATGCGCTCAAAGCTTCGGCAAAGCTTGAACAGAAACGACAACGGGCGCAATCGCCGCAGTTCAACCTAGGGTCGGCACTGCTTTGCTTCTTGCGCCCGTTTGACGAGGCAGAGAACCGGAGTTCCCACTTGAATTCTGGTGCGCTCGGCGAGACTCGAACTCGCACAGCTTTCGCCACTACCCCCTCAAGATAGCGTGTCTACCAATTTCACCACGAGCGCTAATTTTTGCTGTTCGCTGCGCATGAGGTTGGCCTCAGCGAACAGCCTCGCATTCTATAGAGAAAAACGAGGTTTTTTAAGGTGCCGAAGCAGCAGATGCAGGCGCCGCGCCAGGAATAGCACCAGCGCCGCTGATCGGAGCTGCTGAAGCGGGGGCCGAAGCGGCCGCAGCCGGCTTCCCATCGAGCAAACCTTCGCTCGCGGCGACTGGCCGATTGGTAGCGAAATGCGCGAGAGCAAGCGTGCAAGCGAAGAAGGTCGTCGCCAGGATTGCCGTGGCTCGCGACAAAGCGTTTGCGCTACCCGTCGCACCAAACAAAGTGCCAGAGGCGCCGCCGCCAAATGCAGCCCCCATATCGGCGCCCTTACCTTGCTGCAAGAGCACGAGGACGATGATGGCCAGTGCACTAAGCAACTGCAAGGCAATCACGAGGTTCATCAGGAACTGCATTCGTTGTTCTCCAAGTAATTCGAATCTTTAAATCAAGCGCGGCAAATGGCGTCGAAGTCGGCTGCCTTCAAGGCGGCCCCACCGATCAATCCACCATCAATATCAGCTTGAGCAAACAGCTCAGCGGCGTTGTCGGGTTTGACGCTGCCGCCGTAAATGATGCGCATCTGCGCAGCAGAAGGCGTTGCGGCCAGCAGCTGCTGGCGCAGGCCGGCATGCACCGCTTGAGCCTGTGCGGGCGAGGCGGTCAGCCCCGTTCCAATGGCCCAGACTGGCTCGTAAGCAACCACCACTTCACCAATGCGCGCACCCAAATTTCGGATGACGGCGCCCAACTGACGCTGCACAACGGCTTCGGTATGTCCGGCCTCGCGCTCCGCGCGCGTCTCCCCAACGCAAACGATGGGAATCACGCCCTGCGCCAGGGCCGCCTTTGCCTTCGCAGCCACGAGCTGGTCGTTCTCGGCGTGGTAAGTGCGGCGCTCGCTGTGGCCAACGATGGCGTAGCGCGCACCAAAGTCTTTCAGCATGGTGGCCGACACTTCGCCGGTGTATGCGCCCTGCCCGTTGTGGGCCGACACATCCTGAGCACCCCAAGCCATTGAGCAGCCTTGCAGCAGCGACTCAACCTGAGCTAGATAAGTCATTGGCGGGCAAATCGCAACTTCGCTGGACCAAGGGCCGAGCGCCTTCAATGCATCGAGCAACTCGACGACCTGCGCCTTGCTGCCATTCATCTTCCAGTTGCCCACTACGAGGGTCTTGCGCATGGTCATGCTCCTTGCCAATCCAGAACGATCTTGCCGACGTGCTCACCCGCTTCCATTTCCGCATGCGCCTGGGCTGCCTGCGCTGCCGGCAACACACGGTGCAACACTGGCTTGATGCGCCTCTGCACCAACAGCGGCCAAACCCGCTCGCGCAATTGCTGAGCAATGCTCGCTTTGAATGCCAATGGGCGGCTGCGCAAAGTGTTACCGCTGATGCGCTGGCGCTTGCGCAGCAAAACAGCCGCATCCAGCTCCGCCTTCGCGCCGCCCTGCACCGCAATCACCAGCAGCCGACCGAGTTCGGCCAAGACTTGCTGGTTTCGCGCAATGTAAGAACCAGCCACCATGTCCAGAATCAAATCGAATCCCGAACCCCCAGTCGCTGCCAAGCCCGCCTCGACAAAGTCCTGCTCGCGGTAGTTGATCGCGCCATCGGCCCCGAGCGCTGTGCATGCGGCCGCCTTGGCTTGGCTCCCCACCGTCACCCAAACCTGCGCACCAAAGGCCTTGGCAACTTGAATCGCCGTCACCCCAATGCCGCTTGAACCACCATGGATCAGCACGCGATCACCTGCCTGCAACCCACCCTGATCCATCAAGTTCGACCAGACGGTAAACAGGGTCTCCGGCAGGCCGGCCGCCTCTTGCAAGGTCCAGCCCGATGGCACGGCCAAGCACTGCGCGACCGGCGCCACGCAAAGCTCGGCGTAGCCACCACCGGCAACCAAGGCGCAAACGGCATCGCCGATACGCAGGCCCGCCTCAGCCAAGGCCACTTCGTCACCGGCTTCGATCTGGCCTGCGACTTCCAAGCCGGGCAAAGCGCTAGCACCAGCCGGAGCTGGGTACAGGCCCTTGCGCTGCAGCACATCGGGGCGATTGACACCCGATGCCGCTACACGAATCAAGCATTCGCCCACGCCAGACTGCGGTGCCGGATGCTCGCCAAGCACGAGCACTTCCGGACCGCCCGCCTGGACGATGGCGATGGCTTTCATCGGCGCTGGATTACTCAGCAGCGGGCGCGGCTTCGCGCGCGATCAAGGCCTTCATGGACAGCTTGACGCGGCCCTTCTCGTCGGTGTCAAGCACCTTGACCTTGACGATTTCGCCTTCCTTGAGCACGTCGGTGACCTTCTCGATACGGCGATGGGCAATCTCGCTGATGTGCACCAAACCATCCTTGTTCGGAAGAATTTGCACGAGCGCGCCGAAATCCAAGATCTTCACGACCGGACCTTCATAAGTCTTGCCAACCACAGCCTCGGCGGTGATGTCTTCGATACGCTTCTTGGCCAAGGCGGCCTTTTCAGCATCGGTCGAGGCGATGGTGATGGTGCCGTCGTCGCCGATGTCGATGGTGGTCCCCGTCTCTTCGGTCAGTGCACGGATGGTGGCGCCGCCCTTTCCGATCACGTCACGGATCTTTTCCGGATTGATCTTCATGGTGTAGAGGCGCGGTGCAAAGTTCGACACCTCGGTCTTGGCGCTGCCCATTGCGCCGACCATCACATCAAGGATGTGCAAGCGAGCTTCTTTGGCCTGCGCCAGTGCCACTTGCATGATTTCCTTGGTGATGCCCTGGATCTTGATGTCCATTTGCAGAGCGGTCACGCCGTTGGTGGTGCCAGCGACCTTGAAGTCCATGTCACCGAGGTGATCTTCGTCACCCAAGATGTCGGTCAGCACGGCGAAGCGGTTGCCATCCTTGATCAAGCCCATGGCGATGCCGGCCACGTGCGCCTTCAAAGGCACGCCAGCGTCCATCATCGACAAGCAGCCGCCGCAGACCGAAGCCATCGACGACGAGCCGTTCGATTCGGTGATTTCTGACACCACACGCAGGGTGTAGGGGAAGTCTTCCTTGCTCGGCAACACAGCCATCAGGGCGCGCTTGGCGAGGCGGCCATGGCCGATTTCGCGGCGCTTGGGCGTTCCGACGCGGCCGGTCTCGCCGGTGGCGAACGGAGGCATGTTGTAGTGCAGCATGAAGCGGTCGGTGTACTCACCGGCCAGCGCGTCGATCATTTGCGCATCACGGTCGGTGCCCAGCGTGGTGGCCACCAAAGCTTGGGTCTCACCGCGGGTGAACAGCGACGAACCGTGGGCGCGCGGCAGCACGCTGCTGCGGATTTCGATGGCGCGGACGGTGCGGGTATCGCGGCCGTCGATGCGCGGCTCGCCAGCCAAGATTTGGCTGCGCACGATGCGGGCTTCGATCTCGAACAACAGGTTGTCGACTTCGACACCATCAAACTCGACACCAGCAGCCTTCAGGGCTTCCTTGACGCCTGCGTAGGTGGCACGGCAAGCCTCGGTGCGGGCTTGCTTGCTACGAATTTGGTAAGCGGCGCGAAGCTTCTCCTCAGCCAGGGCATTAACCTGGGCGATGAAAGGCTCGTTCTTGGCTGGGGCTTCCCAGTTCCAGCTCGGCTTGCCTGCGTCGCGCACCAGTTCATGGATGGCGCTGATGGCGGTCTTGCCCGCTTCGTGGCCAAACACCACGGCGCCGAGCATGATTTCTTCGCTGAGTTGGTCAGCTTCCGACTCCACCATCAGCACAGCGGCTTCAGTGCCAGCCACAACCAGATCCAGCTTGCTGTTCACCAGCTCGCTTTTGCCGGGGTTGAGCACGTACTCACCATTCACATAGCCGACGCGGGCCGCGCCAATCGGGCCATTGAACGGGATGCCGGAGATCGACAGCGCAGCGCTGGTGGCGATCAAGGCGGCGATGTCGGCCGAAACCTCTGGATTCAGCGACAGGGTGTGAACGACCACCTGCACTTCATTAAAGAAGCCTTCAGGGAACAGGGGGCGAATCGGGCGGTCAATCAGGCGGCTGGTCAGGGTCTCGAGTTCGCTCGGGCGGCCTTCACGCTTGAAGAAGCTGCCTGGGATCTTGCCGGCGGCATAAGTCTTCTCGATGTAGTCGACGGTCAGCGGGAAGAAATCTTGCCCGGCCTTGGCGCTGGTACGCGCCACAACGGTTGCGAGGACCACGGTGTCGTCGATGTTGACGAGCACAGCGCCGGTGGACTGGCGCGCGATCTCGCCGGTTTCCATCGTGACCGTGTGCTGGCCCCACTGAAAGGTTTTGGTGACTTTGTTGAAAAGGCTCATGGAATGCTCCTAGGGGTTCGGTGTGGAGCCGGGCTTGGCAAGCCGTTCGCCATGTCATTCCCAAAGCCTTGCTGCGAAGTGCTTTGGGGATGGCATGCGGTCACGGGGTGCAGGTCTCCGGCGGATGCGTTGAAAAACAAAGAGCCCACAGCATCGGCTGCAGGCTCTTCTCGGGGTGCTTACTTGCGCAGGCCGAGCTTCTTGATCAGCTCAACGTAGCGGCTGCTGTCGCGGCTCTTCAAGTAGGCCAGCAGGCCCTTGCGCGCATTGACCATCTTCAGCAAACCGCGACGACCATGGTGGTCCTTCGGGTTGGCCTTGAAGTGAGGGGTCAGGTCGTTGATGCGAGCGGTCAGCAAGGCAACTTGGACTTCCGGGCTCCCGGTGTCGTTGGCGGCGCGGGCGTGGGCTTGGACGATGTCAGCTTTGACGATGGACATGGTGTTTCCTTCATGCGATGGAAAGCCGCTGCCATGCGTAGTCTGGCCAAGCGGTTTCCGGGTTGGACTTGCGAACGGGAGTGAAACCGACCCCCGCCGTGCTAAGCGTTTTTCAGCCCTTGAGGGCGCAAAACTTTTGGAGTATACCCGGCTTGAGGGTTGGGTCGAGCTGCAGGCCACATGGGCGAACCGGAATTGAACGAATTCCCCCTTTTGGGGGACTTCTGCCGACCCAATCGAAAACCGATGCTTCGCTCCATGAGCACCGCCAAACCACCCCACTTCAGTCGCAGCCCAGCCGCACTCGGCGCCGGCAGCATCCTGTTCGACCGCGCCTCGCTGGAAGGGCTTGAATGCCTGGATTCAGGCTGGGATGAATGGGACAACTGCGTCGCAGAACAGGACCTTCGCAACGCCATCCTTGAGGAATTGCGTATGCGCCACGCGCATTGACTAGGCCTGCGCCAGCGGCCAGCGCGGACGCACTTCAAATGAGCGGGCGACTTGCAAATCTGCGCACCCGGCTTCGAATCGCATTGCCGCAGCCAAGGCAATCATGGCGCCGTTGTCAGTGCAAAGGCTCAACTCTGGAAAGTGCAACTGAACACCTCGTTTCGCACAAGCGGCAACGAGTTGCGACCGCAGGACCAGATTCGCCCCAACACCGCCGGCCACGACGAGTCGCTTCAAGCCCGTCTCTTTCAGGGCCGTCAAACTCTTCTTGAGCAGCACCTCCACGATGGCAGCCTGCGTCGAGGCGGCCAAATCGGCGCGCTCGCTGTCTGTTCCGCTGAGCTTTCGCGCCTGCGTCAAAACGGCCGTCTTCAGACCGGCAAAACTGAAGTCGAGATCACCGGAATGCAATAGGGGTCGGGGCAGCGCAAAGGCGTCTGGGCGCCCCTGTTCCGCCAGCCGGGCCAAATGCGGCCCTCCGGGGTAAGGCAGGCCTAGCAACTTGGCGCTCTTGTCAAAGGCTTCGCCAGCCGCATCGTCGATGGTTTCGCCGAGCGTTTCGTAGCGCCCAACCCCCTCAACCCGCATCAGTTGGGTGTGCCCCCCAGAGACCAACAAGCAAACAAAGGGGAACTGAGGCGGATCAACCGACAGGAAGGGAGACAACAAGTGCCCCTCAAGATGGTGGACTGCCAGAGTCGGCTTGTTCAAGGCAGCAGCCAGTGCAACTGCGACGCCGGCTCCGACGAGTAAGGCCCCGGCCAGACCTGGGCCTTGGGTGTAAGCAATGGCATCCAGGTCCGTCCATTGCAATCCACTTTGCGCCATCACCTGCCGGGCCAGAGGCACGGCACGCCGAATGTGATCCCTAGAGGCCAACTCGGGGACGACACCGCCAAACGCTTGGTGCATGTCGATCTGGCTGTGCAGCGCATGAGCGAGCAAACTTGCCCGCCCATCGGACAACTCGACAAGCGCTACGCCAGTCTCGTCACAGGAAGATTCAAAGCCAAGTACGCGCCAAGGCATGACGACTAGGCCTTCTTTTCCTTGGCGTGGTTGATCGAGTACTTCGGAATTTCGATCGTGACATCGTCTCGCGCCAAGATGGCCTGGCAAGCCAGCCTTGAGTCAGCCTCTAGGCCCCACGCACGATCGAGCATGTCCTCTTCGCCCTCCTCCATCTCGGACAAAGACCCATAGCCTTTGCGGACGATGACATGGCAAGTGGTGCACGCGCACACTTGGTCACAAGCGTGCTCAATGTCAACGCCGTGATCCAGTAGCGCTTCGCACAAGCTTGTACCCGTGGGCGCTTGCACTTCTCGGCCTGCTGGGCAGTATTCGGGGTGCGGCAAGATCGTGATGATCGGCATCAGAGTTCTTCCAAAGTTCGGCCGGTCAGGGCCTGCTGAATCGATCGATTCATGCGTGCGCCAGCAAAGGCCTCAGTGCCTTTGGCCAACTGCAAAACGGCAGCATCGATGGCCTCCGCCGGCGAGCCGGAGAGGGTTTGGCGCAGGGCCAACATGAGTGCGTCAATGTCGGAGCGCTCTTGCGGGCTTAGCAAATCCGAGTCCAGCGCCAATGCGCTGGCAGTTGCCGCGAGCATGCGATCTCCATCGACTTGAGCCTCACGCAGTTTGCGCGCCTCTAGGTCAGAGGCTGCACTGGCAAAGCCATCTTTCAGCATGGCGGCGATCTGCTCGTCACTCAGCCCATAGCTTGGCTTGACGCTGATGATGGCCTCCACACCGCTGAGCATTTCCTTGGCCGCCACGCTCAGGAGGCCATCGGCATCGACCTGAAAACTCACACGAATACGGGCCGCACCGGCCGCCATCGGCGGAATGCCGCGCAGCTCAAAACGGGCCAAGGATCGGCAGTCGCTCACCAACTCTCGCTCGCCTTGCACGATATGCAGCGCAAGGGCGGTTTGGCCATCCTTGAAGGTCGTGAAATCTTGCGCCTTGGCCACCGGCAGGGTTGCATTGCGCTCAACGATGCGCTCCACCAGCCCGCCCATGGTTTCCAAACCCAGCGAGAGTGGAATCACATCCAAAAGCAGCATGTCTTCGCTACCCGCATTGCCCGCCAATAGGTTGGCTTGCACAGCCGCACCAAGAGCCACCACTTCGTCCGGATTCAAATCGGTCAGAACCGGTTGTTCGAAGAGCTCGCTCATGCGCTTGCGAACCATGGGCATGCGCGTCGAGCCGCCCACCATCACAACACCTTGGACCTCGGAAACATCCGTAGCCGCATCACGCAACACCCGGCGAACCACGCTGACCGTGCGATCCAGCAGAGGCTTCGTCAAGGTTTCAAAGTCTTGGCGACTCACGCGAACCTTGAGCGCGCCAGCTTCTAGGTCGCACCTCAGTGCCGTCAGGTCAGCCGCCGAGAGCATCTCTTTGGCTCGGCGCGCTGCGGTCCGAAGGCGCTGGCGGTCCCCGCTGGTCACGCTCTCCAGACCCCCTTGTTGCAATGCCCAATCCGCCAGCATCTGGTCGAAATCATCCCCGCCGAGCGCTGCATCACCGCCCGTTGCCACCACTTCAAAGACACCTCGCGACAACCGGAGCAAAGACACGTCAAAGGTGCCACCGCCCAAGTCGTAGACCGCATAGAGCCCCTCGCTCCCGTGGTCGAGCCCATAGGCAATGGCAGCAGCAGTTGGCTCGTTGATCAAGCGAAGTACTTTGATGCCCGCCATCTCGGCGGCGTCCTTGGTCGCTTGCCGCTGTGCGTCATCGAAGTAGGCGGGTACGGTCACGACGGCTCCGTAGAGCAAGTCGTCGAAAGAATCCTCGGCGCGCTGGCGCAGCGTTGCCAACAACTCCGCCGAGATCTCTACTGGGGACTTCGGGCCCTCGCGCGTCAGCACTTGAACCATGCCTGCGCCGTCTTCCAGCGAGTAGGGCAATTTGCCGGCCTGCCGAACATCTGCCAAGCGGCGACCCATCAGGCGCTTCACGGAGGCAATGGTGTTGGCCGGATCGTCTGCCGCGTTGGCCAGAGCCTCATGCCCAATCTCGCGCTGGCCATTGCCCATGTAGCGCAGCACCGAAGGCAGGATGACCCGCCCCTGTGAATCTGGCAGGCATTCCGGGATGCCGCTACGAACCGCAGCGACAAGCGAATGCGTCGTGCCCAGGTCAATACCCACCGCCAGGCGACGCTGGTGGGGGTCGGGCGATTGCCCAGGTTCGGAAATTTGCAGAAGGGCCATATCAGTCAGCGCCCCGGCTTAGCAAGCGCGTCAGCAGCCGAGAACGGGCTGCCACGCTTGCGGCTCTGGGCTCCATGCTTCAGATGGGAAAAAGTGCGTCTCGACGACGCTCGATATCTTTCACAAAACGCGCAACAAACCTCAATGCACGCACGGCCTCGGCAGCCCGGGCCGGCTCGCCGCCAGGCTCATCAAGCTCTTTGGCGACCGTTTCAAACAGTCCAATCTGTCGGCGCTTGACCTGGGCTTCCAGCGCATCCATGGCAGATTGCGTGTCTGCCTCATCCAATGCTTCGCGCCAGGTCATTTGCTCGCCAAGGAAAGAGCGGCACATGTGGGTGTTGCTCTCGGCCTCAATGGCCGCACCGCGCTGCTCACACAGGTAGGCCGCGCGGCTAAGCGGGTCGCGAAGGCGGCGGTAGGCCTCGTTCACGCGCAGCGCCCACTGCATGGAGCGAGCCTGGGCGTGCACGCCTTGCCCAAGGTGCTTGTCCGGATGAACTTGGGCAGCCAAAGCCTTCCAGCGGGCATCAAGCTCAGCCCGATCCAGCCGCTGTCGTGCGGGAAGACCGAACAGGCTGAAGTCGTCGCTGGTGAGGTTCATGAAAAAAGAAACGCGGCACTTGGCCGCGCTTTTCCGAATGGGTAAATGGTCAAACGCGGAACGACTCGCCGCAACCGCAGCGGTCCTTCTCGCGTGGGTTGAGGAACTTGAAACCCTCGTTCAACCCCTCACGCACGAAGTCGAGTTGCGTGCCTTCTAGGTAGGGCAGGCTTTTCGGGTCGATCAAGACCTTCACGCCACGATCCTCAAAAACCACATCTTCGGCAGCCACTTCGTCGGCGTATTCCAGCTTGTAAGCCAAGCCAGAACAACCGGTGGTTTTGACGCCCAAACGCACCCCAACCCCTTTGCCGCGCCTCGACAGGAAGCGCGTCACATGATTGGCAGCGGCTTCGCTCAAGGTGATGCTCATGATCAGGCGGCCGCCGTCTGTTTGGCTTCGCTTTTCTGCCGGTAGTCGGCCACAGCGGCCTTGATGGCATCCTCGGCCAAGATCGAGCAATGGATCTTGACTGGCGGCAGAGCCAATTCCTCAGCAATCTGGGAATTCTTGATCTGCACGGCCTCGTCCAAGCTCTTGCCTTTGATCCATTCCGTCACCAAAGAGCTGCTGGCAATGGCAGAGCCGCATCCATAGGTTTTGAAGCGCGCATCCTCGATCAAGCCGGTTTCGGCATTGACTTTAATTTGCAGTTTCATCACGTCGCCGCAGGCGGGCGCCCCCACCATGCCGGTGCCGACTTGCTCGTCGCCCTTATCAAACGAACCAACGTTCCGGGGGTTTTCGTAGTGGTCCACCACTTTGTCGCTGTATGCCATTGCTCTTCCTCAGTGTGCTGCCCACTGGATGGTGGACAGGTCAATCCCGTCTTTGTGCATTTCCCAAAGGGGAGACAGCTCTCGCAGTTTGCCCACGCGGTCTTTTAGCGTGGCAACCACTTCGTCAATCTCTTCAACCGTGGTAAAGCGGCCCAAGGTCATGCGCAGGCTGCTGTGGGCCAACTCGTCTGAGCGCCCCAAAGCCCGAAGCACGTAGCTCGGCTCCAAGCTCGCCGAAGTGCAGGCCGAGCCCGAAGACAAGGCCACATTCTTAACGCCCATCAACAGAGATTCGCCCTCAACGAAGTTGAACGACGCATTGACGTTATGCGGGATCCGCCGCTCAAGGTCGCCATTGATGAAAACCTCTTCCATGCCCTTGATGCCATTGATGAGGCGCTGCTGCAGCATGCGAATGCGCTCGAGCTCCGTACCCATCTCCTCTTTGGCAATACGGAAAGCCTCACCCATTCCGACAATCTGGTGGGTTGGCAAGGTGCCACTGCGCATGCCGCGCTCGTGGCCACCGCCATGCATCTGCGCTTCGAGTCGAACGCGAGGTTTGCGTCGAACATAGAGCGCCCCGATGCCCTTCGGGCCGTAGGTCTTGTGCGACGCCAAGCTCATCAAATCGATCGGCAGCTCCGCCAAATCCAGGGCGATCTTGCCGGTCGCCTGGGCGGCGTCGGAATGAAAAATCACGCCTCGCTCGCGGCACAAGGCACCCAGGGCCGCCATGTCCTGGATGACCCCAATCTCGTTGTTTACGGCCATGATCGAAGCCAGAATCGTGCCCTCGCGCAGCGCCGCCTTGAACACGTCCAAGTCGACCAGCCCGTTGGGCAAAACGTCGAGATAGGTGAGCTCGAAGCCCCGGCGCTCCAACTCGCGGCAGGTGTCCAAGACAGCTTTGTGCTCCGTCTTGACCGTCACGATGTGATTGCCACGGCTCTTGTAAAACTCGGCCGCACCCTTGATCGCCAAGTTGTTGCTCTCGGTCGCGCCAGACGTCCAAACGATTTCGCGCGGATCCGCACCAATCAACGCCGCCACCTGCTCGCGCGCCTTCTCGACGGCCTCCTCGGCCACCCAGCCATAGGCATGGCTGCGAGAAGAAGGGTTACCGAAGTTTTCGCGGAGCCAAGGGATCATGGCATCGACCACCCGGGGGTCAACCGGGTTGGTGGCGCCGTAATCCATGTAGATGGGGAAATGCGGGGTCATAGAGTGCAGTTACTTGGTGCCGAAGGCGTTGCCCAGGGCGAAAACGGAATTGGGACCGGTGATGCGGATTGGCTTGACCACGGGCTGGGAAGAAATGGCACGCTTTACAGGAGCGCCTTCTTCAATCACGACGCCAGCGGCGCGTTGCTCGTCCACCAAGTGCCGCAAGCTGACGCTACTCAGGTACACCAGCATGTGGTCGTTCAGGCGAGTCCAGAGTTCATGGGTGATGCAACGGCCGCTGTCGTGACCCATGCAGTTTTCCTTGCCGCCGCACCCGGTCGCGTCGATCGGCTCGTCCACGGCCAGGATCACATCAGCCACGGTGATGTCTTGCGCAGCGCGGCCCAGCGAATAGCCGCCACCCGGACCGCGAGTGCTTTCGACCAACTCGGCACGGCGCAGCTTGCCAAACAGCTGCTCTAGGTAGGACAAAGAAATCTGCTGCCGCTGACTGATGGCAGCAAGCGCAACTGGGCCGTTGTGTTCGCGCAACGCCAAATCGAGCATCGCAGTCACAGCAAAACGGCCTTTGGTGGTCAATCTCATGGAAGCAGCTCCTTAGCGGGTTTGAAGTCAACGGCGACTGCCATACCCAGGCAAATCACTTGCAGGGAGGGTCAACCCCTCTGAAAGCCCGACTAGTTTAGTCGCCTATTGGAAGTAGGTTTGTCTTGGACAAACAACCTTGTGGAGCGTAAGCTCTTTGCAGTCAAAGTCAAGCGGAATCATGGCCGGCCGCACCGAACAGACGCTCTTTGAGCTGAGCCAGTTGATCGCGCAGTCGGGCAGCTTGTTCGAACTCCAGATTACGGGCGTGCTCGTACATCTGCTTTTCGAGTTGCTGAATGCGCTTACCGATGTCTTTCTCGGAAAGCACTTCCAAGGCAGGCAACTGAACCGCCAAGGCATCCCTCGCCTTGTCTGAGACAACGCCGTCGATCAGTTCCCTCACCTTCTTCTGGATGCCACGCGGCGTGATGCCGTGCTCCGCATTGAAGGCAAGCTGTTTGGTTCGGCGCCGCTCCGTTTCGGCCATGGCGCGTTGCATGGAGTCCGTGATTCGGTCGGCGTACAGGATGGCTCGCCCGTGGAGGTTTCGTGCCGCGCGGCCGATGGTCTGAATCAGGCTTCGTTCGCTGCGTAGAAAGCCCTCTTTGTCCGCATCCAGGATGGCCACCAAGCTCACCTCTGGGATATCCAAGCCCTCTCTCAGCAAATTGATGCCAACCAGTACATCGAAGAGGCCGAGGCGCAGATCTCGAATGATTTCGACGCGCTCCACGGTATCGATGTCGGAATGCAGGTAGCGAACCTTGACGCCGTTTTCCTCTAGGTACCCGGTGAGTTGCTCGGCCATGCGCTTGGTCAGCGTGGTGATCAAGACTCGCTCAGAAGCTGCAGCCCGATCGCGGATCTCCTGCAGCACGTCGTCCACTTGGTGCGTGGCGGGTCGAACTTCGACGGGCGGATCCACCAACCCTGTCGGCCGCACCACTTGCTCCACCACCTGACCCGACTGGCGCTTTTCATAGTCTGCCGGGGTGGCTGAAACGAACACAGCTTGCCGCATCTTCCGCTCAAACTCCTCGAACTTGAGTGGGCGGTTGTCCAGAGCCGAAGGCAGGCGAAATCCGTACTCGACCAAGGTGGTCTTGCGCGAACGGTCGCCGCTGTACATCGCACCAAATTGACCGATGGTGACGTGGCTTTCATCCACGAACATCAGCGCGTCAGGCGGCAAGTAATCCACCAAGGTGGACGGCGCAATTCCGGGGGGCGCGGCACTCAGGTGGCGGGTGTAGTTCTCAATGCCTTTGCAATGGCCGACCTCTTGCAGCATTTCCAGGTCAAAGCGGGTGCGCTGTTCGATGCGCTGCGCCTCAACGAGCTTGCCATCTCGAATGAACTCGCCCACTCGCGTGCGCAGCTCTTCCTTGATGGTTTCAATGGCGGCCAGCACGCGCTCGCGCGGCGTCACGTAGTGGCTGCTGGGGTAAACGGTAAAGCGCTGAAGCTTTTGCCGCACTGCGCCGGTCAAGGGGTCGAAGAGGCTCATGCTTTCCACTTCGTCGTCAAACAGCTCAATGCGGAGCGCCAGTTCACTGTGCTCGGCTGGAAACACATCGACGGTATCGCCACGCACCCGAAAGGCGCCGCGGGTGAACTCAATTTCGTTTCGCGTGTACTGCATGCGCACAAGCTGTGCGATGAGATCGCGCTGACCCACCGTGTCCCCAGTCCGAAGCGTAAGCACCATTTGGTGGTAATCGCTCGGGTTCCCAATCCCGTAGATGGCGCTCACGCTCGCCACGATGACCACATCCCGGCGCTCCAACAGGCTCTTGGTGCAAGAAAGCCGAAGCTGCTCAATCTGCTCATTGATCGCGCTGTCCTTTTCAATGAACAGGTCGCGTTGAGGTACGTACGCTTCGGGCTGGTAGTAGTCGTAGTACGAAACAAAATACTCGACGGCGTTCTCAGGAAAGAAATCCCGAAACTCTGAGTACAGCTGCGCGGCCAAGGTTTTGTTGTGCGCGAACACGATGGCGGGCCGCCCCATGCGGGCGATCACATTGGCCATGGTGTAGGTCTTGCCCGAACCGGTCACGCCCAAAAGGGTCTGATAGGCCAGCCCGTCTTCGATGCCCTCAACCAGCTTGGCAATGGCAGAAGGTTGATCACCGGCAGGCGGAAAGGGCTGCAGCAGCCGAAACGGCGAGCCGGGAAACTCAACAAAGGTGCCCTCGACGGAGCCAGTGCTGCCTTCGGCAGCGGGAGAGTCAGACATCGGGTAATCCCCAGGGCTTGCGGGCGTGCTGCCTAGAATTGGCCACTTCGCCTCACGCAAAACCTGCGAGCCTACCCCGCCATGTCTGCCTTTGCTGCCGCCCTACTCGCTCCGCGCGATCCCATCCTCGGCCTGAACGAGCAGTTCAATGCAGACCCAAGGGTCGAGAAAGTCAACCTCGGCGTGGGCGTCTACACCGACGCCACCGGCAAGCTTCCCTTGCTCGACTGCGTCCGCGCGGCTGAGGCGCAACTGGCGGCATCCCCCTCGCCGCGCGGCTATCTGCCGATTGACGGTTTGCCGGTGTACGTCAAAGCCGCACAGCGGCAAGTTTTTGGTGCTGAAGCAGAAGTACTGCAGCAGGGCCGCGTTGCCAGCCTGCAGGCCATCGGCGGCACCGGTGCTCTCAAAGTTGGCGCTGACTTCCTGAAACGCCTACAGCCCCAAGCGCGGGTGTGGATTTCCGACCCGAGCTGGGAGAACCATCGCGCGCTCTTCAGCAACGCAGGCTTTGAAGTTTTGAATTACCCCTACTTTGATGCCTCAGCCAAGGGCGTTGCGTTTGAGCAGCTTCTGGCCACCGTTAAAGGCGACGCGAGACCCGGCGACATCATCGTTTTGCACGCGTGCTGCCACAACCCAACGGGCTACGACCTCACGCCGGCGCAATGGGCGCAACTGGCCCCTGTCTTGAAAGAGCGCCAACTGATTCCCTTTGTTGACATGGCCTACCAAGGCTTTGGCCAAGGCTTGAAAGAAGACGCCTACTTGGTCCGCCTGCTGGGCAAACAAGGCCACACCTTCCTCGTCGCAAGCAGTTTCAGCAAGAGCTTTTCCCTCTACGGCGAGCGCGTCGGTAGCTTGCACGTGGTGTGCTCAGACGCAGACGAGGCCACGCGGGTCCAGAGTCAGCTCAAAGTAGCGGCTCGCACCAATTACTCCAACCCGCCAACGCATGGCGCCAAGGTAGTGGCCACCGTGCTGGGGTCGGACCTGCTGCGCTCGCAGTGGGAGCAGGAATTGACCGGGATGCGCGTGCGCATCGCCAGCATGCGCACCGCACTGGTGCTCGCCATGAAGGCGGCTGGTGTTGATCAGCCATTGGACTTCATCACGCGCCAGCAAGGCATGTTCAGCTATTCCGGTTTGAGCGCCCTTCAAATGCAGCGCCTGCGGAGCGATTTCGGCGTTTACGGCGTCGACTCCGGCCGCATCTGCGTGGCCGCATTGAATGAAAACAACCTGCCCCGCGTGGCTGCCGCTGTGGCATCGGTCATGAAGGGATAAGCTCCGCGAAAGCTTTTCATGTTGCACTGCAACATTTGAGGCAAGATCAGCGTCCATTCAGGCGCAGCGGAGCTCCCCATGCTTTACCAGCTTTACGAAACGCAGCGTGCGCTGCTCAGTCCGTTCGCAGAGTTCGCCTCTGCGGCGGGCCAGCTCTATACCCACCCCCTATCGCCGTTCGCGCACGGACTCATGGCGCCGCGCGTTGCCGCGGGCCTTGACCTGATGCACCGCTTGGCCAAGGCCTATGAAAAGCCACCGTTCAACATCGCCAATGTGGATGTAGGCGGCGTGCCAGTGGCGGTTCAGGAGCGAGTCATCATCGAGAAGCCGTTTTGCCGACTGCTTCGCTTCAAGCGCTTCAGCGACGACGCTGAGCAACTCCAGCGCATGAAACACCAGGCCACGGTCTTGGTGGTGGCGCCACTCTCGGGGCATCACAGCACCTTGCTTCGGGACACCGTCAAGCAACTGCTGCCGGATCACAAGGTGTTCATCACCGACTGGACCGATGCGCGCATGGTGCCCATGGAAGTCGGCGCCTTCCACCTCGATGACTACGTCGACTACATCCGCGAGTTCATTCAGCACATTGGACCGAAAGTGCACGTCATCAGCGTATGCCAGCCCACCGTGCCGGTACTCGCAGCCGTATCGCTCCAGGCGACGCAGCACAAGAT
>JBKCVH010000328.1:0-22875 GCA_046317675.1 Burkholderiales bacterium
GAGCTGGGTGGCGCCAGCTTTCTCGACTTCAACCGCGCTCGACACAACATCGAGGCCGGCGCTGCGGCGGCGCGCGCCCAAGCGCAGCGGCTGGCGTCTTGGTCCGTGCCACCCGAAGCCTGGGCCGAGTACCGCCGCCGCCGAACCGAGGGGCACACCGCCCTGGCGGCCAGCCCGCCCACGGCGGCGGCCGTGCGCGTGCAGCCCATCGGTCGCGACGGCCAAGCGCGGCCGGGCTGGGTGAGGGCACCGCTGGCCGCCGGGGAGGCGCTCACGGCGCAAACGCTCAGCGACGCGGCCGCCCGTTTGACGCGCGAGCTCGATGCCGAACGCGTCGAAACGGTGATCGCGGGCGACGGCCCCTCACGCGACCTGCTGCTGCTGCCCATCGCCTCGCCGCTGGTCGGTTCGCGCTTGCGGCTGGGTGTGGACCTGTCGACCGACTTCGCCCGCAACAGCGAGCTCACGCTCTCGGGCCTATACACGCTGGGCGGACTCAACCAGGCCGGAGCCGAGTGGCGCAGCCTGCTGCGGGCCGGCACGGTCAACGAGGTGCTGACCGAGTGGTACCAGCCCGTGGGGGCCGGGTCGCCCTGGTTTGGCAGCGCCCGCGTGGGCTACCGAAAGAACGGCGCCTCGGTATACGACGACGAAACCGGTCGCGCCAGTTTATTGGTAAGCGTTAGCAGCGGCATAGCGTCACTGGCGCTGGGACGTCGACTGCTCGACAACGCCCAGGCGCGCATGGGCTTGCAGCACCGCTGGCTGCGTGGACGGGTAACCGTTCCCGACATCGGCGCATCTGGCGGCGTGAACGAGCTTTCGGCTTTCGGCGAGATCGGCTATGACACGCTCGATTCGTTAGGCTTTCCCACCCGTGGCCTCCTGTTGTCTGCCAGTTACGAGCGTTTTGCCGGGACGGCTGCGGACTACCCGAACGCAACGCGCTTCAGCAGTCGCTTCGACAGCCTCTACGCTGCTAGCAGCGGGCTGTGGGCGGGTCACGTCTACGCAGCGGGGCTAAGACTGTCGCTGAATGCCACGGTTCCGCTGGCGCTCGGCGGTTTCCTGCGCCTGTCGGGAGCGCCACCCGACTCGGTGGTGGGCCAGCGGGTTGTGTTTGGCCGTGCGGTGCTGGCGCGCCAAATCGCCACCCTGCCGGCGGCCCTGGGCGGCGCGGTGCGGGTGGGAGCGTCGCTGGAGGCCGGTAAAGCCAGCCAATCCAACGGCCTCGCCGACAGCCCGTTGCGCGCGGGCGGCTCCTTGTTCACGGTGTTGGACACGCGCTTTGGCCCCGTCTACGTGGGCTTCGGCCACACCCGCCATGGGGGCAGCTCGGCCTACCTCTTCCTCGGCTCCGTGCTGCTGCCCTCGGCGCTGTTGCGCTGAGCGGTGCGGCGGCGCATCTCGGTGAAGGCCCCCAACTCGAACGAGCGCAAGCCCACGATCAGCGTGTAGCCGTCGCCAGCGGCGGCGGGGTCGCGCTGGTCCTCGCGCTGCCGATGCACGAAGGCCCCGGCCAACTGTGCGACCCGCTGCGCCATCTCGACAGCCCCAGCAGGCGAGAGTTGGCCATGCACCGTGACCAAGGTTTCGCCACGGCCATCGAAACCGGCATCGAAGAACTCATCCACCACATGGCGGCGCAAATAGGCCATCACCGGCCCCTCGCGGCGCCAGTGGAACGAGTGGCTCACGGCCAAGCGGTACCGGTTGTCGACCTTGAGCTCGATCAGCCCGAGGCGGTCCAGCCGCACCAGCGAAGCCACGACCTCGGCAGGCGTCAACGTGTAAGCTCCCAGCATCTGCTCCACGGTCCATTGCGACAAGCAGCAAATCGCCACCAGCAGCAGCCGCGGGTCGGCCACCAACGCCCGCTCCTGCTCCAGCGTCAGCCGCGTCAACTCGGGCGCCGAGCGGGCGGCGCGGGCGAGCAGCTCTTCGAAGGCCACGCCGACAGCCTCGCTCACCTGCGCCAGTCGAGACAGCGGCATGTCCTGTTCGCTGAACATGCGCTTCACGCTCGATTCGCTCATGCCGATGCGCTGCGCCAGCGCACGGTAGGTGATGCCAGCGGCCTTCATGTCGGCGCGCAGCACGTCGAACAGTCGGGCCGCCGAAGTCATGCCTGGGGTCTCCCTGATGCTTTTGCTGGCCGCGATCATGCCAAACAGGCGTCGCGCAGCGGGACCCTACAGCGGCAACTCGGTGAAGTAGCGGCCGCCGTGGAAGATCAGCGGCTGGGCGCCGGCGCGGTGCATGCTGCGCTCCACCTCGCCCACAAAGATGACGTGGTCGCCCTCTTCGTACTGGCTGCGGTTGGCGCATTCAAAGACCGCTGCACAGCCGGGAATCAAGGGCACGCCGCCGGCGCCTTCTTCGGTGGCCAGGCCCGCGAAGCGGTCGACGTCGCGGGTGGCGAAGCGCTTGGCCAGCTCCAACTGATCGGCTGCCAAGATGTGGATGGCGTAGTGGCTGCCACGCGCGAAGGCGGGCATGGACTGGGCGGCGGTGCGCAGGCTCCAAAGCACCAGGGGCGGGCTCAAGCTCACGGAGTTGAAGCTGTTGGCTGTGAGGCCCACGGGGGTGCCGTCCGCCGCGCGGGCGGTGACGATGGTGACGCCGGTGGCGAAAAGGCCGAGGGCGGCGCGGAATGACGGGGCATCGGGCGTGGGCATGGCGCGCATTGTGCGGGGCCAAGGCCGGCGATTGACCACAATGCAGGGGCCGTCTTCTCAAGTACCGATGCACATGCGCTTCTTGCCCGACACCGACCCCCAACTGCCCGCCGTTCACGGCTTTGGCCAGTGCGCTTGCCACCCGAAGGGGGCCAGCCGCCGCCTCTTTGCCGGCTTGGCGCTGGCGAGCGCTGCGGGGCCTTTGTTGGCACGAGAGGGCGTGGAGGTGGGCTCCACCAGCAAGTTTGCCAAGCTGGCCCCAGCCGAACAGGTCGAGGCCGCCGGAGCGCAGCAGTACGCGCAAATGAAGAGCCAAGCGAATCAGCAAAACGCGCTGGTCCCAGCCAACCACCCGCAGGTCGAGCGCCTGCGCTACATCGGCCAGCGCCTGCTGCCATTCGCCCCCGAGTGGAACCCGCGAGCAAAGAACTGGAAATGGGAGGTGAACCTGATCGCCAGCAAACAGCTCAACGCCTTTTGCATGCCGGGCGGCAAGATCGCCTTCTTCACCGGCATCTTGGTTCAGCTCAAGCTGGACGACAACGAGGTGGCCACGATCATGGGCCACGAAATTGCCCACGCGCTGCGTGAACACGCTCGCGAGCGCATGGGCAAGCAAATGGCCACGCGCTTGGGCGCGGGCCTGGTGTCGAGTTTGCTGGGCCTGGGCAATGTGGGCGACACGGTGCTCGGCATGGGCGCGCAGCTTTGGAGCATGAAGTGGGGCCGCGAGGACGAGAGCGAGGCCGACTTGGTGGGCATGGACCTCGCCGCCCATGCAGGTTATGACCCCGCCGCTGGCATCAGCCTTTGGCAAAAGATGGGCGCTGTCAACAAGAGCGCGCCGCCGCAATGGATGAGCACCCACCCCAGCGGCCCAACGCGCATCAAAGACATTGAGGCCACCTTGCCCAAGGTGGCCGACATCTATGCCAAGGCGAGCAAGCCGGATCGGCGCTTTCCGGTGGCGACTGACAAGGTCTGAGCGCCACGACCCAGGTGACTGAGCGGCGGCGGCTGGCCATGCGCGAGGCGAGAAAGCAGCTCAGAGCCCTCAGCCTTTGAGCGTTGAGGGCCGTCTACATTCCGAAGCTTCACTGCTTTGCCAAGCAATGCAACGCCGCCCTTTCCTGCTCACCGCCCCCCTGCTTGGCCTGCTCGCCACCGGCGCCCAAGCCAGGCCGCGCAAACGCCTGCGCGTGGGCGCCGACATTGCCGAAGTGGGCTTTGACCCACCGCGCGTCTCCGACCGCACCTCGGTCACCATCAACGCCCACATTTTTGAAGCGCCGCTGCGCTACGACCACCTGGCCAGGCCGCCGCAACTGCGCTTGCAAACGGCAGCGGCCATGCCCGAGGTGAGCGACAACTACACGCGCTTCGTCATCACGATCAAGCCCGGCATCTTCTTTGCCGACGACCCCGCCTTCAAGGGCCAGCCGCGCGAGCTGGTGGCGGCCGATTACGTCTACAGCATCAAGCGCTTTTTCGACCCCAAGGTACCGAGCGAGCACCTGTACCTCTTCGAGAGCGAAAAGATCCTCGGCCTCTCCGAGCTGCGCAAGAAGGCCATCGCCGCCAAAACCGGGCTGGACTACGACGCGCCGGTGGAGGGTCTTCGTGCGCTCGACCGGTACCGGTTTGAAGTGCGGCTGGCGGCGCCCTCACCCCGCTTCATTGCGCTCTTTGCCTCGCCCGGTCAAACCGGCGCCGTGGCCCGCGAGGTCATCGAGCACTACCCCGACGACAGCATGGCGCACCCGGTTGGCACGGGGCCCTTCATGCTCAAGGACTGGCGGCGCGGCTCGCGCGTGCTGCTGGAGCGCAACCCGCGCTTTCGCGAGGTCTATTACGACGAGGAAGCGCCAGCAGACAACCCCGAGGCCCAAGCCTTGGCCGCGCGCCTGAAGGGGCGCCGCTTGCCGATGGTGGATGAGGTCGAGGTCAGCATCATCACGGAGGAGCAGCCGCGTTGGCTGGCCTTCTACGGGGGCGAGCTGGACGCCATCGAAATGCCCCAAGGCGTGGCGCCCATCGTCGTGCCCAACGGACAGTTGGCACCCGCGCTGCAGAAGCGCGGCGTGCAGGCCGTGCCCATGCTGGACGCCACGGTGCGCCAGACCTTCTTCAACACCACCGACCCCATGATTGGCGGCCTCAGCCCCGAGCGCGTGGCCCTGCGCCGCGCCATTGCCATCGCCTACGACAACGCCGCCGAGCTGCGCCAGGTGTTCCGTGGCCAGGGCATCCCGGCGCAAAGCCTGATGGTGCCCGGCGTGTACGGCTACGACCCGCTCTTGAAAACCGAGATGGGCAGCGGCGACATCGCCCGCGCCAAAGCCCTGCTGGACGTGTACGGCTACCGCGATGTGGACGGCGACGGCTTTCGAGAACACCCCGATGGCAGCCCGCTGCTGCTGCGCCTGGCCGGTGTGAGCGACGCCCGCCAACGCGGCATCAACGAGTTGTGGGAGAAGCAAATGCGTGCCATCGGCCTGCGCATCGAATTCGACTTAGGCCAGTTCGGCGAACTGATCAAGAACTCACTCGCCGGCCGCCTGCAAATGTGGACCTTCGCTTGGAGCACCGCCTTCCCCGACGGCGACTTTTTCCTTGCCCTCGCCTACGGCCCCAACAGCGGCCAAAGCAACGACGCCCGCTTCCAGCTCCCAGCCTTCGACCGCGCCTACGAAGCCCAGCGCGCCCTGCCCGACGGCCCCGAACGCCTGGCCGCCATGCGCCAGGCCCAGCGCCTCATGCTGGCCTACATGCCCTACCTGGCCCACAGCCACGCGCGGCGGGTGGACCTGTCGCACGCGCATGTGACCGGCTACCGCCGCCACCCGTTCACGCGGGAGTTGTGGACTTACACGGCGATGGATGGAGCGGCAGATCTGCCCGGACTCAAGCCGGCGTAGCGAGTCGGCCGTGCGTCAAATCACCATGGCCGGCCAGAAGTCCATCGACCGAGATGTCTTCGTCCAGCGCTTCCCAGTGAATGCCACGCGGGCTGATTTCGAATTGAGCGAGCTGTTCGGCCGTAGCGGCCAGTAGCCGAGGGAACCATGCAAGTGGCACGGAAAGAACACGGCCATCGTCCAAATGAACCCACATGCTGTCGGCATCGAAACGCACCGCGTTAGCCGAAGTAGTCATGCCATGCCCTTTCGATCAACTCGCTGTTGGCTTGCGCCACTTCAACCAACTCCCGCAGCGTGCCGGCATCGAAGCCATAGCTCTCGGCAGCGCGAACCTGCGGCTTTAGCCAGAGTTTGGCTTCGCTTCCAGCTGCCCGAACGTGCACATGCACGGGTTCACGGGGATTGCCCTCGTTCGAGTAGAAAAAGAAGCGGAAGCCTTTGTATCGAAACACCACTGGCATGGCGGGATTCTAGGCAAGGGCGCTGATCAGGCTAGGCTCATCAAACCGCCCCGACGCCGGCCCGCAATGCAATGGCTGCTCGCAGCCGACCTACCTCAATGCCTCGCCAATTGCGCATCACCAAGTCTGAACGGCTTGCAACCAGCGTCGCCGCCTCGCCTTCCAGCGGCAGCAGTCGCTCCACCAAGGCCGCCATGGCCACTTCGGCGGCGCGGGCGTTGTTGCCGTCGTCGATCTTCAGGGCGACACCCAGACCCAGCTCCGGCAGCGCGGCGCAGTACACGCCTTCGGCGCCCACTTTGCAGAACAAGCGTTCACCGAGTGCCTCCATCAAGAGCGTGTCCAGGCGGCCGCTGCCGGCCACCATGAAGGGCGCTTGGGCCACGGCTTGGCGCAAGCGCAGGGCGGCGGCCGCGTGCTCAGGGCTCAAGCCTTGGCCCGTGGCCACTCGGGCAAAGGCCAAGGCCAGCGCGCGCAGGGGCAGTGCGTAAGTCGGGATGGAGCAGCCATCGACGCCACGCGGCGCATCCGCCAAGGGGCTGCTGGTGGCCGCTT
Source organism: Burkholderiales bacterium (assembly GCA_046317675.1). Classification (GTDB taxonomy): domain Bacteria; phylum Pseudomonadota; class Gammaproteobacteria; order Burkholderiales; family Burkholderiaceae_C; genus Inhella. The sequence goes on from JBKCVH010000328.1 coordinate 6,616, forward strand.
CAATGGCTTGGCCGACCTCGCGCATGACGGCGTGCTCCGGCTGCACGTAGCCGCTCAAAAAGCCGCGCGCATCGCCCCGGCTCAGGTGGCTGCCGAGGCACACGAAACCCGCGTGTTTGCCAGAGCAGTTGTTGTGCAGCGGGCAGGGCGCTTCGCCGGCCACGGCCATGGCGCGCACGGCTGTGTCGAGGTAGGGCCAGTGCGAGCCGCACTCCAGCACCGAGTCGTCAAGGCCCAGCTTGGTGAGCACGCTGCGGGCCGTGGCCACGTGGGCCGGCTCGCCGTTGTGCGAGGCGCAAGCCAGCGCCAGTTCTTCATCGTTCAAGGCATAGCGCTCGGCCGCACCGCTGGCCACCAGCGGCAAGGCCTGCAGCACTTTGATGGCCGAGCGGGGGAAGACGCGGGCTTCAATATCGCCCAGGGCCAGCACCAGGCTGCCACTGGCATCGACCACGGCCACGCGGCCGCGGTGCACCGACTCCACGGCCGGACCGCGCCAAGCCTCGACCAAGACCGGGTTCACGCGCCCACCACGTGGTCGGCCACGAAGGGATTGGTCCGCCGCTCGGCGCCAAAGCTGCTCTCGGGGCCGTGGCCGGGAATGAAGATGGTGTCGTTGCCCAGGGGCCAAAGGCGCTGGGTGATGGAGGCCACCAGGTCGTCGAAATTGCCCTGCGGGAAGTCGCTGCGGCCAATGCTGCCGGCGAACAGCACATCGCCCACAAAAGCGCGCTTGGCCGAGGCGCTGTAGAACACCACATGGCCCGGCGTGTGGCCGGGGCAGTGGCGCACCAAGAGGGTTTCGTTGCCAAGGGTGACGGTGTCGCCGTCCTTGAGCCAGCGCGTGGGGGTGAAGTGCTCGGCGGGCGGGAAGCCAAACATCACCGACTGCTGCGGAAGGCCGTCAATCCAGAACTGGTCCCCCGGGTGCGGGCCGACGATGGGCAGGCCTTGCTCCCGCGCCAGTTGGCCAGTGGCGCCGGCGTGGTCGATGTGCGCGTGGGTCATGAAGATGGACACCAGCTTGAGCCCATGGCGCTTCACGGCCGCCAGCAGGCGCGGAATTTCGCCGCCCGGATCAACGAGTGCGGCCTCCTTGGTGACGTCGCACCAAATCAGCGAGCAGTTCTGCTGGAACTGGGTAACAGGCAGGGTTTCGTAGCGCAACATACTGGATCGGCTTCGGCAAAACCGCAATTGTCAGGGCCGCAAAGCAAGGCAAGATTGCCCCTCATGTCTGACGCTCCTCGACTCGCTCCGCTCAGTACCTACCAGCACCGAATTCGGCTCGGTGCCCCACTCCCGTTCGGCATCCGAACCGCTGACGGGAGGCTGTTGCTGGCGCGCGGGCAAGTCATCAGCGATGAGGAGCAGTTGCTCGCGCTGCTGGAGCGTGGCTCCATGGTGGACCTCAGCGAGGTCAATGCGGGCAAGCGCGACATCCGCAATGCCAGGCCCGAGGAATTGCCGGACATCTGGAAAGAGACCATTGACCAAATCGGTCGCATGCTGCGGGCCAATGTGCATGCCGACTTCCAAGCGGCGCTGAACGAGGTGTGCAGCCCGCTCTTGACCTTGGTCGAACGCGACCCCGACTTGGCGATTTTTCAGATCTTGCGCCAAGAAGGTCTGCCCGAGAACAGCTATGGCGTGAACCATGGCGTGCACACCGGCATTGCAGCCCTGATGGCGGCTAGGCGGCTTGGCGGCAGCTTGCCAGAGGCCTTGCGTGCGCTGCGCAGTGGCTTGACGATGAACCTGTCGGTGCTGGAGCTGCAAGGGCGCTTGGCGCATCAAATCTTCCCGCTCAACCCCAAGCAAAAGCGGGCGCTGCAAGAGCACCCTTTGCGCAGCCGCGAGATGCTCGAAGGCCACAAGGTGACCGATGTCGAATGGCTGCGCGCCGTGGGCGAGCACCACGAAACCCCAGAAGGCACCGGGTACCCGTGCGGCAGCCGCACCCCGAGCGAGCTGGCGCAATTGGTCAGCGCCGCTGACATCTACACCGCCAAGCTCAGCACGCGGGCCAGCCGCTCGCCACTGCCGGCCGACCGCGCCGTGCGCGACTTCTTTTTGGGGCGCAAAACCGTGCCGGCGGCCGCTGCCATCTTGAAGGAGTTCGGCGTGTTCCCACCCGGCACCTTGGTTCAATTGGCCAATGGTGAGCGCGGCGTGGTGGTGCGGCGCGGCGCGGCTGGCAACACCCCCTTGGTGGCGGCGCTGGTGAACCGCAATGGCGAGCCCATGATGAGCCCCGCGCGGCGGGACACCACCAAGGCCGAGTGCACCATCAAGGCGGTGCTGGGACCGCAAGACCTGCGGGTGCGGTTGGCGCCCGAAAAACTGGTGCTCGTGACTTAAGTCGCCCGCCTGGGTGCCCCCTAGAGTGCGCCGCTTTCCTTGAAGCTTGGAGCACCGGTGCGGCAGACCCTGTTGAGCTTGACCCTTGCGCTATGGAGCGCCAGCACGCTGGCCCAGAGCAGCGTGGAACGCGAACCCGGCCTGCGCGAAGCCGCCCCCAGCTGGCACGCCTTCACCGGCGCCCGCTTGGTGTTGGCGCCCGGCCAAGTCGTGGCGAACGGCACGCTGCTGGTGAAGGACGGTCGCATCCTGGCCGCCGGAGCCGATGTCAAGCTGCCCGCAGGCGCCCGCGTGTGGCCCATGGCGGGCCGCAGCATCTACGCCGGCTTCATTGAGCTTTCAAGCGCTGTGGGGGTGCCCGAGAGCCTGCGCGAGCGCCCCGCCGCGCCGCCGGCCGACCCCTTCGCCAGCCCTTGGGAAGGCGCGGGCAACCGAAGCACCGCACGCAGCCCAGCGCCCCTGGTGGCGCGCAGCTTGGCGAGCCGCAACAACATGCTGCGCGCCGAACAGCAGGTGGCCACGCAGCTCGACATCAAGCCCGAGGCCCTGCAAGCCCTGCGCCGGCTGGGCTTCACCAGCGCGCTGGCCGCCCCCAGCTACGGCGTGCTGCGCGGCCAAGGCGCCTTGCTAGCGCTGCGCCAAAGCACCGACCCCAAGAGCTTGGTGCTGGCGGCAGCGCCCAGCCAGCATTTGGGCCTGGACTTCAACAGCTTTGGCCAGTACCCCAGCTCGCTGATGGGCGCCATCGCGCTGGCTCGGCAAAGCCTGCTCGATGCCCGTTGGTACGGCACGCAAACCACCGCCTCGCCGCATGCCGGCCTGGCCGCCCTGCAAGCGCCACTGAACGGGCAGCAACTGCTGGTGGCCGCCGCGCGCGACGAGCAAGACCTGCAGCGCTGGCTGCAACTGCGCGACGAGTTCAGCCTGCAGCGGCGCTTCTTGCTGCAAGGCAGCGGTTTTGAATACCGTCAACTCGCCGTGCTGGCCCAAGCCAAGCCCGAGCTCTTGCTGCCCCTGAACTTCCCCGAAGCCCCCGAGCTCAGCGGCGATGCCGGCCAGCAGGTGCCGCTGAACCAGCTCCAGCACTGGGAGGCCGCCCCTTCCAACGCCGCCTGGCTGAAACAAGCCGGGCTGCGCTTTGCGCTGACCAGCGCCGGCTTGAGCAAGCCCGAGCAGCAGTTTTGGGCGCGCCTGCGCCAGGCGGTCGGTCGCGGCCTGAGCCCCGATGCCGCACTGGCCGCGCTGACCACCACCCCCGCCGCCTTGCTGGGCGAAAGCGCCCGCTTAGGCAGCCTCGCACCCGGCAAGCTGGCGCACGCCGTGGTGTACAGCGGCGACCCCTTCGTTGACGCGCAAGCCGAGCCGCTCTTGAGCGTGGTCGGCGACCAAGTTCACACGCACCCCGCTTGGCACCAAACCGACCCACGCGGCCAATGGCAGTTGGCCGACGGCAGCAACTTGGTGGTGGCGGGCAGCCTCAACAAGCCCAGTGCCAAGTGGAACGACAAAGCCTGCACCCTGGCGCTGGAAGGCGCGCAGTGGCAGCTCGGCTGCAGCGGCTGGCGCGTGACGGCAGAGCAGCGGCAAGGCGCCAGCGGCCTCGAACTCAGCGGCAGCTTCCAAGCAGGCCCAGGGCAAAGCCTGCAGCCCTGGCAAGCCCAAAGGACCCAACCCCACAGCGCGGAGGCGCCCAAGGCTTCGGCCGATGCGCTCCCCCCTACACCCGACGGCCGCTACCCCTTCGGCGCCTACGCCCAGCAGCCCTTGGCCGCAGGCAGCACGCTGCTGCGCGGCGCCACGGTTTGGACCCAAGGCGCGGCGGGCCAGCTGGCGGACACCGACGTCTTGCTCCAGCAAGGCCGCATTGCCGCCATCGGCAAAGCGCTGCCGCTGCCGGCTGGTGCGCAAGAAGTGGATGCGCGCGGGCAGCACCTCACGCCCGGGCTGATTGACGCGCACTCGCACATCGCCATGTCGCGCGGCGTGAACGAGGGCAGTGACTCCATCACCGCCGAGGTGCGCGCGGCCGATGTGCTGGACGCGACCGACATCAACCTCTACCGCCAACTCGCTGGCGGCGTGACCAGCGCCAACCTGCTGCACGGCTCGGCCAATGCCATTGGCGGGCAAAGCGCCGTCATCAAGCTGCGCTGGGGCGAGCGCGCGCCGGCCTTGCTGTTCAAGGAGGCCACGCCCTCCATCAAGTTCGCGCTGGGCGAGAACGTCAAGCAGAGCAACTTCGGCGGCGGCGACCGCTACCCGCAAACGCGCATGGGCGTAGAGCAACTGCTGCTGGACGCCTTTGCGCAAGCCCGCGACTACAGCGCCCAGCCGACCGCCACCCGCCGCCGCGACCTCCGCCTGGAAACCTTGGCCGAGCTGCTGGCCGGCACCCGCGCCATTCACATTCACAGCTACCGCGCTGACGAGATCCTGATGTTCTCGCGCCTGGCCCAGCAACAGGGGCTCAAGGTCGCCGCCTTCCAGCATGTGCTGGAGGGCTACAAAGTGGCCAAAGAGATTGCCGCGCTGGGCGCCGGCGCCAGCACCTTCATCGACTGGTGGGGCTTCAAGGCCGAGAGCTTTGACGGTGTGGTGGGCAACCCAGCCCTGCTCACGCGCGCTGGCGTGCTCACCAGCCTGAACAGCGACGACGCCGAGCTGGCGCGGCGGCTGAACACCGAGGCGGCCAAGGCCGTGAAGGTGGGCGGCCTGAGCCCGCAAGAGGCCTTGGCCCTGGTGACGATCAACCCCGCCAAGCAACTGGGCGTGGACAAACTGGTGGGCAGCATTGAAGTGGGCAAGCAGGCCGATGTGGTGCTCTGGAACGGCCCGCCTCTCTCGGGCTTCAGCCGCGTGCAAAGCACCTGGGTGGACGGCGTGCGCCGCTTTGACCGCCAGCAAGATGCCCTGCTGCGACTGCGCGATGCCCAAGAGCGCGAACGCTTGCTCAAGCGTTTGGCACAGGCGCCCAAACCCGACTCGCGAAGCAGCGACGCCGCAAGCCCCTTGCAAGCGCTGCTGGAGCATGCGCGCGCCCTGGCCCGTGTGGCCCATGCCGAGTACCACGACGGCCAAGCCGCCCATGAATGCACCGAGGAGCACACGCAATGAAGCGCCGTGCCTTGCTACTGGCCAGCCTCCCCCTGGCTGCAGCTGCCCAAATCGCCCGCCCGCCGGCACCGCACACCGGCCGCTTGCTCTTCACCGGCGCCACGCTCCACCGCGTGAGCGGCCCGCCGCTGGTTCGGGGTCAATTGCTGGTGGTGGACGGGCGCATTGCCGCCATCGCCCCCGAGGGCGAAGCCCTGAATGCAGCAGGCCCCGTCACGCGCGTCGCGCTCGACGGCCTGCAGCTCTACCCCGGCTTGGTCGCTGCCAACACCCAGCTGGGCTTGGTGGAAGTGCCCACGGTGCGGGGCACCGTCGACGTGCAAGAGGGCGGCGCGCTGAACCCGAACGCCCACGCCCTGGTGGCCTTCAACGCCGACAGCGAACTGATTGCCGTGACGCGCGCCGAGGGCGTGTTGGCCGCTGAAGTGGCCCCGGTGAGCCCCCGGGGCGGCCTGTTGGCGGGGCGAAGCGGCGTGCTGCAGCTCGACGGCTGGGCCTGGCCCGACATGGCCCTGCGCGGCGAGCATGCCCTGCACTTGCACCTGCCCCCAAGCCGCGCGCAGGCTGACTTTTTCAGCGGCGGCGACGGCAACGCGCCGCCGCGCAATGTGGTGCAAGAGCGGCTGCGCCAGCTCGATGAACTGCTCGCCCAGGGCCGCGCCTACGCACAAGCTCGCGCAGCCGACCCCAAGCTGCTGCGCGACCTGCGCCTAGAAGCCCTGGCCCCCTACGCCAGCGGCAATGCGCCGGTGTTTGTGCACGCCCAAGAGCTGGCGCAATTGCGCCAAGCGCTGGCCTTGCAGCAGCGCCACGGCCTGCGCATGGTGCTGGTGGCCGGGCCAGATGTGGTGCAGATCAGCGCCCTTTTGAAGGCGCGCGACATCCCCGTCATCGTGGACGGCGTGCAGGAACTGCCACTGCGCCGCGACGACGCCATTGATGCCTCTGAGAGCGTGCCGGCGCGCCTGCACGAAGCCGGCGTGCGCTTTGCCATTGCGCGCCAAGGCGGCGCCCGCAATGCACCCAACACCCGCAACCTCGCCCACGAGGCGGCGGCGGCCGTGGCCCACGGCCTGCCGCCCGAGGCCGCGCTGCGCGCCATCACCTTGAGCGCGGCCGAGCTGCTGGGCGTGGCCGACCTGCTCGGCTCCCTCGAAGTCGGTAAGCTCGCCAGCTTCTTTGTGTGCGACGGCAACGCGCTCGAAGTCAGCACCCGCGTGCAGCGCATTTGGGTGCGCGGCCGCGAGATCGACGTGCGCAACCGGCAAACGCGGCTGATGGAGAAATACGGCAGTCGCTAGCTTTCAGGGGTTCGCTATGGTTTTCGGCATCACCGACTACTGGGCCTTCGTGCTCGCCATCTGGGTGTTCCTGATGATTCCGGGGCCGGGCAACTTGGCGCTCATCGGCTCCACCAGCAAGGGCGGTGTGCGCGGCGGCTTGGCGGCGAGCTTCGGGGTGATCGCCGGTGACCAAGTGCTGATGTGGAGCGCCGTGGCCGGCATGGCGGCCGTTCTGAAGGCTGCGCCAACGCTCTTCATTGCCGTGCAATGGCTGGGCGCGGCTTACTTGGTGTGGCTGGGCATCAAGATGCTGCGGGCGCGGGCCGGCAGTGCGCCGGTGCTGGAGATTCGCCCCTCGCATTTCTTCAAGCAAGCCTGCCTCATCACCTTGCTCAACCCCAAGGCCATCGTGTTCTACATGGCCTTCTTCCCACAGTTCGTGGACCCGGCCCACCACCGCGGCCTGCTGACCTTTGGCGTGATGGCCGTGACCGTGGCGGCCATCACCTTGCTGTATTGCGTGATCGCCATCGCCATCACCCACTTGGCGGCGGAGCGACTGCGTGCCAGCCCCAGCGTTGGCGTTTGGCTGGAGCGCGTGGCCGGGGGCCTGCTGGTGGCCTTTGGTGTGAAGCTGGCGTTAGGGCGTTAGGGCGTTAGACCCCACACCAGCGGGCCCTCACCGCCGCTGGCAGCATGCCGGCATGGATTCCCTTTCTCAGGCCGTTTTGGGTGCGGCCGTGGCCGTGGGTGTGATGCAGCGGCGCACCGCCATCTGGAAGGCGGCAGCCTTTGGCGCCGTGGCCGGCACCCTGCCCGATTTGGATGTGCTGCTCGACCACGGCGACCCCGTGCTCAACATGGTGCTGCACCGCGCCGAAACCCACGCCCTGCTGTGGCTGGCGCTGTTTGCGCTTCCCCTCGGCTGGCTGGTGGCGCAACTGGCGCGCGAGGGCGTGCAGTGGCGCTGGTGGGCGGCGGCCATGGCAATGGCCTTGCTGACCCACCCGCTGCTGGATGCCTTCACGGTGTACGGCACGCAACTGCTGCTGCCCCTCACCAACACGCCCTATGGCGTGGGCAGCCTGTTCATCGTCGACCCGGCCTACACCCTGCCCCTGCTGCTGGGCGTGTTGGCCGCGTGCGCGGTGGGGCGGCGCTCGGGCACGCTGGCGCTGCGGCTCAATGCCTGGGGTTTGGTCTTGAGCACGGCTTACATCGGCTGGAGCGTGGCGGCCCAGGCGCACGTGACGGGGCTGGCGCGCGAGACGCTGGCGGCCCAGGGCTTGGCGGCCGACCGCGTGCTCGTAACGCCCGCGCCGCTCAACACCTTGCTGTGGCGCGTGGTGGTGGTGGACGAAAGCAGCAGCCGCTACCGCGAGGGCTTCTACGGTTTCTTGGATGCGCCGAGCACACCGGCCGACCGCATCCGCTTCGACACCTATGCGCGCGGCAACGAACTGGCCGCCGAGCTGACGGGTCTGGAGCCGGTGCGCCGCATCCAAGCCTTCAGCAAAGGCTTTTGGTCTATGGAGGAGCGCGAGGGCCGGGTGCGCATCACCGACCTGCGCATGGGCCAAGCGCCCCGGCACGTGTTTGCCTTTGAGGTGGCCGAGCGCCGCGGCGGCGTGCTGCAGCCCTTGCAGCCCACGGTGGCCGTGGGTGGGCGCGGCGACACGCGCGCAGGCTTGGCCTGGCTATGGCGGCGCGTGCAGGGCGAACCCCTGCCACCGCCCCGCTGAGCCCAGGCCGGCGCCCTAGGCGGCGGCCGGAACCGGCATGCCCCGCTGCACCGCCGGCCGCGCCATAAAGGCGGCCAAGGCGCGCTGCACTTCGGGGAATTCTTGGATGCCCACCAAGTCGCCTGCGCCGTAAAAGTTCAGCAGGCAGCTCACCCAAGGGAACACGGCGATGTCGGCCACGGTGAACTCGCCGCCCATGATCCAGTCCTGGCCCGCAAGCTGGGTGTTGAGCACGCCCAGCAAGCGCCGGGCCTCCAGCACATAGCGCTCGCGGGGCCGGGGGTCTTCGATGTCTTTGCCGGCGAACTTCACGAAGAAGCCCAGCTGGCCGAACATCGGCCCCAAGCCGCCCATTTGCCACATCAGCCATTGCAGGGTTTGCAGGCGCTGGTTGGAGTCGGCGGGAAGCAGGCGGCCAGTCTTCTCGGCCAAGTACCAAAGGATGGCGCCCGACTCAAAAAGGGGCAGGGCTTGGCCGTTGGGGCCTTGGGGGTCGAGCAGGGCAGGAATTTTGTTGTTGGGGTTGAGCGCCAAGAACTCCGGGGTGAGTTGCTCGTTCTTGGCGAAGTCCACCCGGTGCGCCTCATAAGGCAGGCCCAGCTCTTCCAGGGCGATGGCCACTTTTTGGCCATTGGGCGTGGGCAGGGAATAGAGCTGGAGGCGCTCGGGGTGCTGGGCGGGCCAGCGGGCTTGGATGGGATGGGGGGTGGGGTTCATGCCGCTCAACTGGAGGCAAATTCCCCGCCTACAAGTCAGCCCGGCAACTGCCACTGCCCGCTTTGCGAAGCTTGGCACCAAATCGTGAACGGCTCGACCGCCAGGGGCCGGGACAACCAATAGCCCTGCCCCACCTCGCACCCGAGCTGGCGCAGCAAGGCGGCTTGTTCGGTGGTTTCCACGCCTTCGGCCACCAAGCTCAGCCCCATGGCCTCGGCAATGGACACCACGGCGCGCGTCAGGGCGCGGTCTTCGGCCACTTGGACAAGGCTGTTGACGAAGCTGCGATCGAGCTTGAGCTCAGAAACCGGCAGGCGGCGAAGGTAGCTGAGGCTGGAGTAGCCGGTACCGAAGTCGTCGATCGACACGCCCACGCCCATGGCGCGCAGCGCCACCAATTGGCTCACGGCGCGGCGGTCGCCGGCGTCGTCCAGCATCAAGCGCTCCGTCACTTCCAGCATCAAGGCGGAGGCGGGCAGGTCGTGCTGGGCCAGCAAACCCGTCAGGTGCGTGACCACATCGTCATGCAGAAAGCGAGCGGGCGACACGTTGACCGACAGGCTGGGCAACCGAATACCCGCCGAGCGCCACTGCGCCAGTTGCTTGCAGGCGGCTTCGAGCACCCAGGCATCGATAGCGCCAATCAGGCCGCACTCTTCCGCCAGAGGAATGAATTGGTCGGGCGGCACCCAGCCCCGCCCGTCCACCGGCCAACGCAGCAAGACCTCGGCACCCAGCAACTGCCCACTGGCCAAGTGAACCTTGGGCTGGAAGTGCAAGAGCAACTGATGCGCCTCCAGGGCCTTGCGCAGCTCGGCCTCCATCCAGGCCTTTTCTTGAAGCGCGTGCGCCATGGCGCTGGAAAAACCGCGCACACAGTCTCGGCCGGCCCCTTTGGCGGCGTGCAGGGCCAAGTCGGCGTGCTTGAGCAGGACATCGAGCTGCCGCCCGTCGTCGGGCAGCACGCTGAAGCCCACGCTCATGCCGAGACGGCATTCATGCCCGCGCTCCGGTCGAAGCGGCTCCGTCAGCACGGCGCACAAAGCTTGGGCGGTGTGTTCGGCGCGCGCGCGGTCGGCGTAGGGCAGCAGCACCACGAATTCGTCGTCGCCCAGGCGCGCGAGGGTGTTCATGCCGGGCAGGGCCTCGGTCAAACGCTCGGCCACCAAGCGCAAGACCTCGTTTCCAGCCGCATGACCCTGCAGCTCGTTCACGGCCTTGAATCGGTCCAAGTCCATCAGCAGCAAGGCCGCGCTGCCGCCTTCTTGAAGTTGCTGGGCCAAGAGGACTTCGGCGCGGCGGGTGAACAGCGTGCGATTCGGCAGCTGGGTCACGGCGTCAAAGTAAGCAAGGCGCTCCACGCGCGCGTCGCGCTCTTCATTCAAGAGGGCAATGCGGCACAGCTGGCTGCAAGCCTGCACCAAGTGGCGGTGGTAGTCGGCCACCGGCGCCTCTTCGCGGTAGTAAATCGCAAAGGTGGCGCCAACGCGGTCGTTGTCGAGCATGACCGGGGTCGACCAGCAACTGGCCAGACCGTATTGCAAGGCCAGCTGTTTGTAGTCGGCCCACAAAGGGTCGGTCGCAATGGAGCGCACTTCCACGGGCTGACGGCGCCAAGCCGCCGTGCCGCAGGAGCCGGTCGAGGAGCCGATGGGCACGCCCTCCAAGGCAGCGCTGTAGGCCTCGGGCAAGCTTGGGGCCGCCAAAGGGTGCAAGTGGCCTTTGGCATCAACCAAAAGCACCGAACACATGACGCCCGGCGCCGCCGCCTCCAGCTCCCGGCACAGCAAGTCCATCACTTCGGGCAGGGGCCTGGAGAGCGCAACCGCCTCCAGCACGCGCTGCTGCATGGCGTCAATCGTGGCGCGACCCTCGTTGCCCAAGCGAACCCAAAGGCTGAGCAGCCAGCCGTCGCCGTCAGGGTCCAGTTGGCAGCGCACCGGCAACTGAGAGCCCGAACCGCTCACCAGCATCAAGTCTTGGCAGCGCTCGCTGGAGCCTTTCGTCCAGGTAGACCAAAGCGCGCTGTTCAAACTGGGCAGAAACACTTGAACCGATTGCGGGGAAGACTCGCAGCCCGCCCACAGGGCCAGCACCGAATTCACGCGCAGCAGCTCGCCCTTGGCATTCAGCCAAACCAAACCCACGTGGCGTTGGACAAGGTCTTGCAGGTTCATTGGGCCGTCGTTTGCCTTGGAATGGGCTGAGAGTAGCGCCTACGGGCACTGTTTGCGAGGACAAGGCACTCTAAAGCCACCCTTTCGGGCTCCGGGGGGCACGCACTCACCATTTGCAGCCCTTGCCTCGCAAGCTATCCACTGCCAGCGGCAGGGCGGCCAAGAGGCCTTTGTCGCCGTGGGCCTTGCGGCAATCCTCTCGACTCGCCTCCTCCATCGCCTTTTCGAGGGGGGTCTTTCGCTCGGGCAGCGCCGGCAACACCTCCAACATGCCGGGGCCACGGCGCATGGCGGCAGCGCCCCCGCTGCGCGGCAAGTTCAGGTTGAGCGGCGGCAAGGGTGCGCTGGCCGAGGCCGAGGGCGGCGTGGCCACGTCATGCCCCACCCGAGCGCCTTGGTCGGGCGCCCCTTCAGACCCGCGAGGGCCGGGCGTCGGGTTGGCCAGCGGGTCGCCCCGTGTTAGGGGGGTGGGGGCGAGCGTGGAGCTTGGAAGGCCAGGTGGAGGCGCGGCGCTGGGGGACGCGCTGGTGGGTGCTGGGGCCTGGCCTGACTCCGTGGCGGTTTCGGGTGCTGGAGGCAGGGTCGCCGGCACACCCCGGGGCAGCGCCGTGCTCGGCAACGGCATTACGCGGCTGGGCTGTGCCGTGCGCGGTGCGCTCAAAGCTTCCAGATTTGCGCGCGGACGGGCAGCGGTCGGTGCATCGAGCGTGCGCAGGGTCGGTTCGGTCTCGGGCAAGGTGGCCGGCACCTCGCGGGGTAGCGCCGCATTCGGGAGCGGGGCGACGCGACTGGGCTGCGCCGTGCGCGGTGCACTCAAGGCCTCCAGGTTTGCGCGCGGGCGGGCAGCCGACGGCGCGTCGAGCGTGCGCAGGGTCGGTTCGGGCTCGGGCACGGTGGCCGGCACCTCGCGGGGCAGCGCCGTGCTCGGCAGCGGCGCAATGCGACTGGGCTGCGCCGTGCGCGGTGTGCTCAAGGTTTCCAGGTTCGCGCGCGGGCGGGCAGCCAACGGCGCATCGAGCGTGCGCAGGGTTGGTTCGGGTTCGGGTTCCGGCGGCAGTTCAATGCGCGCGGGCACGGGGGCCAGGTCAGCCGTTGGGGTCGTGGGCGCTTTAGGCTTGTCGATGGCCTCCAGGCGGCGGGGCTCCGAGCTGGGAGCCGCCTCTTTCGGCAAGGACAGCACCGACTGGCTCGGCCCTTCTGGCGAGGGCGTCACGGTGGGTTCGGGCTTGGTGGCGGGGGCAAGGTCTTGAGCCGCAGTCCCGCTTGGGCTTGCCGTCTCGTCTTCGCTGCGGCTGGGGTCGGGCGGCAATTCCTGCGCTTTCCAGCGGCCCAGGTTCTGGGCGCCAGGGCCACTGTCGGCCGGGGGGGCCTCGCGCCGAACTTGGCCGCCATAGCGCGGCGAAGGCCCCTGCCCCAGCGGGCCGTCATCGCGCCACTGCGTGGTTTCCGTGCCGGCTTCGCCCTCCGGCGCTGTGCCGCTCGGCCCCAGCAGGGTCACCCGCAGGCTGCCCCAGGCGCCTTGGCCCAGGGCCTCCACACCGGGCTGGGTGCCGATCATCAAGGCCAGCCACACATGCAACAGCACCGCCAATAGCAAGCAGCGGGGCAGCACGTCGTCGGTGCCCCGGTTCAAAGGGGGGTTGGCAAAGAGGGTGGCGGTGGTCAAGGGCAGGCAGGTAGCGGCGCAGCAGCATTGTGCGCACGCCCGGTGGGCGATGGCCACGCCTTGCGTTCATCTCCGAATCGAAGCCTTGGCGCCTGGATCGGCCTGCCCTGGGGCGCCTTCAGATCACTTCGGCCTTGGCGGACCCTCAAGCCGCGCGACCCCAAAAGGCTCCATGGCGCCCCGCCGCAGCAGGGTCTGCACGGCGCTTTGCAGTCGGGCCTGCACCTCGGCCGGCAAACCTTGATGGCAGGCCAGGTAGTTTTCGACTCCGTGCATCACAAAGACCAGCTTGGGCGCCGGTCCTTCGCCTTTGCTCACGATATGGGCGGCTGCCAGTTCGTTAACCACCCAGAAGTCCAGTCGGCCCTTGAGCAGCATCCGATAGGCCGTCTGGTGGTCGGCCACCGCAGTGAACGGAACGCCGTGTTGGGTCAACAACTCGGCCCCAAGGCTTTCACGCGCCACTCCGACAGTGCGCCCCTTGAGATCGAGGATCCTCTCGCTCTTTTCGACTTCGTTCGGTCGTGCCAGCACAACGATGCGCGTGCGGCTCAGCGGGCCAAACCACAAGAAACTCTTTTCCTGCGCCGGTGAACGCGCGGCGCCGACGGCGCAGTGGAGCGGCAGCGCCTTGGCATCCCGCAGCATGCGGGCTGCGGGGGCGTCGACCCATGCGATGTCAAGGCCAGCCTCTCGCATCAAGTTCTCAATGAGTTCGACAGCCGGTCCGTGCCATGCCCCCGTGCGCGCGTCTTTCTCCATGAGGCCCGGGGTGATGGGTGCCATCAGAGTGAGGGCGGCAGCCGAGGCGCCAGCGGACGCACCAGGGTGCAAGCCCGCGCCCAGAGCCAACGCAATTCGCAATAGCCAGTGCTTCATGGGCAAACGCCCCTCTCGGAGGTTGTAGCCGAGCGAGCATAGCCCTGCAGTTCAGCAATCGGGTTGGCTCACCGGGCTTGCCTCGCTCACTCGAAGCTCAGCACCCCGCCCTTGAGCAACTCTTGATGCGCCAGCGCCGTGCGCGGCACCGGCTGCCCATTGAGCATCGCCTGTTGGCCCTGCCCCCGAATGCGCAACTGCTGGCCCGCGGCGAGTCGCAGCGTGGCGCCTTTGAGCAAAGGCCGCCCCGTCACGTACTGCCCACTGGCCGGTTCGGCCGGGTAGAAGCCCAGCAGGGCGAACACCAGCCAAGCGCTCATCTGCCCGGCGTCGTCGTTGCCCACGATGCCGTCGGGCCGCGTGCTGTAGAAGCGCCGCACCACCTCGGTCACGCGGGCGTGGCCTTGCTCGGGGCGGTCGCTGAAGGCGTAACGCCAAGCAATGTGGTGGCTCGGTTCGTTGCCGTGGGCGTACTGGCCGATCAGCGCCTCTTGGCCCAGGTGCTTGTCGGGGTTGGGCACCGGCAGGGTGAAGAAGCGGTCCAGCCAGCGGCCCAGGGCTTCGGGGCCGCCGAGCAGTTCGCGGAAGCCGGCGGCGTCGTGCAGGGCGGGGGTGGCGGTGTACTGGTAGGCGTTGGCCTCGGTGTAGTCGCCCGGGTTGTTCATGGGGCTGGTGGCCATGATGGGGTCGAAGGGCTCGCGCCAGCGGCCGGCGCTGTCTTTGCCGCGCAGGGTTTGGGTGCTGGGGTCGAAGAGGTTCTTCCAGCTGGCGGCGCGCTGGCCAAAGCGCACGGCCAGGTCCGAGCGGCCCATCTTGCGCGCCACTTGGGCCAGGGCCGCGTCGCCGTAGCCGTACTCGGCGGTTTTGCTGACCGACTCGCCGGGCGCCTTGTCGATGGGCAGGTAGCCGTATTGATCCAGCCACTGCCAACTGCGCTGTGCCCAGACGGGAGCCTCGGGGCGCTCGGCCGTGCTGGTGGCGAGCATGGCCTGCAGCGCGGCCTCTTTGTCCACGCGGAAGCCTTTGGCGATGGCATCGGCAATGACCGGCATGGCCGGGTTGCCGATCATGGTGTGCGTCTCGCGGCCCATCACGGTCCAGAGCGGCAGGTAGCCCATTTGCTGCTGGTGGGCAATGAAGGTGCTGATGAAGCCGGGCACGCGCTCCGGCACGATCAAGGTGTAGAGCGGGTGGCTGGCGCGGAAGGTGTCCCAGAGGCTGAGCGTGGAGTAGTAAACGCCGTCCGGTGCTTGGAGGACTTCGCCCTTGGGGCCGCGCACACGGCCGTCCACGTCGGCGATGTTGCTGGGGTGAACGAGGGTGCGGTAGAGCGCGGAATAGAAGAGCCGCTTGGTGGGCTCGTCGGCTTCGATTTGGATGCGCGACAGCAAGCGGTTCCAGGCGGCGTCGGCTTCCCGGCGGACGGCATCAAAGCGGGTGTTGCCGATGGAGCCTAGGTTCGCGCGGGCGCCGGTTTCGTCCACGGTGGAGACGGCCACGCGGGCTTCGAGCTGCTTGCCTTTGCCGAGGTCGAAGGCCAGCAGCAGGCGCGGCGCTTTGTCGCCCTCGCGGGGCGGCAGCACGACTTGCTCGGCAATGGGCTGGCTGAAGCGGACGATGAAGCTGGTCTGCCGCTCCACCCAGTTTTTGGCGTGCACGGTGCCGCTCACCTCGCCCCGCGCGGCATCCACCGCGTGCTGGCTCTGCGTGACGCGCGGCCCATCGCCAAAGAGGATGCCGTGCTGCAAGTCCACCAGCACCTGCACGCGGCCTGGGCGGCTGAAGGTGTAGCGCTGGAAGGCGACGCGCTCGGTGGCGGTCAGCTCCACGCGCACGCCGAGGTCCTTCAGCGTGACCGCGTAGTGGCCGGGCTTGGCGCTTTCGGTCTTCTTGTCGTAGCCGCTGCTGAAGTCCGTGGTCTGCGCGTTCCAGCGCTGGCCTTGTGAGGGCTGAAGCAGCACGTCGCCGAGGTCGCCAATGCCGACGCCGCTCAGGTGCGTGTTGGAGAAGCCCAGGATGCGCGGCGCCCGGTACTGGTAGCCGCCGCTGAAGCTCCAGCCGCGGTCGGCGTTGTCGGGGCTCGGGAAGACCATTCCGAAGGGCACCGTGGCGCCGGGCACCATGTGGCCAGTGCCATCGGTGCCGATGAAAGGGTCGACGTGGCGGGTGAGGTTTTGCGCCTGCGCGCCAAAA
Source organism: Burkholderiales bacterium (assembly GCA_046317675.1). Classification (GTDB taxonomy): domain Bacteria; phylum Pseudomonadota; class Gammaproteobacteria; order Burkholderiales; family Burkholderiaceae_C; genus Inhella. The sequence continues at coordinate 22,748 of JBKCVH010000328.1, forward strand.
GCGACAAGGAGCAGAACGGCGGCAGCGGCTTTCATCAGCGGCCGAGCAAGAAGGTCAAGGGCTCGTGCAGGCGCTTGGCCCAGTCCACCTCGTTGTGGCCGGTGCCCTCGTACACGCGGGTTTGATAG
>JBKCVH010000329.1:0-4060 GCA_046317675.1 Burkholderiales bacterium
GCCAGCGCCGGCCCCCAGCCCTGCACCCGCGCCGGCGCCCACCCCTGGCAATGCCAGCGGTGGTGGCGGTGGCGGCAGCAGCAGCCCACTGTGGCTGTTGGCACTTGCCTTGGGCGGCTTGGGCCTGCGGCGGCGCTAAGCAGCGTTGTGCTCTCTCAGCACAGGGGCGATTCTTGGATGCTCTTCAAGCTTGCTCAGCAGCTTCAGAGCCTTGCTGCCATTGGCGCGCAGGTGCTGGCGTGTGCCAGACCAACGCGACACGACCACAGCGAGAAACGCCAGGGCGCCTGGGTTGGACTGCGCGCTTTCTAGCTCGGCGGTGAAGGCCTGAAAGAAGATGTCCCAGTTGCGATGGAGCTGTGCACGCGCAGCTTCGCGCACGCAGTCTTGGGCCGACTTGGCCTTGGCTGTGGTCCACCGCTCTGGGTAGTCAGCGATCGAGACGGCCGGGTAGCAATTGGCGGCAATGAACACGAGCCCTCTGAGGGCAGCTGCACGCGCCTTGCTGGTCTTGGGAAGCAAGCCGTGCTCAGGGTGCTCAAGCCCGAGGTGAATCAGGATTGCTGCGCTCTCCGTGAGAACAGTCTGGTCCTCGAGGATCAAAGTTGGAATTTGCCCCAGCGGGTTGACGCGGAGAAGCTCGGCAAGCGACGAATCAGGCTCCCATTCCGATGCGCGCACCACTTGGTAGTCGAGTTCAGCAGCGCGCAGTGCCATCTCAACAGCCGCCGAACCGGAGCCTGGAGAGCCGAAGAGGGTGAGGGGCATGGGGGGGCTGGCTTTCCTTGCTGATGGCCGCTGAATGGCGCTCGATGGCGCTCCAGCGGCCGTAGGTCCATTACGGAAGTCTGCCTCAGCCGAAGGTCCGGCCCCTCTAGTGCCGCCTAGAGCGTGGCAGGCTCAGCGGCCGCAGCCGCCATCCCAAGTTTTGCCCCCATCGTTGCTGCACTCCTTGAGGCTGGAGCCATCGGCGCGCGTGCTGGTGCGCAGCCAGCTGCCGGCACTGAATTTTTCAGTGACGACGCGCAAGCCGGTGTCGTCCGTTGAACGCTTGTACCAACTGTCCACCGCCACCTTGACCTCTTCGTCAAAGCGGATGCCGCTGCCGGCCATGCGACGAATGACGCCGGCAAAGTCGAGCTGGCTGCTCTTGCCTTGCAGGTGATGCCAGTCTTTGAGCGCGGCGTACTCCGGGTGCTGGGTGTCGAAGCGCAAGACGTTGGTGTACATCACCTTGCCCACTGTGTAGTGGGCGTAGTAATCGCGCATGCCAGTGGCGCCAGGGGTCGCATGGCTTTCGCCCATGCAAGCCTTGGGGTCGGCTTCGCGCTTGGGGTCGTCATAGTGAACGACCAGCTCGTAGGTCGTGCCATCTTGGACCTGCTCAATGGCTTCGTCGAGCACGCATTGGAAGCTCGCCGTTTGGCTCTCGAAGTTGTACGCCGTGCGCGTGGTCTTCAAGCTGGCTGAACCCCAGGGCTTGCGGTCCTGGCTGCGCAAACGCAGCACGCGCTCGACTTGGCTCAGGTCCTTGTCCAAAACCACCCATTCATTGCTGTAGCCCGAAGGGCGCCAAACGGAGGCGTTGCGGTACCAGACCCCAGCTTGGTCGTTGAAGTTACTGGTTCCGCGGCCGCGATACACCTCGGCGCGCACCTCGCTGGCGTCGGGGTGCTGCGCGTGCAGCTTCTGCTTGTAGGCGTAGCCGGCCTTCAGTCCTTTGACGATGTCTTGCGCCAGGGCGTAGCTCTGGGCGTCTTTGGACTGGATGAAATCGGCGTGGATGCGAGCTTCCGACAGGTTGTGGCGCCGAACCAGATCGCCCATCACGGTCTTGATCTCGTGGATCAAGCTCTCGCGGAGTTGCTGGTTCTGGCGCAGCTGGTCACAGCTGCTGCCGCCGGGCGATGCGGCGGTGAGGCGGGTTCGCACTTCGTCCCAAATGGCCGTGGTGAGCGGCGAGATGTTCAGCACCTGGTCCACGCTGATGGGCTGGAACTGCGGCGCGATCGACATTTGGTAGGCCTCCTTCACCGGCCCACTGTCCTCGTCCACGGCGCCCACGGGCACATCGACATACAGCGTGGCGTAGGGCAAGCAGGCGCGCTGCGACTCGCTGAGCTCCAGCTGGTAGGACCCTGCGGCCCTGGAGACAGCGGAAGGCTCGTCGACGTCCTTCAGCTGGTTGCCGTTGATGTCCAGCCAGACTGTTGCGCCGTTGACATAGCCGTCGATGACCTTGCCGCTATGCACCCACTTCGGAGCGGGTACGGGCGCGGCCGGAGCAGCCGCCGAAGGCCCAGGACTCTGGGCGCCACCGCCGCCGCAAGCGGCCACGACCCAGACCAGGAAGGCGCCGGCACAGCGCGCCCTCATTTGTTCAACCCGTCGCGTCATCCTCATCGAACCCCAGTGCTTTCGTAAAAAAGCGCGGGAGTTTAGGGGCGCAACTTGGGCACCCATGCCGCATGGAGCACGCCAGGCCAAGGTTCTGCGCGCAGCAAAAGAAAACGCCTCACCCACTTTCGTGCGCGAGGCGTTCTGGGTGACCGGCGCTCCAGCCCCGGTCACGGCCCTCGACGGGCCTGGTTAAGGCCCTTGATCAGGTGCCGCTCAAGTCCCAATGCGTCCGTTGTCGTTCTTGGTGATCATCACCGTGGCCGAGCGTGGGCGAGCGGTGGCGCCGCCTGCGCCGTAGCCGGCATTGCCAGGCCACTTGCTGGTGAACTTGGTCGGGTCACCGATGGCCGAGAACGGGGTCTCTTCGCCAGGGTGCTGCACGTTCACGAACAGGGTCTTGCCGTCAGGCGATTCACACAGACCGGTGATTTCCTGGTCGATTGGGCCCACCAAGAATCGCTTGAGCGTGGCGCTGGTCGGCTTCTTGCCCATGCGGGTGGTGACGGTGCCATTGCTGCCGTAGTCCAGGGTCACCGCGCCGCCGTCACCGGTGGTGCCGGGAATGGCGGCCAGCATCATGCAGTTGGTGACGTCGGTGTAGGCGCCGTCATCGGTCTGCACCCACAGCAAGCCGGTGCTCGGGGTGTAGACGAGGCCATCGGGGCTGGACAGGTCGTTGTCGCTGTTCAGGCCAGACAGGTTGATGAGGTTGGGAGACGCACCCGACTCGGCGCCGAAGAGGTAGATATCCCAGTTGAAGGTCACCGCATTGGACTCGCCAGCGGTTTCCTTCATGCGCAGGATGTGGCCGTGCGGGTTGCCCGTTTGAACGGTGCTGGCACCGCGGATGTCGGTGTAAGCGCGCGGGTTGGCCGGGTCCGGGTTGAGCTGCGAGCCCGTCACGGCGCCCAGACGGCGGTTGCTGTTGTTGGTGAGCGTGAAGTAGACGTCACCGGCAGCGGTGGCGGCGCACCACTCGGGGCGGTCCATCTTGGTGGCGCCCACGGCATCACCGGCCAGACGGGCGTTGAGCACGATGTCGCCGTTGTCGGCGAAGGCGTAGCCTGCAAAGCCGGTCACGGTGGGGTTGGACATGCTCAGCTCGATCCAGTTCCCAGTGCCATCGGCATTGAACTTGGCAACATAAAGCTTGCCGCTGTCCAGGTACTTGTCGCCGGTCGCAACGCGGTCGGCTGGGTTGGCGTCAGCGGCCACCCAGGTGGCAGTGCTCACGAACTTGTAGATGTACTCGTTGCGCGAGTCATCGCCCATGTAAACGGCCAACTGCTTGCCGACCGTAGGGCGGCTGAAAGCCGCGCTTTCATGGGCAAAGCGGCCCAGCGCCGTGCGCTTCTTCACCACCGAGGTGGCGAGGTAGGGGTCGATCTCGGTCATGAAGCCTTGGCCGAAGATCTCGTGGCGGTAGTCGTCGCTGCCGTTGGCCGAAACGCCGGTTTGGCTGGTGTTCCAGCGCTGGTATTTGTCGTCGCTGCCCGAGGTTTCCCAGCCGTAGCGGGTGGCGGCAGCGGCGGTGGCCGAAACGTTCCGGCCGTAGCGCGCCAGCGAGGTGTTGACCTTGGCGGTGCGCAGCGCTTGGTCGTTGGCGGCGCGGCAGAAGTAGCCGACCCAGTTTTCTTCGCCGGTCAGCAGCGTGCCCCAC
>JBKCVH010000330.1:0-3332 GCA_046317675.1 Burkholderiales bacterium
CAATCCGTCCACGAGGTTGGCCATTTTTATTTCTGCGTCACTGAGGTTGGCGGTTTCGGATTTGATGATGTCCAGGGACTCTTGCATCAGGCGCAACTGCATGGGCTGCTGCGAGACAAAGGCGAATTCCATTTCGCTGGGCAGGCGGTGGCGGTCGGTGCCGCCGGGGTAGCCGGTCACCATGACGAAGTCGCCTTCGTTCAAGGGGCTGCTGGCCAGCTTCAGGTGGTGCTTGGGCTGGTAGGGCTTGTTGTTGGGGCTGAAGTCGGCCGGCTTGCCGTCCGGGCCCACGTAGGCGCGCAGGAAGCTGTAGTCGCCGGTGTGGCGGGGCCAGACCCAGTTGTCGGTGTCGCCCCCGAAAAGGCCCACGCCTTTGGCGGGAGCGTGCACAAGGCGCACGTCACGAATTTCAAGTTGCTTGATGAGTTGGTACTGCAGGCCGCCAAAGAAGCGCGCCACGTTGCAGCGGTGGCCGGCGTCTTTCTCGCAGGCGCTCACCAAGCTCTTTTGCGTGGCTTCCAGCGCCAGGGCCCGGGCCTTGCCGCGCAGGGCTTGGGTGGCGGGGCTGAGCATCTGGCTGCTCACGTCTTGCATGTCCACTGTCACGTAAATGCGGCTGCTGGGGTTGGCTCGCACTTCGTCGGCCAGGGTGGCGGCGTAGAAGCCTTTTTCCAGCAAGTCGTTTTGCGGCGTGCTGTTGAACTGGATGTCGCCATAGGCGCAGTGGTGGTTGGTCACCACCAAGCCTTGCGGCGACACAAAGGAGGCGCTGCAGCCACCGAGCGAGACCACGGCGCCCATGGGGAAGTCGGTGAGCTGGGTGAGCTTGCGCGGGTCCAGCTGCAAGCCTGCGTCGCGCAGCGGCTTGGCAATTTGCGGCAGCTGGCTCGGGGGCCACATGCCTTCAGCGGCCGAGGCGGCCGCAGCGAGGGCAAGAAGGGAGAGTGGCAACAGGCTTTGGAGGCGCATGGCGTGGGGCTGGAAGGAGGAAAGGGCGGGAACGTAGCGGCAGTGGGGGCTTGCCACCTTTCGTCATACAGGGATTGCCCTGCCGATTCGGCTGATGGGGCAAGTGCTCGGTGAGCTTGGCGCACGTGCAGTTAGAGCCCCTTCACGCCGGCCTCCCAGGTCCGACTCTGCCGGCGCAATCCTTCGAAGATGGCCTGGGCTGTGTGCTCAGGAAACCTTGCCGGCAGGGTTTCCTGCACCTTACCGATGGCGGACTCCACACGAGCAACCAGCGTCTGCATGGCATCCCAAACGCCTTCCGCGCCGCTGCGTTGCGCCAGCCCGTGCCAATGCCGCACCTGGATGCGAGCGAGTTTGTCGTGCAGGTTCCGCGACCGAACCGCCATCGCGAGCTTGGCTTCCTGCCAGGCAACCAGCTTGGGACCGTTGCCGATGAACGGCCAAAAGGAGATCACGTCGTACAGGGGTGTCATCCGGAACCCGCCGCGAGGCAGAAGGAAGATGGAGAAGTTCTTGGCGTGACCGTCGCAGGCCGCTAACAGCCAGAACGCGAGTTGTGCAGACAAGAAGTGGCGAATGTCAGAGGCCGAGGTCACGCTGTTGCGGAGCACCTGCAGGCAACTAGCCATGCCCGGGCCGCCGTGCGACTCGTACTTGGTCTCTGAGGGGACCCCATGCACTTGGCAAAAGTCTTCCTGTGGGATTCGGGCGATCCAGCGCGTTTTGGCTAGGGGCTCCTCCATCCATTGCCGGTCGAAGCGCTCAACCGCGAGCACGGTCTCGCCACCAAAGGTAGCGATGTCGGTGACCGCCACAGGCAGGCCCATCTCGCGCAGCAGCTGCGCGCACAGCCACTCGTTGTAGACCGAATGTGAGAGGTCCAGGCCGCGGCCGCCAACCAGCCCCAGGGGCAGTTTGAGGATGTGTGTGGTCGGGGTGGCGCCGAGCGGTCGACACCATTGGCCGTCGACTCGAAGCAGGGCGGTCTTCTCTTGTGCGCCCGCAATTGAAATGCGGAGGTCGTCGGGATCCCCCTCTGCCCCCGGGCCGGGCCCAGCGGCAACGCCTCGAAGGTGCCGGGCAACCGCTTGGTCGTCCATGGCCTCGTATTCGACTTTGTCGAAGCCGATCGGCGGCTGCTCCGGGGGCATCAATTGGACGGCGCCGACGCAGTCGCGGCCAATTACTTGCAGCAGCTCGAAAACGTCGGTCGAGCCGATCCTGAAGCGGGCGCTCACACGGCGCCTGATTTTTTCGTCGTCAGGCAGAAGGTTGTCGAAGAAGTTGGCCACGATCGGCCCCGCCACCGTCCGGTCGGGCGTGATGGGCAGCGACAGCGACAGGGGGCGAACTCGTGCAGACGCCAGCCATGAGTCTTCGTAGATGAATCGATGGCTGCCAGTTCGCGTGCGCGCCCACGTGCCCACGCGCTCGCCGTTCATCCAGACCCAAAGCTCGCGCGGGTCAGCCATGGTGGGCTCCGTTGGGCTGGCCGGGCATGTGGAGGCGGGCCATGGGCAGAGCTGCCGCGCTGGGCATGGGCTTAACGCACCTCACCAGTTTCACCATTGGCCTCTGGGCTCGTCTTCAGGTGGAGCATCCGGTTGGGCGTCTGTCCTTGGCATTGCCAGTTTGGGCCCGGTGCTCAGCGTGGAAGACGCGGTTGCTGTGGCTTTGGCATGCGCTTCCAGGGCTGTGCTTGCCTTGCTCGCTGAGGGCTCGGTTTCCCGGACCACCATTTGCGCTCCGAGTAGGGCCAGGACCTCCAGCAACTGCTCCACGCTGACTGCCCCGGGGTCGCGCTCAATGTCGGCAACGCGCGACTGAACGACGCCAAGATGCTTCGCGAGCTGGGCCTGCGTCATCTGGCGCGACTTGCGCAAGGACTTCAGCAGTTGCTGCAACTGTTTGGGGAGTTGGAGGGGGTAGTCCACGTCTGTGATCGGCTATGGGCGATTCTTGAAGCATATCGCTCTTGGGCGATTTGTTCAATAAATCGGTTCTGGGTGATAGTGACGGGAGCGAGCCGACCTGCGACATCCATCAACATGAGCATCTCGTTGTCGTGCAATTGACGGCTCAAAGAGTTCTTGAATGCCGCCGGCCCGTCTGGTTGCAGGAATCGCCACTCCAGTTGCCCTAGGTAGCGCGGCAAAATCGGTGCCGTGAACCCTCCAACTCCCCCCGTTTTTTGGCTCACCGGCCTCTCCGGCGCCGGCAAGAGCACCCTTGCAGAGGCTTTGAAGCAGGCGCTGCAAGCGCAAGGCCGCCACGTTGCGCTGCTGGATGGCGATGCGCTGCGCACCGGGCTGTGCGCTGACCTGGGCTTTAGCCCCGAAGACCGCGCCGAGAACATTCGCCGA
>JBKCVH010000331.1:0-9970 GCA_046317675.1 Burkholderiales bacterium
GGTGCTGTGCGGGCTGAGCGGAGCGCCGGCCCGGGCCGGGGTCGACGGCATGCGCGACCGCAAGCACGTGGGGGAGCTGCCCCCGGTGCGAACCCAAGACCCGCCCCCGCGCAAGGCGCAAGCCGCAGCCCAGCCCGGGCCAGCCATTCCCAAGCGGGCGTTGGTGAGCCTGCCATCGATCTCCGTCGAAGTACAAGGTTCGGCGAATGCTGCGGAGGTGGCCACCCATTCACCCGCACCCAGCGCCAGCGCCGCCGCACCCTTGCGCTTGGGCCTTCCGGTGTCTGGCCCTCAACAACAGCAGGGGAGGCCGGCAGCCACCGTGCGGGACTTGATGCTTCGCGATCCCCGCAGCAACACCGCACGAGCCGGCCTGGATGAGCGCTTTGAAGCCGCCATGGGCGGCACCTGCGTTCTGGATGCTGCCGATGAAGACGGCGTTGTGCGCCGCTATACCGGGCGCTGGGTCATGCTGGATGCAGCCGGGCAGGAAATCCGACTCGGTAGCGCCATGGCCATCGGCGCCGGTGGCCGCTCACCGGGGCGCAAGGCCTTTCGGTGCGAAAGGCTCCCGTGAGCTTGCCTTGCTTACGATCTCCACCTCTTTTTTGGAAAGCACCGCATGAAAGCAACTTGGAACGGCACCGTGGTCGCCGAAAGCGACGACACCGTGGTGGTGGAAGGCAATCACTACTTCCCGGCCAGCAGCCTGAAGCGCGACCTCACCAGTTTCAGCAACCACCGCACCCATTGCCACTGGAAGGGCGAGGCGCAGTACTTGAGCCTCTTCGTGAACGGCGAGATGCTGCCGGATGCGGTTTGGTTCTACCCCAACCCCAATGACTCGGCGGCGCAAATCAAAGACCGTGTCGCCTTTGGCAAAGGCGTGCAGGTGCAGGACTGAGCGCTAGCCCGGGGCCAAGTGCACCCGGCCTTTGCCTGCCGCTTTGGCGGTGTACATGGCGGCGTCAGCGCGCGCCAGGAGTAGTTCGGCGGTGAGGCAGCTTGGGCCAAGGCTGGCCAAGCCGATGGAGGCGCCAATGTGCGCTTCGCTCGGAGGCCGCACCTTCGCATCGGTTGATTCGACCTGGAGCTCGAATGGCACGTTCAGCGCCGCCAAGATGCGCTGCGCCACGTTCAGCGCCTCCTCCATCGAGTTCGGGTTGTCCAGCAAGACCACGAATTCGTCGCCCCCGAGGCGCGCCACGGTGTCGGTTTCGCGAACCTGCTGAAGCAGCCTGGCCGCCACTTGCTGGAGCAGTTGATCGCCGGCGGCGTGACCCAGGGAGTCGTTGACCGATTTGAATCCGTCGAGGTCGAGGAACATCAGCATCACGCTGCTGTGTTCCCGAGAAGCTCGGATGACCAGCTGCGCCAAGCGCTCGGTCATCAGGTGGCGGTTGGGCAAGCCCGTGAGGCTGTCGTAAAGCGCCAGTTGGCGCACGCGCTCGTCTTGGCGCCAGCGCTCGGTGATGTCGCTGTACACCGCCACGTAGCGCTGCGTTTGAACGGTGGCACGGGGGTCCTCGTTGCGAATGGCCGTGACCGACTGCGCCAGCAGGTGCTGTTCACCGTGGGTGCGCTCAGACCAGTACTCGCCGCGCCATTGGCCACGCGTTTCAAGCGCGTGCCACACCTCGTCCGCCTGGCCATCGGCTGCACGGGGGCGCGCAAACGGCGCTGGCTGGCCGATCAGGGCTTGTTCATCCGACCCGGTGAGCTTGCAAAAGGCTGGGTTGGCAGAAAGGATGCGCCCCTCGTGGTCGGCAATCAAGATGCCGTCCAAGGTGCTGCGGAACACACTGGCGGCCATGCGTTGATCCAGCGAGGCCTGCCGAAGGCTGGTGACGTCGCTGCCCAGCACGAAGAAGCCAGAAACCTGGCCCTTGGCGTTGCGCTCGGGCACCAACTCCAGTTGCCAATGGCGCGCCTGCCCACCAGGCCCGTGGATGGAAAGCTCTGATTGCTGCGCTTCGCCTGCCAAAAGCAAAGCCAGCTTGGGCGCGAAATCGGCCATGCGCTTGGGGCCGAGCAAGTCAGGGAGCGACATGCCCAGCAGCGATTCAACCGGTCTCCTTGAAACTGCCCCATGCGCAGCGTTGGCAAAAGTGCAACGCAGGTTGTGGTCCCAATGAGCCACCATGCCGGGTAGTGCGTTGGTGAGCACGCTCAGGAAGGCTTCGCGCTGGGCCAGAGACTCGGCCAAGCTCTCCGCATTGCGGCGCATGGCCAAGAGGGCGGCTTCAAACTTGCTGCGTTCCTCCACCACAAAAAACGAGCACGCAACCCCCTGCACCTCGGGGCCACTGTGCCGCTGTGCATTGAGCAAGCAGGGCAAGCGTGTGCCGTCTGCAGCCTTGAGTTGCAGGTAAATCTCCGTTGCCGCGCCGGTTCGCTGCAGCAAGGGCCAAATGTGGGTTTGCAACAGGATGCGGCCTGGCCCGGGAAGCAAAACATCCAAGGACTGACCCACAACCTGCTCGGGCTGCAAGGCCAAGGCCTTGAGCAGCCCCGTGTTGACCTCTGTGATGCGGCCGGCTCCATCCGTGAGGGCGAAAAGACCGGGGAGGTGATCCCAGTGCACCGATGCCGCTGGAGCGCTGGCGTTCAAGCTCAGCTGCTGAAGCATCGCTGCATGGCGGCAATCACCAACTCCGGTGCGCTCAGGTGGGCGCAGTGCCCAGTGGTTTCCAAGACTTCAAGCGTGCTGCCTTTCAACTCGCGGTGCAAGTACTCGCCCACTTGGGCTGGAGCGAGTGCGTCGTGCGCGTGCTGCAGGATGAGGCAGGGGGTTTTGACCCTGGCAAGGTCGGCGCGGTTGTCCGCAAAAAAAGTGGCGCGGGCAAACACGCGCGCTGTGGTGGGGTCGGTGCTGCAAAAGCTCTGGTTGAGCTCTTGGCTGACAGGCGTGCCGCTCGGGCTGCCCGCCACCACCGGCGCCAGGTAGTCGGCCCAGCCGATGTAGTTCTGATCCATCAACTCCAGCAAGCCTTCCAAGTCTTCGGGCTCGAAGCCCCCGAGGTAGTCGGGCGGATGGTTCAAAAAGCAGGGTGTCGGTCCAATCACGATCAATCGCTCAAACACACCCGGGCGGGCAATGCTGGCCAAGAGACCAATGCTGGCGCTCACCGAGTGGCCCACAAAGGTCACGCCGCTGGAAAGCTCGAGGGCATCGCACACTTCCATCACGTCTTGGGCGTAGCCGTCCAGGTGGCTGTAGCGGGCCGGCTGGAAGGCGCTGCGGTCGGACTGCCCGCTCCCCACATAGTCAAACAGTACTTGCCGGTGGCTCGTGGCAAAGGCGGGTGTGATCCGATCCCACATGCCTTGGCTGCAGCCAAATCCATGGGCGTAGAGCAAGGTCGGCCCCGTAGAGCCAAGCACCTTCACATGGTTGCGTTCCAGAACGTTCATGAGTTCACTCGCGGGTGGGCCCGGGGCGGTGGCGCGTAGGGGCGGTGGCAGGGGCCGGCTTCTGGGGCGCAGGTTAACGCGTTTGGCCTCTCGCCGCTTGGGGTCGCGGCCTGGGCTTGGCACGGTCTGAAGCCAGACAAACACGCCAAAGCGCCCACAATCCGCCCCATGAAAAACGCCACATTTGCACTCGTTCTCGCGCTGGCCGCCAGCGGCGCGCCATGGGCTGCACCCGCGGCCGAAACGCCGCTCCAGCAACTGCCCTACACGCCAAGCCTTGACCCCGCCGCGATGGACCGCTCGGTCAACCCTTGCGACGATCTCTACCAATTCAGCTGCGGCGGCTGGATGAAGGCCAACCCGATTCCAGCCGATCAATCGCGCTGGAGTGTTTATGCCAAGCTGGCCAATGACAACCAGCGCTATTTGTGGGGCGTGTTGCAAGGCTTGGCAGCAGCGCCGGGTGAGACCGCCGACCAGCGCAAGCTGGGCGACTACTTCTCCGCTTGCATGAATGAGGACGCCATTGAGGCCCAGGGCTTGAAGCCGCTGCAAGCCTTGTTGGGTCGCATTGAGCAACTGCCCTCCAAAGCCGAGCTGCCCGCCCTGTTGGCCGAACTGCATCGCGCCACGGGCAGCTCGCGTTTCGTGTTTGGCTACGGATCAGGGCAAGACTTGGCCGAGCCCGAGCGGGTGATCAGCCTCATTGGGGCCGGCGGCATCAGCCTGCCCGACCGGGACGACTACCTGCGCCAAGACGCCAAGAGCCGCCAACTGCGCGCCCAGTACCTGGCGCACCTCACGCGCGTGTTTGCCTTGCTCGGCGACGCAAGCCCCGCCGCCAGCGCCCGCAGCGTGATGGCGACTGAAACCGAATTGGCCCGGGCGCAGCTCACCCGGGTGCAGCAGCGCGACCCCTACGCCACCTTCCACCCCATGAAACTGGTCCAAGTGCAGGCTTTGTCGCCGCTGTTTGATTGGACCGCTTACCGCAGTGCTTTGAAGGCCCCAGCGTCAGACGCCTTCAACGTGGCCGAGCCCCAGTACCTCCGGGCCGTCAATGCCTGGCTCAAGCGCGCGCCGCTGGCGCAGTTGAAAACCTACTTGCGTTGGCACTTGGCAGCGGCTTACGCGCCCCACCTGCAGCGCGAGTGGCGGCAAGCGCATTTCGATTTCTTCGAGAAGACCTTGAACGGCCAGCCAGAGCCCAAGGCCCGCTGGAAGCAATGCGTGCAGTTGGTGGATCAGCAATTGGGTGAAGCGCTGGGCAAGGAGTACGTGGCACGCAACTTCAGCCCTGAGCTCAAGACCAAGGTGCTCGCCATGAGCGAACAAATTGAACAGGCCATGGCCCAGCGCATTCAGCAGCTGGACTGGATGAGTGCCGAGACCAAGAAGCGGGCGCTTGAAAAGCTCCACAGCGTGGTGAACAAGGTGGGCTACCCCGAGCGCTGGCGCGACTACAGCGCCTACACGGTGAGCCGCGACGACTTCGCCGGCAATGTGCTGCGCGGCTTGCAGTTTGAGGTGGCCCGAGACTTGGCCAAGATCGGCCAGCCGCTGGACCGCAACGAGTGGGGCATGACCCCGCAAACGGTGAACGCGTACTACAGCCCGCAGACGAATGACATCAACTTTCCGGCTGCCGTGCTGCAACCGCCGCTCTACGACGCCAAGCTCGACGACGCGCCCAACTACGGCAACACCGGCGGCACCATTGGGCACGAACTCATCCACGGCTTTGACGATGAAGGTCGCCAGTTCGATGCCAAGGGCAGCCTCAAGAACTGGTGGGCGCCCAAAGATGAAAAGGCCTTCAAGACCCGTGCGGCCTGCGTGGCCAAGCAGTACGCGAAGTACACCGTCATCGACGACATCAAGATCAACAGCGCCCTGACCCTGGGCGAAGACTTGGCCGACTTCGGCGGCATGGTGCTGGCCTGGGTGGCCTGGCAAGCCCAGGTGGCTGGGCAAACCTTGCCGAGCCGAGATGGACTGACGCCTGAGCAGCGCTTCTTCGTTGGTTTTGCCCAGTGGGATTGCAGCCATGCACGCCCCGAGGCGGCGAGGGTGCACGCCCGCACCGACCCGCACTCGCCCGGCCGCTATCGCATCAACGGGGTGGTGGTGAACATGCCCGAGTTCGAGAAGGCTTTTGCCTGCAAGCCAGGCAGCAAGCTGGTCAAGCCGGCGGCGCAGCGTTGCAGAGTTTGGTGAGCTAATCGACCAGAAGCACCGAAGAGCCGGTGGTGCTGCGAGCTTCCAGGTTGCGGTGCGCAAGCGCCACATCGGCCAAGGGGTAGCGCTGGTCGATGCGCAGCTTCACCGCGCCACTGACCAGCACGTCGAACAAGTCGTCGGCCATGGCCTGCGTGGCCGCGCGGCTGGTGATGTGGCTGAACAGCGTGGCGCGCGTCAGGTAGAGCGAGCCCTTGGGCCCGAGCAAGCCCGGGCTGAAGGGGGCGATCGGGCCGCTGGCGTTGCCAAAGCTGGCGAGCAGGCCAAAGGGTGCCAAGCAGTCCAAAGAGCCTTCAAAGGTGTCCTTGCCCACGGAGTCGTAGACCACCTTGACGCCCCGGCCCTGGGTGATGGCTTTGACGCCGGATACGAAGTTGCTGCTCCGGTAGTTGATGGCGTGGCTGGCGCCGTGCTCCAGGGCGAGCTGGCATTTGGCGTCGCTGCCGGCCGTCGCGATCAGTTGCAGGCCCAGGTGCTTGGCCCACTGGCAGGCGATCAGGCCCACGCCGCCGGCAGCGGCATGCCACAGCACAAAGTCGCCGGCCTGCAGGCCTTGCACGGGCAGCGTCTTCTTCAGCAGGTATTGGGCCGTCAGGCCTTTGAGCATGGCGCCGGCTGCGGTGTCGAAGCCAATGGCATCGGGCAGCTTGCAGACGTTTTGCGCCGGCATCACCCGCGCCTCGCAATAGCTGCCGGGCGGGTTGCTGGCGTAGGCGGCGCGGTCTCCCACTTGCAGGTGGCTGACCCCTTCGCCCACCGCCTCAATGACGCCAGCGGCCTCCATGCCGAGGGTTTGCGGCAGGGCCAGCGGGTAGAGGCCCGTGCGGTGGTAGACGTCGATGAAATTCAGGCCGATGGCGCGGTGGCGAATGCGCACTTCGCCGGGGCCGGGCTCGCCGACTTCGAGACTGCGCAGCTGCAATTGCTCCGGCCCACCGGTTTGCAGAATTTGAATGGCTTGGACTTGGCTCATCGCCCAAGTTTCACATCTGCCGAAACAGATGCATGTAGGAGCGCGACACCGGCAGCACCTCGGGCCGGTTCTTTAGGTGGATGTCGGCGGTTTCGTTGAGGCTGCGCGCCACATGGCTGATGGCGCGCAAATTGACGACCACCGAGCGATGCACTTGCGCAAATTGCTCGGGGTCCAGTTGGGCCATCAACTCCTTGAGCGGCGTGCGAATCAAGGCTTCGCCCGGCACGCTGCGATCGCCGCGCCAAGCAACCAGGGTGTACTTCTCGTCGCTCTTCAAGAAGTCGATCTCGTCGACCGGGATCAGGCGCAGCGTTTGACCGACGGAAGCGCGAATCCAGCGCAGCGGCGCCGGCCCCGCTTTGCCTTGCAGCTGGTTGGCCAAGGCGCTGAGCTGGGACATCAAGGCGTCGGCGGGCGGCGTTGGAGCTTGCAGCCGCGCTTGCAAGCGCTGCACCGTGTCGGCCAAGCGCTCGGGCTCCACTGGCTTGACCAGATAGTCCAGCGCACCTTGCTCAAAAGCAGCCAAGGCGTATTGGTCGTAGGCCGTCACGAACACGATCAAGGCCTCGCGGCCAATTTGCTGCGCTGCCTCGACGCCGGACAGGCCCGGCATGTGCACATCCAGGAAGCAGATGTCGGGGCGGTGCGCTTCATAGGCCTCCACCGCCTCGCGGCCATTGCGCGCCTGCGCCACCACCTGCAGTGCCGGCCAGGCCTGGGCCAGCAAGCGGCTCAGCGCGTCGCGCAGCAGGGGTTCGTCGTCGGCAATCAGGGCGGTTGGAGCGGTGCGCATGGAGTGGCTCAGGTGCTTTGGGCTGGAAAGTCGAGCTCGGCGATCACGCCGTGGGGCTGGTTTTCGCTCAAGCGCAAAGTCGCATCACCGCCGAAGGCCAGTTGCAGGCGCTCGCGCAAGGTGGAGAGTCCGGTACCGAGGCCGTCACCCGCGCGGGTCAGGCCCACGCCGGTGTCGCTCACCCGAGCCCGGCAGCGGCCCTCCTTGATTTGCAGCTCGATGGTGATGCGACCGCCTTCTTCACTGGGGTCAATGCCGTGGCGAATGGCGTTCTCCACCAGGGTGAGCAGGGTCTTAGGTGGGCAGTTCAGCTTTTGAACCTCGGGGCTGTCGAGCACCTCAAACTGCAAGCGGTCGGGCATGCGAAGGTGCATGAGGGCGAGGTAAGCGCGCACCAGTTGAAGCTCTTGGCCCAGGGTGGTGGAGGGCTCCTGCAAGCGGGGCACCGCGGCCCGCAGGTAGGCAATGAGGCTGCCGAGCACTTGCGAGGCCTGGGGTGAGCCGGCATCGACCAGCGCGCGAACATTGGCCAGGGTGTTGAACAGGAAGTGCGGCTCGACCTGCGCTTGGAGCAGGCGAAGCCGGGCGTCAAGTGCGCGGCGTTCGAGTTCGCTGCGCTCCAGCTCGAAGGCAAGGCTCTGGCTGCGTGCTGCAGCGTCGCGCTGGCGCAGTAGCGCCGACATGGCGAGCAGCGGGGCCCAAAAGAGCCCGGTGGCGGCCATGATGAGGAAGCCCATCAGCCGCGCTTCGCTTTGCAAGAAGCCGGCCAGGCTGCCGCCCGTGGAGAACAAGTAGGCCAATAGCGTGCCCAGCGGCACAGCCAAAACCACGCCCAGCAGTTGCAGCACCCAACGCGCCAGCCAGTTGGGCAAGTGGCGCGGCCAGTGCTCCAACACGCCAAAGGCCAGCAGGGTGAGCAAGGCCACCAACAAGGCCCGGCCGATGAGCACGGGCACCGGAGTCACAAAAATGTGATCGAGGGCAAACCCTATGGCCACGGCCATGACCAGGGCAAACAGAACGCGCCGCCAGCTCAAGCTCGCGGCCAAAGAGTCCAGGAAGCGTGGTGCGCTGGCAGGGGGGGTGGTGACCATGGGCGGCACGATAGCCGCCGCGAAGCTTTAGCGCTTTGCCGCTGGCCGCTTCACGCGACGAGCGGCGGAAAACCGGGCCCGAGTTACGCGGCCACTTCGGAGGGGCGGCTCACCAAGCCGGTGCGGCACATCACCACGTCGCGGCCCTTTTGCACCGCAAAACGCAGCGCTTCCTGGGCGGTGGGCCAGGGGTAGCCCCCCCCGATGTCTTCGTCGCGGAACACCTCTTGCCGGGGGCGACCGGGGCTGACCTGAACCACCACCACAGCGGCGCACCAATCGTGGCTTCGAGGGCGTTCCAGCGCTCCGGCGTAAATGCGGTAGTCGCCAGCGTCGATTTCTTCGAATTTCATTGCGTGCTCCAAAGTTGATTCGGAGCGGATGCTGCGCGCCGGACCGCCTTTGCACCATCCGATGTTTGGGGGCCCCCAAATGGGGGATGCGGCCCAGGAGCCGGCATTTGGGGCTCAGCCTTCGCAAACCCTGACCGAAGCCGCCCCGTATCTGTGTCAATGTTGCGAGATGAGCACCAGCCTGCCCAAGCCCGCGCAACTGCAGCAGTTGCTCAAGGCCAGCCCTGTGTTTGGGAGCTTGCCGGCGCCGGCGCTTGCGGCTTTGGCCAGTCAGCTCCGTGTGCAGGCGGTGTCGGCCGGCGAGGTGGTTTGCAAGGAAGGCGAGGCGGCCGACAGCTTGGTGGTGGTGCTCAGTGGCCGCCTGCGGGTCACGCGCCAAGGGCGCGATGGGCAGTTGATGCTGTTCAACGAGCTCGGGCCGGGCGAATGCCAAGGTGAGGCCGGCCTGATGCTCCGGCAGCCGAGGCCCGCCGACGTGTCCGCGCTGCGCGACTCGGTGGTGGCTTGGCTGGATGAAGCCGGCTTTGAAGCGCTGTTGCGCCTGGAGCCCGTGCTGTTCAATCGCGTCTTCTCCCAGGCCTTGGTGCGCTACCTGCGCCACACCCCTGTGCCGGTGGAAAGCCGCCGGGCACTGACCATCGCGCTGGTGCCGCTGCACAACCTGGAGGGCGTTGAGCAGCTCACGCAAGACTTGCAAACCGCCTTCGCCAGCGAGGGCACGGTGCATGTGCTGGCGCCCGCGGGCGTACAGGCCACCGAACTGGAGCTGGCCCAGGCCATGCGCCGTTTCGACCAATGGGAGCAGTCGGCCGAATTGCTCTTGATTCGGGCGGAGCCGCAGCTTTCCGCCTGGACGCGCTTTGCGCTGCGGCAGGCCGATCAAATCGTCTTCCTTGCCACGCCGCACGCCAGCCCCCTGGTGAGCCGCTTCGAGCGCCAATTGCGCGATGAGCCCGGCTTTGCCTACAAGCGCCAGCAGCTTGCGGTCATCTACCCCGCCAGCACGGTACTGCCGCATTCCCTTACCCCATGGCACCGGGAGCGGCCCACCTTGGAGCGCGTGCTGGCCCTGCGCGAAGGCCTCAAGGGCGATGCAGCCCGC
>JBKCVH010000332.1:0-4845 GCA_046317675.1 Burkholderiales bacterium
CACCCTCTCGCAGATTCAGCAGTACGAAGCCACCCAACGATGATTCCGATTCAAGTTGCCAGCAGCCTGGCCCCCGCACCGCACACCGACCCGGAAGCCCTGCGCCTGCGCGAGCAAATTCGCGGCCTTGTGGCGCAGTACGCGGCCATCACGCACGAGGCGGTCAAGCCCTTTGTGCCCGGCCAAACCGCTCTGCCCCCGAGCGGCAAAGTCATCGGCGGCCCGGAGATTCAAGGCATGGTCGACGCCGCGCTGGATGGCTGGCTCACCACCGGCCGTTTCAACGCCGCCTTTGAGCAGCGGCTCTCCAAGTACCAGGGCGTGCCCCATGTGCTGACCGTGAACAGCGGCTCCAGCGCCAACCTCGTTGCCTTCAATACCCTCACCTCGCCCCTGCTGGGCGAGCGCGCCATCCGGCCGGGTGATGAAGTCATCGGCGTGGCGGCCGGCTTCCCCACCACCGTCAACCCCATCCTGCAGTTTGGTGCCGTGCCAGTGTTTGTGGATGTGGACTTGCACACGCACAACATTGATGTGAGCCAGCTCGAAGCCGCTTGGAGCCCCAAAACCAAAGCGGTGATGCTGGCCCACGCGCTGGGCAACCCATTCAACTTGGAAGCCATCACCGAGTTCTGCAAACGCCACGGCCTGTGGTTGGTCGAGGACTGCTGCGACGCGCTGGGCGCCACCTACAAGGGCCAAAAGGTCGGCACCTTTGGCGACATCGCCACCCTCTCCTTCTACCCGGCGCACCACATCACCATGGGCGAAGGCGGCGCGGTCTTTATGCGCGACCCTCTGTTCAAGCGCATCGCCGAAAGCTTCCGCGACTGGGGCCGCGACTGCTACTGCGCCCCCGGCAAAGACAACACCTGCGGCAAACGCTTTGACTGGCAGTTGGGCGAACTGCCGCAGGGCTACGACCACAAGTACATCTACAGCCACAACGGCTACAACCTGAAGATCTCGGACATGCAGGCTGCCTGCGCCTTGGCGCAGCTCGACCGACTGGACGGCTTTGTGGCCACGCGCCGCAGGCACTTCCAGTTCCTGAAAGACCGCCTGGCCAGCTGCGCTGAGTTCCTGCTGCTGCCCGAGGCCACACCCGACAGCGACCCCTCTTGGTTCGGCTTTCCCTTGCACCTGAAAGCCGAGACCGGCCTGCAGCGGGTGGACCTGCTCCGCTTCTTGGACCAACAGCAAATTGGTACCCGCCTGCTGTTCGCCGGCAACCTCACGCGCCAGCCCTACATGAAGGGCCAAAACTTCCGCGTGTCGGGAAGCCTGACGAACACCGATGCCGTCATGGCCGGCACCTTGTGGATTGGCGTGCACCCGGGGCTGGACGAAGAAAAACTAGAGTTCATCGCCAGCCAGATCGAGACCTTCTTCGGCATTGGGTTCTGAGGCATGCGAGTGGCGCAGATTTACATCGCAAACGAGCTTCCCGACCTGCCTTGGTCCAAGCTCAGCGGCCGCTGCGTTCTCGTCACCGGCGCCGCTGGATTCCTGGGCAGCTGGATCACCCGCACCCTGGTGGCACTGCACACGCTGGGTTTGGTGGACAAGCCCGTGCAAGTGATTGGGATGGTGCGCAGCGCCGCCCGGGCGCGCGAACGGCTGGCCGATGTAGCCGGCGCGGTCGAGTTCTTTGAATGGGACCTGAATCGCATTGCCGTACCCGACCTCGCCGGTGTGGACTACGTCATCCACGCCGCGAGCCAAGCCAGCCCGCGTTTTTATGGCACAGACCCCATCGGCACCCTCATGCCCAATGCCGTGGGCACGGCCGCTTTGCTGGAAGCCGCAAGCCGGGCCTGTGCGCGCGGCCTCTTGTTCGTCTCCAGCAGCGAGGTCTACGGCGCCGCCTCCAAGGAAGGCGCGCTCATGGAGACAGATGGCGGCCCGCTAGACCCTGCCACCCAGCGCGCCTGCTACGCGGAAAGCAAACGTATGGGTGAGACGCTGTGCGTGGCCTGGCATGCGCAAAACGGCCTGCCCACCTACATCGTGCGCCCCTTCCATACCTATGGGCCGGGCCTCACCCGAGACGACGGCCGCGTGTTTGCTGACTTCGCCTACGCCGTGGCCGAGGGCCGCCCCATCGTGATGACCAGCGACGGCAGCGCGCGCCGCGCCTTTTGCTATGCCAGCGATGCCGTGGCTGGCCTCTTCACCGTCCTGCTAAAAGGCCAGCCGGCAACGCCCTACAACCTCGCCAACCCTGAGGCTGAGCTGTCGGTCAAAGAGCTGGCCGAGCTTTTGATCAGCCTCTACCCCGAGCGCGGCGCCCAGCTTGAAATGCGGCCACCGGCCGGCGGCTACCTTCCCAGCCCATTCAACCGCTTGGTGCCTGACATTTCAAAGCTTCAGGCCCTTGGTTGGCAGCCCAAAATCAGCGCAGCCGAGGGCTTTCGGCGCTTCATCGACGCGATCACCCCATGAGCTCACTCGCTGACCTTCAACGCGCCTTCGCCAACGGCCAACTGGCCAAGGCCGACTTCATACAGCAAGCCTGTGCGCTGCACCAGCAGCTGTTTGCCTACACGCCGCATCTGCAGGCCCATGGCGTGCGCCGGATGGAAGTGAGCCCCGAGGGCATGCGGTTTTTGATGGGTGACGAGTCCGTCTGGATTGAAGCCCCCGCCGGCGAAGCACGTGTCGCGCCCTTGGAAGCCCTTTACTTTTGCGGCTACGAGCCCGAGGAAAGCCGCGCCATGAACCTGCTGGCCGCCGGCAGCCGTTGCATGCTCGATGTGGGCGCCAACATCGGTTACCACGCCCTGCGTTTGGCGGTGCGGGAGCCCGAGGCGCGCGTGCATGCCTTTGAGCCCCTGCCGCAAAGCTTCGAGTACTTGAGCCGCAACATTGCCGCCAACGCCCTGGCCGGTCGCGTGCGCGCCCATGCGCATGGCCTGTCCAAAGCCAATGGCAGCTTCGAGTTCTTCATCGCCCCCGAGAACGGCACCAATGCCAGCCTGCTCAACGTGGCCCAACGCGCGGACGTCCGCCGCGTGGTCGGCCTGGCGCTGAAGCTAGACGACTGGGTGAGCAACACCTGCGAGGCGCCCGACTACATCAAGGTCGATGTGGAGGGCGCCGAGCTTTGGGTGTTTGAAGGCGCCGCACAGACCCTGGCGCAGCACAAGCCCAAGGTGTTCACTGAGCTGCTGCGCAAGTGGAGCGCCCCGTTTGGCTACCACCCGAACGACGTGCTTCGTTTCTTCGCGGGGCTGGGCTACGGTTGCTGGGCCGTTGGCAACGGCGTGCAGCGCTTGCATGAAGTGACCGATCAAACCGAGCAGACCAACTACGCCTTCCTGCACGAACAGGCCCACGCGGACACCATTGCCCAGCTGATGGCGCCGGGCGCCCTGGCGGCATGAAACCCGACGCCTTTGCGCGCCAAGTGCGCCGCCACGCGCTGCGCATGGTGCACCGCGCCAAAGCCTCGCACATCGGCTCGGCGCTCAGCATGATCGACATGGTGGCCGTGCTCTACGCCCCCGAGGGCGGCTGGCTCAATGTCCGGCCCGACGAGCCCACTTGGCCGCAGCGCGACCGCTTCTTGCTCAGCAAAGGCCACGCCTGCGTGGGCGTGTACCCGGCCTTGGCGGAACGCGGCTTCTTACCGGTCAGCGAGCTGGAAACCTACGGCCAAGACTTCGCCCGGCTCATGAACCACATCAGCCACAAGGTGCCGGGTGTGGAGTTCAGCACCGGAAGCCTGGGCCACGCCCTGCCATTTGGCGTGGGCAAAGCCTTGGCCGCCCACATGCGCGGCGAAGCGTGGCGCACCGTGGTGCTGCTGAGCGACGGCGAACTCAACGAAGGAAGCAACTGGGAGGCGCTGATGTTTGCCAGCCACCACAAGCTACACCACCTCACCGTGATGGTGGACGCCAACGGCCTGCAAAGCATCACCACCACCGCCGCCACCCTGGACATGGGCGTGCTGCGCGACAAGTTCGAAGCCTTCGGCGCCCAAGTGCACGAACTGAACGGCCACGACACCGCCGCCCTGCGCGCCGCGCTCGACGCCCCCAGCGAGCGGCCCAAAGTCATCATTGGCCACACCACCAAGGGCAAAGGCGTCAGCTTCATGGAAAACAGCGTGGACTGGCACTACCGCAGCCCGAACGACGCCCAACTCGCCCAGGCACTCCAAGAGCTGGAGGCCACGGCATGAGAAACGCCTTTGTGGACGAGTTCTGCCAACTGGCCGAGCACAACCCGCGCCTGGTCCTCGTGGTGGGCGACCTCGGCTACTCGGTGGTGGAGCCGTTCCAAAAGCGCTTTCCCGATCGCTTCTTCAATGCTGGCGTGGCCGAACAGAACATGACCGGCCTGGCCGCAGGCTTGGCCAGTGAGGGCTATCACGTCTTCACCTACTCCATCGCCAACTTCCCCACCTTCCGCTGCGCCGAGCAACTGCGCAATGATGTGGCCTACCACGGCTTGCCGGTCACCGTGGTGACGGTAGGTGGCGGCTTAGCCTATGGCGCCCTTGGCTATAGCCACCACGCCGTGCAGGACTACGCGCTACTGCGCACCCTGCCCGGCATGCTCATCACAGCCCCTGGCTGCCCCATGGAAGTACGGGCCTGCCTGCGCCATTTGGTGGCCAACCCAGGCCCCAGCTACCTGCGCCTGGGCAAAGCCGGCGAGCCACCGCTGCACCCCGAACCGCCGAACTTGAACCCCGGCCAATGGCTGCCCATTCGCACCACCGGTAGCGAAAGCCGGGTGCTACTTGCCACCGGCGCTGCCTTGGCGGCCGCCCTGGCCTGGGCCAACCGGCCTGACCACGCCGACTGCGCCGTCTACAGCCTGCCGCTCTGGGGC
>JBKCVH010000333.1:0-8088 GCA_046317675.1 Burkholderiales bacterium
GATGCAGAGCGACTCAAAGACCTGGGCAGCGCCGGGCTTTCCGCGCTGCCGCTCCTCGATGCCTCGGTCGGCGATTCTTACAACAGCCTGGGCTACTTCGCGCAGCTGAAAGTGCGCGGTTTTGATCTCGACACCCGATTCAACTTGCGCCGCGACGGCCTACCCGTGAGTGGGCAGACTGGCTTTGACCTGTTCAACAAAGCGGCCGTGGAATTGCTCAAAGGAGCCAGTGGCCTGCAAGCCGGTACCAGCGCCCCCAGCGGCCTGCTCAACCTCGTCGTGAAGCGCCCCGATGCCCCCAGGCTTGACCTGATGCTCGGCTGGGAGCAAGCCGGCACCTATACCGCTGCCGTGGACTGGGCGAAGCGCGCCGGCGCCTTCGCTTGGCGTGTGAACGCCAGCGCAGCCCGGCTGGACCCATGGTTGAAGAACAGTGCGGGCGAGCGCCAAGCACTGGCCCTGGCCGGCGAGTGGCGCCTGAGCAAGGACACGCTTTTGGAGGCGGAGCTGGAGCACACGCACCAGTCGCAGCCCAGTCAGCCTGGCTTTAGCCTGCTGGGTAGCCGCTTGCCCAAGCCGAGCGAGGTCGACCTACGTCGCAACCTCAACGATGCCAACTGGCGCTTGCCGGTCGTGTTTGATAACGATTTCGGCTCGGTCCGCCTGTCCCATCAGCTGAGCTCCGATTGGCGATTGCAGGTGCAGGCTGGCACCCAGCGCGCACGGAACGATGACCGCATTGCCTTTCCGTTTGGCTGCTCCGTCCAAGATGTTTATGACCGCTACTGCAGCGACGGCAGCTTCGACTTGTACGACTTTCGGAGCGAGAACGAAGCACGGCGCAACACGGCAGTGCGTGCCATGTTGGAGGGCCGAGTCGGCGCTCACCAGCTTCGCCTTGAGGCGCTGCAGCACCGCCACCGCGCGAGCTTCCAGCGGCAGGCCTACAACTACGCCGGCACGGGCTCGGTCTTCGGTGGTGGCAGCAGTCAGCCCGACCCGAGCCTGACCGACGAAAACACGAACCGGCGCGAGCAAAGCCGCGAGATTGGCCTGAGCGACCAAGTGCAAATTGGTGCGCTGGAGCTGTTTGCAGGCTTGCGCCATACCCGCATTGACCGTGCTGCGGTGCGGACCGATGGCTCGCGAGCCACCCAATACGAGCAAAGCTTCACCACCCCCTGGCTTGGCGCCACTTGGCAGTTGGACGACGACCTGCGTCTCTACGCCAGCGCGGGTGAAGGCGTTGAGAGCGAAGTAGCACCAAACCGCTCGCGCTATCGCAATGCCGGCCAAGCCCTGCCCGCGCTCAAGAGTCGCCAGCTAGAACTGGGGCTCAAGCGTGGCAGTCAAACCGTGGATTGGACTGTGGCCGGCTTCCAAATCAGCCAACCCGTTTGGAGTGATCTCGGTCCTTGCGATGTCGCCGCAAGCTGCATCCGCCAAGCCGATGGCAAGGCCGTTCACCGAGGCCTTGAGGCGCAGGCCGACCTGAAGTGGTCGGGCGGCGGACTTCTTGCCTCAGCCATGTGGCTCAAGGCTCGCCGAGAGGGCGCGCAAGACGCCTCGCTCAACGGCAAGGCGCCCGTGAATGTGCCTGAGCACGCGCTCAAGCTCTCGCTGCGTCAAGACCTTCAGCCCGGCTTGCAAGCGAGTGCTCACTGGGTGCATGAAGGCCCACGTGCGGTGCTGCCGGACAACAGCTTGCGCCTTGCCGCCTGGAACCGTGTGGACCTTGGGCTGCGCTGGGAGCTTGGTAGCGGTGGCCAACTGTGGCGCTGGCGAGCCGGCATTGAGAACGTGGCGAACACGAAGGCCTGGAAGGAAGCTCCTCTGAGCTTCGGCCACTCGTATCTTTTCCCTCTTGCGCCTCGCACTGTTCGCCTAGGGTTGGACCTTGCAATCTGAGATTTAAATGCGGGGTCTTGCCAGTTTTGAGTTTTTTGGCTTATAGTCATGGGCTCGATTCCCCGATAGCTCAGTCGGTAGAGCGCCGGACTGTTAATCCGTAGGTCCCTGGTTCGAGCCCAGGTCGGGGAGCCAAAAACAGGAACCCCCAGCATCGCAAGGTGCTGGGGGTTTTTCTTTGTCTGCTTCATCCCTGGGGTTGGTAGGGCCATCTATCGGTGACGCCGAGTTCGTACGAGGCTCGTTCATGGACGTTGAGCAGGTCAGTGTGTTTGCGCCGATCGCCTTTTTGCGAATGTCAACAGTTTGCCGGTTTCATCGCGTCAAGCCGACCCAGCGGAAGCGGGATGCTGATTGACTCTCCAACTCCTTGCCAGTGCGCTCGTCGCGCAAAACCGCCTTTAGAACGAACTCCGACACGTTTCGCGCCTTGAACTGGAAGCGGGGGCACAGGCCGAACTGGGCCACATTGCCTGCCAGCTCCTCGTAGGTGATGGTCCGGCTTTTGCCGCAGTTGACGAGGTCCAGTTGGCCCTGCGAGCGGTCGTTGTTGAAGCACACGTGAACGGGTAGCGTGCCGTAGGGTCCGTTGTGGCACTCGAGGGCGAGCTGGTACGGATAGGCCTTGAGAAGTCGCTCCCGATCAGCGGCTGCTTGGGCGCGGGCCTTGGCCTCGCGTTGATTCTTCACGGCCAAGGCCTGTCCGCCTTGCTGGCGTGCCGTGGCCTCGTCGGCCACGAACTGAACGAGCGTGTCCCAGTCGCGTTTGGGGCTGTACGACTGCGTCGCCAGCCGTGCCCAGGCTTGCTCGGCCAATGCCTGGCTTTGGATGCCGGCCGCACGCAGGGCGACCAGTTCCTTGGCCTCGGGCGGGGGGTGAAGCTGTCGCGACAAGCGCGCGTCGTCGAGCGTGGCGTAGCCCTTGTAGAGACGCAAGGGCTCCATGAGCGCCTCTTGATCCAAGAGCTCCAGCACCTCAAAGGTCACGCCGTCTCGCTGCAATGCCTGGGCCATGGCTTGTGCATCCGCGCCTGTCACCACCACCGCGCTGCAGGGCCCGGTCTTGAACGACATGTACAGGGCATCGAGATCCGTGAGCACCTCGTCAAAGCCGGCGGAGGCGGCACGTCCTGACCAGGCCACAAAGCTGGGCCAATGGCGGTATGCCGTGATCCAAGTGCCGTCGGTGGCCTGCCGGGCGCAGACACGTGCCTTCTCGCTCTTGGCAGGCGCGCGCTTGAGGGCAATGATCTGGCTGGCCGCCGCAGGCAACCGATCCATGAACCGAGCCCAGCGCTCCGAGGCCAGTTGGGCCTCTTGCTGTGCGCCTTCGGCTTGGTCCCGAAGGTGCTTGGCGTAGGCGCTGGCCACCTTGTCGGCATCCATGCTGGCCGCCGCTACGTAGGCGCCCGAGCGCAACAGGCGCTCGCGCAGCTCTGGCATGTTGCCGGGAACAAGCACCAGCTCGTCACGCCCGCTGCGTTCGGTCCAGGGCTCTAGGTCGTCAACGAGGTGCAGGCGGCTGCCCGAGAACCCCAGTTGCTTGAGGATGCCGTTGATGGCCTCGTGCGCACGCTCCCAAGCCTTGGGGTCGAGTTCCTGAAAGGCGCGCCTCCAAGCATACGCATGCTTCTTGCTGGCAATCAGCGTGAGACCGACTCCCGCCTTCACGGCCGATGGGCTTCCGTCGAGCTTGGTCGTCAGCACCTCGCCCTTGCGGCCGAGGACGGTCCAATTCAGGGCGCGGTGGTCCGGGGCAACGTCAACGCGCAGGACGGCAGGGGCATCCAGGCCGCAACGGCTGAAGGCCAGCGTGTGCGGGCCTGGCGTGTAGAAGGTCCAATCGAACTGCACCTGCTTGCCGTCGCGCGACCAACGCTGCTGCCTGACGCCGTAGGTGTGCGTCTTCCAGAGTGCGGCAGCATCCGGCGTCACGTCGAGGTTCGCTTGGTAGTCGTCCCGCTCTGCCGGCCGACCGTCGACCTCGATGTGGAAGTTGCAGGAGCCCGATTCGGACCAGCCGAACTTGGGCTCGAAGATCACCCGAAATGGCTGGCCGACGGCGGGTTGCGCCGGATCGGTTCGCAGCTGGCGCAGCTCAACGCCCATCGCGCTGAAGCAGGGCAAGGCGCAGACCAAGGCGCACAGCGCATGTCGCCACGATCGCAAATTCAATGTCAGCATCGTTGCCTCCGACAAACGTTTCGCCTCATGTTGTACGAGCGTACTGGCGAGGCGGCGCTCCCAGTGGCGGACTGCCGTTGAAAAGCAAGAATCAATTCACACTGGCACTGAGTGCGGCGCTTCTGGTTCGAGCCCAGGTCGGGTGGCCAAGCATTGAAAGTCCCAGCACCGCAAACTGCTGTGGCCTCTTGAGGTCCTGGCCTCAAGCTTCCAAGGCAATGAGCTCTTCGATGCGCTGCCGGCGGCGAATCAAGGTGACGGTGTTGCCGTCGACCAAGACCTCGGCAATCAATGGGCGGCTGTTGTAGTTGCTGCTCATGCTGCTGCCATAGGCGCCGGTGTTTTCAATGACGAGCAGATCGCCCACTTGCGCAAGGGGCAGTTCACGCAACTGAATCTCGCCGCCTTCACCTTGGGTGAACACGTCACCGCTTTCGCACAAGGGGCCGGCCACGGCGCAGGCTTGCAGCGGGCCGCTCCGGTCCAGCAGGCGCATGCCGTGGTGGGAACCGTACATGGCGGGGCGCATGAGTTCGTTGAAACCGGCGTCGACGAGCACAAACGACACGGTGCCTTGGCGCTTGATGGCGCGCACTTCGGTGAGCAGGCAGCCGGCCTCGGCCACTAGAAAGCGACCGGGTTCGATTTCAAGGTGCAGAGGGTGCCCCATGACTTGTTCGGCTTCGCGGCGTGCGGTGTTCCAGAGGCCGAAGTAGTGCGCTGGGTCGATGCGCGGCTGGCCTGCTTGGTAGGGGATGGACAAACCGCCACCCGCTGAAACTGCGGCGAGCGTGTGGCTCGCTTGTTTGACCTGCCGGACCAAGTCCACCATGGCACCGCAGACCTTGCCCAGGTGGTTGTAGTCCACCCCGGAGCCGATGTGCATGTGAAGGCCAACCAGGCGCAGGCCGGTGGTTTGGATCACGGCCAAGGCCTCGGCGAGGTCGGCGTGCCAGATGCCGTGCTTGCTGTGCTCGCCGCCTGTGTTCGTTTTCTTGCTGTGCCCGTGGCCAAAGCCGGGGTTCAAGCGCAGCCAAACGGCGTGACCCGGCGCGCGCTCGCCGAGTTGGCGCAGCATGTCGATCGAGCCGCAGTTCACAACCAACCCTTGCTCAATCACAAAGGCGAGGCTTTCGCGGTCCAGCAAGTCGGCGGTGTAGACGATGTCAGCCTGCGCCGCCTCCTCCAAAGTGCTCGCGCGGGCGCTTCCGGCGCTGAAGCCGGCGGCCAGGGCCCGAAGGGCTTCGCCGCGGCTCACGGCGTCGACCTTGGCGCCGCCTTCGCGCAGAAGGCGCAGCACATGCACGTTGGGGTTGGCCTTCTGGGCGTAACGCACGGTGTCGAAGGCGCGCAGCTGGGCCAGTTGGCTTCGGATGGTGCTGGCATCCATGACCCAAAGCGGGGTGCCGAATTGCTCGGCGAGTTGGCGAAGGCGGGTGTCGGTGATGTGGGCGTTCATGACGGGAGCATGCCGGCAGCGGGGCATATCCGCAATTACCATGTTGGTCGTACCTGTTTCATTCTTGATATGCCCATTACCCATCGGCAAGTGGAGATCTTTCGCGCCGTGATGCAGGCGGGCAGCCTGTCGGGGGCGGCCCAGGCCCTGCACAGCTCCCAGCCCACGCTGAGTCGGGAGTTGGGGCGCATGGAGATGCGGCTTGGGTATGCGCTGTTCGAGCGCAGCGCCGGAAGTCGCCTGAAACCAAGTGCTGCAGCCCAGGCCTTATGGGACAGCGTGCAGCGCCACTACCAAGGTCTTGCACAGGTTCAGGCCCAGGCTCGGCAGTTGGCGCTGGCCGATGCCCAGCAGTTGCAATTGCTGGCCTTGCCAGCCCTTGCCCATGCGCTGCTGCCCAGTGCCTTGGCCCGCTGGCCTGAGCGCGTTCAGCGGGTGGCCATCACCCCCGCCGAGAGCCCCCTGCTGGAGGCTTGGATGGCCGAGCAGCGGTTTGACCTGGCCGTGACCGAGCGCACGGGGCCGGTCAGTGGCTGTGCGGTGGAGCCGCTGGCGGAGTTGGCCGAAGTGGCAGTACTTCCAGCCGGTCATGCTTTGCTCGCCAAGCGCGTGCTGCACCCGCAAGACTTCGCTGACGAGGCCTTCATCAGCCTGGCCGACGACGACCCTTATCGAGCCGCCATCGATGCCCTGTTCACTCAAGCGGATGTGCAGCGGCAGCTGCGCCTTCAAACGCACAGCGCGGTGGGCGCTTGCGCTTTGGTGGCGCAGGGCTTGGGTGTGACCATCGTGAATCCCTTCACTGCCATGGCTTGCGAGGGGCCTGCGCTGCAATGGCGGGCGCTGAGTGTTCGCATTCCCTATTCGCTTGCGCTGTTGCGGCCCCTGCACCGGCCGGGTGCGCGTGGTGTGGATGCATTGGCCCAGGCGTTGCGGGACGAGGCGCTGAGGTTGAATGACCACAGCTTGGCAGAGCAGCGTGAAAAGCAGTGACGGCATTCACGCAAGGGCCTCTTTCCCAAAGCGATTCTGGCGAGTGCGACCCTAGCATCGGCGCCGCCGACTCCCGCCGATTCCCGCCACTCCCCATGATCCCAGTCAGCACCGACGCCCTGCGCCGGGTTCGCCTCGCCTACCAAGACCTCGCTTTGCCCCTGCCCGGCTTGCTCGCGCAATTGCCGGAGAGCGATGACGGCTTGAGCTTGAGTCTTGAAGACCATCAGGCTTGGCTTCGCGATGCCAATGGGCAGCTCTGGGCCGAGCCGGTGCGCGTCCAGTTGGGGCTGGACGTCATGCAGATTTGGTACCACCATGCCGATGGGTACGCGCGCTATCCCCAGGGCATGCAAGTCATTCGGCAGCATCTTTGCGGCGAAGCGGAGGTTGAGGGTTTTACCCATGGCGCCTGCCACATGTCGGGTCAGCCGTGCTTTCTTGAATTCGATGAGGCGCAGGGTTTCGCGCGCATCAAGCCCCGCGCGCCTGTTTGTGCTGCCTGGGCGCGCGGCGTGTTGCAGGGTGCTCTGGACGCTGCCGGCGATTTGCTTTACAGCGAGGTGCAGTGGCGGGAAGACGAGGGCGAATTCCGAATCCGCCTTGTGTCTGCTGCCAACCGGGCGCGGGTGCGCTTCGCCACGGGCGATGTCGAGGACGCCATGGTGTGGCGCTTGCGCAATCGGGTGCGGCAGCTCGAACAGCACAACGCTTTCTTGATGGCACGGGGCCGAAGTACGGAATCCACGCCGGTCAACGCCAATGCCACACCGGCTTGGCTGGATCCGGTGTCTGGCGCGGTCTCTGAGACTCACTTGCGCGAGCGTTTGCTCTCGCTCACACAAGGGTCTAGCCCCTTGCTGCCGCGCATTTGCCTGCTGAGCATTGGCTTGGTGGATTGCGCGCCCACGAACGAGCAAATCCAGCGGATCAGCGAGATGGGCCAGAGTCTCACGCGCCGCAACGACTTGCTCGCCCGCTTGGGGCTGCAAGGTCTGGCCTTGCTACTGGTGGATGCCGAGCTGAGTACCGGGCAACGCATTGCAACGCGCATGAAAGAGAAGCTGTTGCCTGAGCTGGGCCCGCGTTTGCGGACTGTGGTGCAGGTCTGGGAAGGGGGGAGCGTCAGCAGCTTCTTGATGCGCGCTCAGGCCCAGCTCATCAAAACGACTGGCTAAAGCCCAACTGCCAGTGGCGCGGGGCCCCAGGCTCCAGAAATCGGCCATTGGCTTCCGCCACGATGACGCTGGCGGCATGCCGTCGGTCCAGTAGGTTGTCGGCAGAAGCATGGAGCTGCCAAGCGCCGAGTGCATTGAGGCCTTCGCGTTGCAAGGCCAAGTGCAAAAGGGCAAAGCCGGGTGCTGCGTTGCGTGCATCCGCCCACAGCTTGCTTTGAGCCTGCCACCGTGCCTGCGCACGCCAGCCTTTGGCTTGCCAGCCCAGTGCGGCGAAAGCCCGCAGTGCGGGCGCGCCGGGGAGGGTGCTGCCATCGGCCAAGCGCGCGCGCAGTGCGGTGAAGGCCATTTGCAAATCCCAACTGGCGC
>JBKCVH010000334.1:0-2726 GCA_046317675.1 Burkholderiales bacterium
CCTCTTTGCTCTTCAAAGGAGTCCCAAAGAGGTTGTTGCAAGCAGCCTTACTGACGAAGTGGCTGCCCTTACCGACGAGCAGTTGATTCAACTCTTGGCTGAGCGCGGTCTTGAATTCGTCGAGGTCAAGGTTCATGAGCAGCAAGGGGTTGTTGCAAGATGGACCTCGCTTTTGGACCAGGCCGCTGCTAGCGCGCCCTCCAAGGTAAGCACCGAGCGCCCGTTTGCTCGGTTCTCCATTGCGCCGGCTTCAGATCCCTACTGCGTGGTACGGCGGAACGGTGCGGAGGGTCGAGTTCCGGTTTTGCCCGGCCATTGCCTGAGGGTTGAACCCATCAGCGAGCCCAAAGGTTCGCACCGCATTGAGCATGAGCCTGCTGACCTGACTGGCACGGGCAAGGCAGGTGCCTTGCGTTTGGTCGAACGGGCGACAAGGCAAGTTGTCGCACAGCTGCCCTCGGCCGAGCCCTTGGGGGAGGTGAGCGGGTATGGCCCGCTCAAGTCATTGAAACCCAAACCAGGTGATGAGCCCCTGAATCCAGATTGCCGACTGCCGCATTCGCTGCTTGCTGGCATGTTGGTTTCAGCGGATTCATCGTGGCGGAAAAAGGACTCACGCTTCATCAATCCCGAGAAGGTAGGGCGTGACGATGTCTTTGAGCGGGCCAGCCGGCTGCAGGTTGGCGAGCTTCCAGTTATTCAACTGGAGGGGCCTGATCAACGTGGCTACACGGCAAAAGAGGAATGGTTGAACTTCTTGCCATGGGTTCGGGACGATGAATGGGTCCAAGCTGTTGAACGTGCCCGAAATTCGAAGGGCCTTGGACCTTACGGAAGCCAGCTTATTGACTTGAACCGCAGGCAATTGATCTACCTAAAGGCCGAGCGAAAGTACCCGTGGGATGTTCGAGCTATTCCGCACGGCTTTTTGGTGTGGGAGTTCAAGGATTGGGTTCCAGGGGAGAGGCGAACACTCATGCATCTTGATCGTTGTGGGCGCTTTGCTTGGGCTGTGGCCCTTCAATTGCCAGTTGGTACGCCAAAGGAAAGCAAAGTCGTCCTCGTGGCCGCATCTGTCGAAGGTGCGGAGCTTTTCCTTGCGGAGAGACCCCGGTCGACTCCAAGCGTTGCAGGCCCACCGCTCGAAGGGCGCGTTTGGCGTGTACCCCTGGGGCGATTCCCACCTTTCCCGCAAGCTCCACACGCCGAAACCTGCGATCCTTCCCAGGAGGACCGAACTGTCCTGCCGTGATTCAAGCCGCCGCTGCAAACTCGGTTAACACATAGGCTGCAGAGCTTCTTTGCCAGATTGGCGCATCGCCTCCTCTCTTAAGCCTTCATCAACTCCGCCTTGCTACCCAGCCACCGCCCGACCTGCGCCTGCGCCACCGCTGGGTGCTCGCGCAGCAGCTTGGGTGCCAGTTCCCGCGCGGCGACGAGCAGCGGCGCGTCGTCTTGCAAATCTGCAAACCGGAGCAAATCTGCCCCGCTCTGCCGGTGGCCCATGAACTCACCCGGGCCGCGGATGGCGAGGTCGCGGCGGGCGATCTCGAAGCCGTCTTGGGTTTCGGCCATGGCCTTGAGGCGTTCGCGGCCGCTTTCGCTCAAGGGGCCGCCGTAGAGCAGCACGCACACGCTGGCCACCGCGCCGCGCCCCACGCGGCCGCGCAGTTGGTGGAGCTGGGCGAGGCCAAAGCGCTCGGCGTGTTCGATGACCATCAGGCTGGCGTTGGGTACATCCACGCCCACTTCGATGACGGTGGTGGCCACCAAGAGCGGTAGCTCGCCGCATGAGAATCTGGCCATGACGGCGGCTTTCTCGTTGGGCTTCAGGCGGCCGTGCAGCAGGCCCACGCGCTCGGGGCCGAGTTGCTCGGCCAGCTCGGCGTGGGTGACGGTGGCGGCTTTGAGGTCGCTTTCTTCGCTCTCTTCAATGAGCGGGCACACCCAGTAGACCTGCTTGCCGGCCTCGATCTCGTGCGCAATGCGCTCCACCACTTCTTCGCGTTTGGAGAGTCCAAAGAGCTTGGTGACGATGGGGCTGCGGCCGGGCGGTAGTTCGTCCAGTGTGCTCACGTCCAGGTCGGCGTAGTAGCTCATGGCCAGGGTGCGCGGAATGGGCGTGGCGCTCATCATCAAGAGGTGCGGCTCCAGACCGCGTTCGGCCAGCTTGCGGCGAAGGGCGAGGCGCTGCGCGACGCCAAAGCGGTGCTGCTCGTCCACGATGGCGAGGCCCAATTGCGCGAACTGCACTTTGTCTTCGATGACGGCGTGTGTGCCCACCACCAACTGCGCAGCGCCGTTCGCGGTGGCCTCCAGCAGGGCCTCGCGCTTCTTGCCTTTGACGCTGCCGGTGATCCACGCCACTTGAATGCCCAGCGGCTCCAGCCAGCCCACGAGCTTGCGCAGGTGCTGCTCGGCCAGCAGCTCGGTGGGGGCCATCAGCGCGCATTGGTAACCGCTGGCCATGCACACGGCAGCGGCCAGTGCGGCCACCACGGTTTTGCCGGAGCCCACGTCGCCTTGCAGCAGGCGGTGGGCCGGCTGGGCTTGGGCGAGGTCAGCGGCAATCTCTTCGGCCACGCGCTGTTGGGCATTCGTGAGCTGGAAGGGCAGCACGCTCAGCAGTTGCTCGGTGAGCGGGCCGCTTCGCAGCTGCGGCGCGCGGTGCTGGGCGCGCAGGGCCTTGCTCTGCAATTGGCTCAGTTGCTGCGCCAGCAGCTCTT
>JBKCVH010000335.1:0-7258 GCA_046317675.1 Burkholderiales bacterium
CCGGCCTCGCGGGCGAGCGTGACGGGCGCGGCGTCGACGGCAAAGAGGCGGGCCAGGGTATCGGTGGTGGCCAAGAGCGTGAAGCGGTCGGGCGCGCGGCGGCGCACGCAGCGGCGCAGGGCGGCATTGAGGTCGGCACGGAGGTCGCCATTGCGGTCGGCCACATCGCGCAGTTGGGTCACCAACTCGTGGGCGTCTCGCAAGCCCAGGTTCAAGCCTTGGCCTGCCACCGGGTGCAAGGTTTGCGCCGCATTGCCGATGCGCAGCACACGGCCGCTCAAGGGCTGGGGCTCGGCATTGAGGCCGAGCGTAAACGCCCGCAGCGGTGCCTCCAGCGCTGCAATGCCAGCGGCCTCGCGGGGCAGCAGGGCGCGCATGCGGGCCAGTGCGGCGTCGCCCGGTTCGTCGTCCGGCGGCAGGCACCACACGATGGCGGCGCGGCGCACACCCTCACGATCGGGCAGCGGCAACACCGCCAGCGGGCCGTCGCGGGTGAAACGCTCCACGGCAAGGCCGCGCGGCCAATCGGCTTGCAGCTGCACCGTGCCCACCCAGGCGCTTTGCGCGTAGTCGCGGTGCCAGGGTTTGCTGCTTTGCTCGCTGAACACGCCGCCTTCGGCTTGCAGCACCAGGTCAAAGCGTTCGGCCACGCCGGTGTCCAACTCCACGGCGCCGTCGGCCAAGGGCTTGAGGCCAAGAACTTTGGTGCTGCCGCGTGTGTAGAGCCGCTGCGGCTCCCGCTCGGCCTGCTGCAGCCAGGCCTGCTGCTGGGCTTGAACCAAGTCGCCGTAGCTGAGCACGGCCCCGAGCAGTTCCACCCCAAGCTCTTGGGCGCGCAGGCGCACATCGGCCCGGCCCGGCGCCACTTGGCTGACGCTGACTTCGGTCATCGGCTCAGCCAGCGCGGCAGGCCACTGGCCGAGGCGGCGCAGCCACTGGATGGAGCCCAGGCTCAGCGCGAGCGTGCGGGCATCGAGCCGCCCTTGGCCGTCAATCGGCTGGGCGTCGAACAGGTGCAGCTGCGCCTTGGGCAAGGAACTGGCCAGGGCGCACGCAGCCGCCAGCCCAACCGGGCCGGCGCCGACGATGGCGATGTGCAACGGCAATGTCATGCCGCCATTGTGGAAGCTTCAGCCCGCCACCAGTCGGTTCTGACCCGCCAGCACCTGCATGGCGCCACCCACGCTGGCCGTGTAGCTGCGCTGCAGGATGTTGCTGACGAAGACCCACTCGGCGCGGCAAGCGGCTGGCGTGGCCGTCACGACCATGAAGCCACGGCGCGAGGTGTCGCAGTACTTGAGGGGCGTGATGAGCTGGCGCAGCGAAGCCGCCAAAACCTGCGGGTTCTCGTTCGGCAGGTACTCCTCAAAGCCGGGCGAGCTGACCGACGAGGTGGCGAACTCCACACCGGCTGGCGTGCCGTTGAACATTTGCAGGTCGTTGGCCCAGGCGTTGTGGGTGTCGCCGGCCAGCACCACCAAGTTCTTGCGCAACTGCGCGGCCGTGCCGAGCAGGGTCTCGCGGGCCACGGCGTAGCCGTCCCAGGCGTCCAGGTTGTAGGGGATGCTGGGCTGGGCCAAGATGGCGCGCTCGGTGGGCGTGAGGGCGGCAGGGTTGGTTTGCGCCTTCTGCACGATGGCGCCATAGGCACTGACGCTGACGCCGGTGCCGGGGCGCTCGGCTTCGAACAAGATCGGCGCCGGGATGTTCATGCGGCCCATCAAGACCTGCTGCCCCAGCACTTGCCAGGTGGCAGTGCTCGTCACCATCTGCTGTTGCAGCCAAGCCTGCTGGGTGGTGCCCAGCAATTGGCGCGCTGGGTTGCTGATGGCATTGGTGAAGCCCGCCGCATTGAAGCCGGTTTGGGTGATGAAGTTGGCGTAGTCCAACTGCAGGTCGCGGCCCACCACGCGCGTGTCCAGCATGTGCAGCGAGAGCAAGCGGCCGAAGTCGAAGCTGCGGTAGATGCTGTCGCGGGCGCTGCCGGTGCGGATGGGCATCCACTCGTGGAAGGCTTGCAGGGCAGCATTGCGGCGCGCCGTGTAGTCGCCTTCGTTGGCTTGGTGGTTCTCAGCCCCTTCGCGCCAGGCGTCGTTGGTGATCTCGTGGTCGTCCCAGACGGCAATCATGGGGTGGGCAGCGTGCAGCGCCTGCAGGTCGGCGTCGGTCCGGTACTGGGCGTAGCGCTGGCGGTAGTCGGCGAGGCTGACGATTTCCTTGGCCGGCACCACGGTACGGTTCAAGCTGGCTGCGTTCGACGAGGCGTAGCCGCCGGGGGCGTATTCGTAGATGTAGTCGCCCAGGTGCACGACGGCGTCCAGGTCGGTGCGCTTGGCGGCTTCGGCATAGGCATGGAAGTAGCCGGTCGGGTAATTGGCGCAAGAGAAAACCGCCAGCTTGACTTGCGAGACATCGCCACTGGGCAAGGTCTTGCAGCGGCCGACGCCCGACAAGCTGCTGTACGCGCCGAAGCGGTAGAAGTAGCTGCGCCCTGCGCTCAGGCCGGTGGCGTCCACCTTGACGGTGAAGTCGGCGGCGGCGGTGGCGACGGCCCGGCCACGGGCCACGATTTGCGTGAAGCCAGCGTCGCTGGCGACTTCCCAACCCACCGGCACATCAGTGGTGTCGGCGGCATCGAGTGCACGCACTCGGGTCCAGAGGATGACGCGGTCGTTCAAGGGGTCGCCACTGGCAAGGCCGTGGGTGAACACCACCGGGCGGCCCTCGTCATCACCGCCCAGGCAGCCGGCCAAGGGCGCTGCGGCCAGCAAAGCGGCGCCACGACCTACGAATTGACGGCGAGAAGGCTTCTTAAGCAAGTTGTGCAGTGGCATGGCGTGGGCAGTGCAAAGAGAAAGGGCCGCGATTCTTGAAACCGCAGATGACACGCTGACGACGCGCGTGCGACAGCTTCAAGACAGGCCCAGTTCCGCTAGGCTCCCCCCTTCACTCCTAGGCAGATCTCGCATGCACTACAACCGCCTTGGCCGCTCTGGCCTCAAAGTCTCCGCCCTCTCGCTGGGCTCTTGGGTCACGTACCACAACCAAGTCAACACCCAAGCCGCCGTGGAGCTCATGGCGGCCGCCTTCGATGCCGGCGTGAACTTCTTCGACAACGCCGAGGTCTACGCCCAAGGCGCCAGCGAGCGGGTGATGGGCGAGGCCCTCAAGAAGCTGCATTGGCCGCGCCTGAACTACATCGTGTCCACCAAGTTCTTCTGGGGCCTGGACCGCGAGGGTGACGCCATCAACCGCAAAGACACGCTGAACCGCAAGTACCTGATGCAGGCCATCGACGGTTCGCTCAAGCGCCTGCAGCTGGACCATGTGGACCTGATCTACTGCCACCGCCCCGATCCACACACGCCGATCGATGAAACCGTCTGGGCGATGAGCGACATCATCCGCCAAGGCAAAGCGCTGTACTGGGGTACCAGCGAGTGGAGTGCCGACGAGATCCGCGCCGCCTGGGCCGTCGCCGAGCGCTACCACCTGCACAAGCCGGTGATGGAGCAGCCGCAGTACCACCTGTTCCATCGCAAGCGCGTCGAGCAGGAATATGCGCGCCTTTACGAAGACATCGGCCTGGGCCTCACCACTTGGAGCCCGCTGGCCTCGGGCCTGCTGACCGGCAAATACAAGAACGGCATCCCCGAAGGCAGCCGTGGCGCGCTTGAGAACATGAGTTGGATGCGCGAGCAGCTGCAGGACCCGGCGCGCAATAAGGCGGTGGGCGAGTTAGAAAGCATCGCGGCCGAGCTTGGCGGCAATGTGGCGCAACTGGCGATCGCCTGGATCAACCGCAATCCGCGCGTTTCCACCGTGATTCTGGGCGCCAGCAGGCTCAGCCAGTTGCAGGACAACCTCGGCGCGCTGGCCCTGACGCCCAAGCTAACGCCTGAAGTGCTCGCGCGCATCGACGCGATCTGCAAGCCCTTGGCGGCCTGACGCCGCCGCACTCAAGTTGATCGCAGCCGAGGGGCTGAGGCCGGACACAAAGGGCCCTGTGGTCGCTTTGTGCCTGCCGAAGGGCGGGGCGGGTCGCCCCGACATGGCAAGGCGGATCGTTGGCAAGGCGCAAGTGCGGAGCAGGCTCTGTGCCCGCCAGCGCGAGCAAGGCCGCCAGCGGCTGCGAAGCGCTTTCACCCCATCGGTGAGGACCGTCGTGCGCGCAAATCGTTGATCGGCCGGGCCATCCCAGCGGAAGCAAGCGGTCAACTGCCGGATCTAGGTTCAGCACCGGCGAACAAGGCAGGGCACAACAGGCCGTTGCAAGTCCAGGTGTGGCGCGGCTCCCCCGGCTTCGGCGCGAGGAGGAGGGCTCGCAGGGAGACGTGGCGCGGGGCAGGCAGGCGCGCCTCAGGCGCGGGGGCCGCCCAAGGGCACCCAGACCTTGAAGCGGGTGCCGACGCCGACCTCTGATTGCAGCTCGATATGGCCGCCGTGCTTCTTCACGATGGAGAAGGACAGCGACAGGCCCAGCCCCGTCCCCTGACCGACCGGCTTGGTGGTAAAGAAGGGTTCGAAGATGCGGCGCTGCACCTCGGGCGTCATGCCCTTGCCGTTGTCGGCCACCTCGACCCACGCGCCGTCGACCCCGTCGCGCGGCTCGCAGCCGGTGCTCAGGGTGAGCAGGCCCCGCTTGCCTTCCATCGCGTGGGCGGCGTTGACGATCAAGTTCATGAACACCTGATTGAGCTGGCCGGCCAGGCAGCGCACCGGCGGCAGCGAACCCAGGCGGCGCTCGACATCGGCGCGGTACTTGACCTCGTTCATCACCACGTTGAGGGTGGACTCCAGGCCGGCGTTGATGTCGGCGTCCTGCCAGTCGGCCGAATCGACGCGCGAGAAGTCCTTCAGGACCTGGACGATCTTCTTCACGCGCGACAGGCCGTCTTCGCTCTCCTGCAGCAGCGCGGGCAGGTCCTCAGCGATGAAATCGAGATCGGCAGCTTTTTCCAGCCGTGCGAGCTCGGCGTCGGCGGGCAGTTCGTCGCGATGGCGACCGTAGGCGGCGACCAGAGACAACAAGGCTTCCACGTAGCGACGCAGGGATCCCAAGTTGGAGTTGACGAAACCGATCGGGTTGTTGATCTCGTGCGCCACGCCGGCCGCCAGTTGTCCGATCGAGGCCATCTTCTCGGACTGCAGCAGCTGGTTCTGCGCTTCTTCGAGCCGACGGTTGGTTTCCTTGATGTTCTGATAGTTGAGGACCAGTTCCTCCTGCGCGCGCATCACCTCGGTGCGGTCCTGCAGCAGCCACCAGACCGAGGCCTGGGAATCAAGCGGGTTGGTCGTGTAGGCAATCATCTGAACCCAGATTGGCGTGTCTTTGGCGGTCCGCATGCGCATCTCGTGGCTCAGCGAGCGGCCTTCCGCCAAGGTCTCTCGCATGCGCTGACTCAGTTCACGAAAGTCGGCTTCATTGTGGAAGAACAGCTTCGTGCTGAACTCGTCGCCTGTGACGGTTTCGAGCTCGAAGATCTCGGCGAACTTCTTGTTGCTGCGCGTGATCAAACTGCCGCGGGTCGCGATGATGCCGACAGACGCGTTCTCCAGAAAGGCGTCCAGCTCGTGATTGCTGAGCAGCAGCTCAGCGGTTCGCTGTGCAACGATGTTCTCCAATTCCATTTGGCTTTGTCGCAGCTGCTCCTCGGCATTGCGCCGGGCGGTGACGTCCTGCAGGGTCTCGATCGCACCCACAACGCGGCCCTCGACGTCACGCAGCGGCGTGGCGGTGAAAAAGACCCAGCGCGGCTGCCCACCAAGATTGGGGAAGAAGGTCTCGCACTCACAGGTATCGGGCAGCGTGAGACTCATCCGCAGCTGGCCCTTGTAGCGCGCAGGGCCTTCCGTCGCGACGCTGCCATCGACAACCAGATCGGCGAGCACCGGACCCGGTGTGTCGTAGAAGGCGCGCCAGGCGTCTCGACTGCCGACCAGCTCCGAAGCGGCAATGCCCGACAGACGCGCGCAGGCTGCATTCCAGTGTGTGACGCAGTGCTCGGCATCAATCACAAAGGTCGCAACGGGGTCGGTCTCGATGATCTGGTGCATCACGCGACCCATTTCGAGCAGGCTGTTTTGCACATGGCGCATGTCGCTCAGATCGGTGCAGGTCAGCAATGCCACATGGGCGCCCGGCAGGCTCAGACGCCGGCCGGTGATTTCGAGATACCGGATCGAGCCATAGGCTGTCAGCGCGTCGAGCTCCTGCGCAGGCTGCTGGTCTGCGCTGGCCAGACAGCGCTGGCCATACTCGATCAAGGTTTGGCGGTGCTCCGGAATCACCCAATGCTGGGGGGGCAGGCGCAACAAGTCGGCCAACGGGGTGGCCAGGAGACGGCACATGGCGTCATTGGCGCTGACGATACGAGTTTCATCGAGCAGCAGCACGGGCGCGGCCACTGCATCGAGCAGCTGGCTCATCTGGAAGGGTTTGGCCTCGGTCATCGCAGGGTCCTTGCGGCTGTTTCAGGCACGTGTCGCCCTTGGGGCGAGCACATGGGTGCTGTCCGGGCTCCAGTCAACCGGGGTCAGGCCGGGCTCCATGCGTTCGAGACGGCGCCGCTCGGCTTCCTGAGCACTGATGCTGCCCTGTGCCAGACGCTGCAGATCGGCCAAGGCGCGGGTCTCGATCCGCTCTTCGTAGAGCTTGAGGAACTGCTGCACAGCGACCAGAAGCTCGCGGGTGTTCCAGGGTTTTGCCAGGAAGCGAGTGATCTGCGCGCGGTTGATGGCGCCTATCAGGCCGTCATGGTCGGTCTGCCCGGACAGGATCACCCGAATCGCGTCGGGCTGTTGCTCGCGCAGCGTGGCCAACAGCTGCACGCCATTCATGCCTGGCATGCGGTAGTCGCTGATGAACAGGGAGAAGTTGCACTCGCAGCCGCGAGCCAAAGCTGCATCTGGGCTGGTGAAAGTTTCGACCTTGAGGGCAGGCCACATCCCCTCGGCGACCCCCTGGCGAAGTTCGCGCGCCAGCGCGTTGACGATGCTGGGCTCATCATCGATGAGCAGGATACGGTGCAGCATGTCGCTCATGATGGGCAAGCTCCTCTGAGGCTGAGTCCGCACGAGCACGGACCGGGTGGTGAGTTGCAGCGCGGCCCAGGGCATTCAGTGGCCTGGGCTTGGGCTTGGGCTTGGGCTTGGGCTTGGGCTTGGGCTTGGGCTTGGGCTTGGGCTTGGGCTTGGGCTTGGGCTTGGGCTTGGGCTTGGGCTTGGGCTTGGGCTTGGGCTTGGGCTTGGGCTTGGC
>JBKCVH010000336.1:0-8349 GCA_046317675.1 Burkholderiales bacterium
CGGTCTGCGGTCAGGAGGCGGGGGGTTGGTCGCGGATCAGTCGGCGGATCAGTCTGTCTAATCAGCCGCAAGGGGCGGTAGGCCTTAGGCGGGCTTGCTTCGCCCCATCAGCGTCAGCAAGGCATCGACGGCTTGGGCCAAGGGCTGGGGGTCTGGGGCCACTCGGGCCTGCAGCAGGCCGCCTTCGTAGGCGGCAATCGCCAGGGCAGCCAAGGCTTCGGCACGTGGGGGCGACTCACCGCTGGCCACCAGGGCTTGTGCGATGTGCCCGCGCAGCGCGGCAAAGGCGCGGGACAAAGCCAGCCGCAATTCGGTGTCTTGCGTCGTGCTCTCCAAGGCCACCGTGGCCAGGGGACAACCGGCCTGAAAGCCGCTGTCTTGTAGACGAGCGCCAGCGGCGGCGGACCAGCGGCGCAAGCCTTCCGTGGGGTCTGCACCTTCGGCCAAAAGGCGCTGAAGGCTTTTGCCCATGCGCTCGACCACGGCATCGATCGCGGCCACCGCCAGCTCGGTCTTGCCCCCTGGGAAGTGGTGGTAGAGCACGCCCTTGGGCGCTTGCGCCTCGGCCAGCAGCTCGGTCAATCCGATGCCGTGCAGGCCCTTGCGGCGCAGGGCCTGCGTCATGGCCGCGATCAGGCGGTCGCGGCTGCTTGGGGCTGCGGTGGGGCTTGTGGTGGAGCCGGGTGCCGCGCGGGGGGGCGTGCCGGCAGCCGGTGGGGGCGTGGGTTGGGGCAAGCGCGGCATGGGCGCAATCTATAGACCGGTCGGTCTAGTGTCAAGCCCCCCCGG
This sequence comes from Burkholderiales bacterium, assembly GCA_046317675.1. GTDB lineage: Bacteria > Pseudomonadota > Gammaproteobacteria > Burkholderiales > Burkholderiaceae_C > Inhella. The sequence continues at coordinate 790 of JBKCVH010000336.1, forward strand.
ACACGCTAACCCTGTCTCATCTAAGCGCCAGCGACCAAAGTCTTGCCGGCCGCGCGGCTTCAGGCGGCAAGATCTTGGTCAGCGGGTCAGCCCTTCAACCCTTCAGCGCGCCACCACGCGTGCCAGCTCCAAGCACTTGTTGGAGTAGCCCCATTCGTTGTCGTACCAGCTCACCAGCTTCACAAAGGTGCTGTCCAGGGCAATGCCGGCGTCGGCGTCGAAGATGGAGGTGCGGGTGTCGCCGATGAAATCAGTGGCGACCACTTTGTCGGTGGTGTAGCCCAGCACGCCTTGCAAGCCTCCTTGAGCCACGGGCAGTTCGCTCATGCGTTGCATCTCGGCGCAGATCTCGGCGTAGCTGGCCGGGTTCACGAGCTCAGCCGTGAGGTCCACCACCGAAACGTCTGAGGTGGGCACGCGAAAGCTCATGCCGGTGAGTTTTTTGTTGAGCGCAGGAATGACCACGCCCACAGCCTTGGCCGCGCCCGTGGAACTGGGGATGATGTTCTCCAGAATGCCGCGCCCGCCACGCCAGTCTTTGTTGCTGGGGCCGTCCACGGTTTTCTGCGTGGCCGTGGCTGCGTGCACCGTGGTCATGAGACCGCGCTTGATGCCCCATTTGTCGTTGAGCACCTTGGCCAAAGGCGCCAAGCAGTTGGTGGTGCAAGAGGCGTTGGAGACGATGGCCTCACCCGCGTAGCTGGTGTGGTTGACGCCATAGACGAACATGGGCGTGTCGTCTTTGGAGGGGGCCGACAAGATGACTTTTTTCGCACCCGCCTCCAAATGCTTGGACGCCGTGGCCTTGTCCAGAAACAGACCCGTGGACTCGATGACGATGTCTGCCCCCACCTCGGCCCATTTCAGGGCTGCGGGGTCGCGCTCTTGCGTCAGGCGAATCTTTTGACCGTTGACGATGAGCGTGTTGCCCTCGACGCTGACGCTGCCGTCGAAGCGGCCGTGCACGCTGTCGTAGCGAAGCATGTAGGCGAGGTACTCGGGCTCCAACAGGTCGTTGATGGCCACCACCTGAACGTCAGAAAAGTTCTTCAAGGCTGAGCGCAAGACGTTGCGCCCAATGCGGCCGAAGCCGTTGATGCCGATGCGAATGGCCATGAAAGAGTCTCCGTGGTGGGGTCGTGTGGATCGGTGATGAATGTGTTCGGGCTTGAAGGGCCTGTGCTTCAGCGCTTCAGCGCGCCAAGACCGCCTGTACGGTGTCGGCCACGTTTTGCGGCGTGAAGCCAAAGTGCTGGAACAGCACCGGTGCCGGTGCCGACTCGCCGTAGGTGTCGATGCCCACCACCGCCGCACAGCCGTACTTCCACCAACCGGCGCTCACGCCCATCTCAACCGCGATGCGTGGCACACGGTCTGGCAGGACGCTGCGCTGGTAGTCCACGCTCTGGCGGTCAAACGCCGTGGTGCTGGGCATGGAGACCACGCGCACCGCCAAGCCGCGCTCGGCCAGCAGTTGTTGCGCTTTCAGCGCCAACTGCACCTCAGAGCCGGTGGCAATGAGCACCGCTTGGGCTTTTTTCTTCATGCCCACTTCTGCGGGCTCGGCCAGCACATAAGCACCACGGCTGATCTCGCCCAAACCACTGGCTTCTGGCGCGATGGGCGAATGCGGCTTGGGCGCGTAGGGCAAGTTCTGGCGCGACAGCAGCAAAGCCGTGGGTCGGGATCTGTTTTGTAGGGCCACGGCCCAGGCCACGGCGGTTTCGGCCGTGTCTGCCGGACGCCAGACATCGAGGTTGGGAATGAGGCGCAAGCTGGCCGCGTGCTCGACCGCTTGGTGGGTGGGGCCGTCTTCGCCCAAGCCGATGGAGTCGTGCGTGAACACGTGCACCACGCGCAGCTTCATGAGGGCTGCCATGCGGATGGCGTTGCGGCTGTAGTCGGAGAAGGTGAGGAAAGTGCCGCCGTAAGGAATGAAGCCGCCATGCAGCGCCACGCCGTTCATGATGGCGGCCATGCCGAACTCGCGCACGCCGTAGTTGATGGGGCGGCCGCCATTGGGCACGCCGTTGTCAAAGCGAAGGGCGGGCGTGCTCTTGGTGTTGGTGAGGTTGGAGCCGGTGAGGTCGGCGCTGCCGCCCAGCAATTCGGGCAAGGCGGCGGTGAAGGCTTCCAGGGCAATCTGGCTGGCTTTGCGGCTGGCCACGGTTTCCGCCTTGGCCTCGGCGGCTTGCAGGGTGTCGGCCACCAGCTTGCCGTAGCTCTCGGGCAGCTCGCCAGCCATGCGGCGCTGCAATTCGGCAGCCAGTTCAGGGAAGGCTTTGGCGTAGGCGTCAAAGCCTTGTTGCCAGCTGGCTTGCGCTTGGCTGCCGGCGGCCTTGGCGTCCCAGTCGGAATAGGCCTCGGCGGGGATGCTGAAGGGCTCGTGGTTCCAGCCGAGTTGCGCGCGCGTCAGTGCGATTTCTTCGGCGCCCAGCGCCTCGCCGTGCGCCTTGGCGGTGCCAGCGCGGTTGGGTGAGCCAAAGCCGATGACGGTTTTGGCGCGAATCAGCGTGGGCTTGTGCGTGCTTTGCTGCGCTTGGGCCAGGGCAGCGCTCACGGCGGCGACGTCGTGCCCGTCGATCGGTCCAATCACGTTCCAGCCGTAGGCGTCAAAGCGCTTGCTGGTGTCGTCAATGAACCAAGGTGCCACTTGGCCGTCGATGCTGATGCCGTTGTCGTCGTAAACGCAGATCAGCTTGTTCAGGTTCCAGGCGCCAGCCAGGGCCAGGGCTTCGTGGCTCACGCCTTCCATCAGGCAGCCGTCGCCGAGGAAGACAAAGGTGCGGTGGTCCACCACCGTGTGGCCGGGGCGGTTGAATTCCTGGGCGAGCAGCTTCTCGGCCAGCGCCATGCCCACGGCATTGGCCACGCCTTGGCCCAGCGGGCCGGTGGTGGTTTCCACGCCGGGGGTGATGTCGACTTCGGGGTGGCCCGGCGTCTTGCTGTGCAGCTTGCGGAAGTTCTTCAGCTCTTCAAGGGAGAGGTCGTAGCCGGTCAGGTGCAGCAGCGCGTAGATCAGCATGGAGCCGTGGCCGTTGCTGAGCACAAAGCGGTCGCGGTCGAGCCACTTGGGGTCGGCCGGGTTGTGCTTAAGGGCGCCGCCCCAAAGCGCGACCGCGATGTCGGCCATGCCCATGGGGGCTCCGGGGTGGCCGGAGTTGGCGGCTTGGACGGCGTCCATGGCAAGGGCGCGGATGGCATTGGCCATCAAAGAGGTGTTCTGCGGCATGGTGATGGCACTGCGGGCGTTGGGCGAAGGGGCGGATTCTAGAAACAGCCACGCTGTCGGTTCTTCTGAGTGCGCCTTGCCCTGCCCGTTCGCTGGCGCGGGAAGTCACTGAGAGGGCGCACTGCATTCCGCCGCAGGAGCGGTTCAGAATGCAGCAGCCCATGCCAGATACCGACGTTCATTCCAGCACCCTTGACGCGCCACGCGCTTCAACACGGCCTCGCAGCGAGCGCCTCTGGATGCCTTGGAGTTTGGGGGCGGGGACTTTGTTGGGGTTGGGGGTAGCGGTGCCGTTTGGGGTCACCTGGGGCCTGGGCGCCGTTTTGCTGGTGGCCCTGCTGACTTTGATGCTGTGGCGCGAGTACACCCTGCTGCAGCGCTTGGCCCGCGGCGCCGAGGCCATGGAGGCGCTGGATGTGCCGCTCCTGGTCCTCGACGCCAGCGACCGCGTTCGCTGGGCCAGCGCCGCCTTCACACGGCTTTACAGCGGGATCGACCAAGTGCCCTTAGGCATGCCGTATGCCGAGTTGACGCGGCGCGTGGCGAATAGCGGCACCATTGACTTGGAAGGGCTGACCCCCGATGCCTGGCTGGCGCTTCGCTTGGCGCAGCATCGTGGTCCCGGGCATGTGCGTGTCCAGCGCCTGAAAGATGGACGCAGCCTGCAGATCACCGAGCGGCGCACCGAGCTGGGGGGCTGGACCAGCATCGCGATGGACGTCACCGAGTGGGTGAAGACGCAAGACGCTCTGGGGCAAGCCCGCGTCGACGCGGTGGCCGCCCGAACACTTTTGGAGGAGGCCCTCGACGCCATGCCCGCCGGCTTCGAGATATGGGGCCGCGACGATCGCTTGATTCGCTGCAATCGCCGCCTACTGGACCTCTACCCTGGCGCTGCAGACCTGCTGCAACCCGGCCAGCACTTTGAAGTCGTGGTGCAGCGTGTCCTCGACCTCAAGCTGATTCCCTCGGCGCGTGGCCGGGAGTTGGAGTGGCTGGGCGAGCGTTTGGCCACGCGCGGCAAGATCGGCCGCCCGATCTTGATGGACCATGGCGGCCGCTGGCTGCAAGTGGATGAGCGTCGTACCAAGGCGGGCTTGTTGGTGTGTGTGCGCCAAGACGTGACGGAACTGGTGGAGGCCCGCCGCGCCCTGACCCAGGCTCAAGCCCGCGCCGAGCGCCAGCACCGCCTGCTGGAGCACGCCGTGGACGCCTTGCCCGTGGCCGTGGAGATCTACAACGAGCACGGCCAACTCCAGTTGGTGAACCGTTTGTTCCGGGCCTGGCACCCCAATGTGGATTACGACGCCTTGATCGGTCGCACCTTTGAGCAAATGGTGCGAGAGGGGCAGGCGCGCGGCATGTTGCCCATCGAGGCCAAGGCCGACCCCGAGGCCTGGATTGCCGCACGGGTTGCGCGCCATGGTCAGCAGAGCGAGCCGCTTCTGGCCGCGCTGCCCAATGGCCAGCAAACCCTGACCCAGGAGACTCGAACCCCCGAAGGGCACGTGGTGGTGACCCGGCAAGACGTGACGGCTTTGGTGGAGAAGGAGCGCGATTTGGCGGCACTTCATGCGCAACTGACTGCGGTGGTGGAAACAGCCGGTGCCGGCATCGTGACCATGGACGGCCTTGGGCGCGTGCTCAGCATGAACCGTGCCGCGCACCAGTTGTTTGGTTACCCGCTGGATGCCTTCATCGGCAAGCCTTCGAGCTTGCTGCTCAAGCCAGAGGCGCGCCCCGCCATGATTGCCGACTTTGAGGCCTATGTGGCCGGCACCAGCCAAGCCTTTGTAGACGGTAAGCGCGAGTTCGAAGGGCAGCACGCCGAAGGGCGGCGGCTCGTGATCCAAGCCGCCATCACCGAATTGCGCAATGGCGCTGAACGCATGTTCGTGGGCGTCATCACCGACGTGACCGAGCGGCGCGAGGCCGAGGCCGCCCTTCGCTTGGCCAACGCGCAACTGGAGCAGCTGTCGGCCACCGACGCCCTGACCGGCTTGGCCAACCGTCGCCGGCTCATGCAGCAACTGCAAATGCTTTGGCGTCAAGGCTTGCGCGAGGGGCGGTCGCTGGCGGCCTTGCTGATCGACGTGGACCATTTCAAGCGCTACAACGACCACCACGGCCACCAAGCCGGTGACGCCACGCTGCGCGCGGTGGCTGAGGTGCTCAGCGACGTGGCGCGCCGCCCTACCGACTTGGCCGCTCGCTACGGCGGCGAAGAGTTTGTGTTGCTGCTGGACCACTGCGACTTGGCGGGCGCACAGGCCCGCGCCGAGGAACTGCGTGAACGCTTGCACGAGCGCGCGATACCGCACGGTGACGCGCCGCTGCGCCGCGTGAGCGTGTCGATTGGGGTGTGCAGCCTCGTGCCCGACCGCGAAGACAAGCCGGAAGACTTGTTCAGCCGGGCCGATGCGGCCCTCTACCGCGCCAAGGCGGCGGGTCGGGACCGCGTTGAAGTTTGATGAGGGCCCGCAATCGGGCTACTCAGCGCATTCCTGCACGCCATCACATCGGGGCTTGGGCCAGTCGCGGACGGGCAAAGCGCCCAGGTTCTGCCGCAATCGCTCGATGCGGTGGGCGCTCAAGATGACGGGAGACACACCAGTACCCGTCGCGCTTTGAAACCCAAGCTCGTACGATCAGACGCGGGTTCGGGTACTCCGCATCGACAAAGAGGTCGCTTCATTTTGCAATTGGGAGCACACTGACCCCATCCGAAACAGTCCCGCGCACTGCTGCAGTGGTCCAACTGCAGCAAGGCGCATCAGCGAATCGGGAGCGCCAAATGACCAACGAGCTCAAGCCTGAATCCACGCTGCTCTTTGTTGATGACGAGCCCTCCATCCTCAGCGCCTTGCGCCGCCTGTGCCGTCCACAGGGCTATCGCGTGCTGACCGCAGAGAGCGGCGCTGCGGCACTGGAGATCCTGGAGCGCGAACCGGTCGACCTGATCGTGTCGGACATGCGCATGCCGCAGATGGATGGCGCTCAGTTGCTCGAAGTCGTGCGCCAGCGCTGGCCGGAGATGGCGCGCCTGCTGCTGACCGGCTATGCCGACATCGGCTCCACCATCGCTGCGATCAACCAGGGCGAAATCCACCGCTACATCGCCAAGCCCTGGGATGACCAAGATCTGTTGCTGTCCTTGAGTGACAGTCTGGACCGCCTTAATCTCCAGCGTGAGAACCGCCGGCTGGGCGCTTTGACTCAGGCGCAGAACGAAGAGGTGCAGGCCGCCAACGCGCTGCTGCAGGAACTCAACGAGAAGCTCGAGACGAGCAATGCCCAGCTGGCCAGCAGCAATCAGGACTTGGAGCACCGCGTCAAGGAACGCACCGCCGAGCTGGAGCAAAGCAATGCCCACTTGGCGGACGTGAATGCGCAGATGGCGGAGGCCAACCAGAAGCTGAACAAGGCGAATGCGCTGCTGGAAGAAAACTTTGCGATGTCGATCAGTGTCTTTTCGGCGCTACTGGAACTGCGTGATGGCAGCGTTTCGGGACACGGGCACAAGGTGGCCGCACTGGCACTGCGTCTTGCCGAGCATTTGAAGCTTGGCGCCATCGAAAAGACCGACATCTACAACGCAGGCCTGCTGCATGAGATTGGCAAGATCGGATTGCCCGACGGCTTGATCAACAAGACGGTCTCGCTGATGAGCGGCGCTGAATTCGAGCGCTACAAGCGCCACCCGCTGGAAGCCCAGGTCGCCCTGATGCCGCTGGGCCGGCTGCACCAGACTGCGCTGATCATTCGCTCGCAGCATGAGCGCGTGGACGGACATGGCTTCCCCGATGGGCTCTCAGGCTACGAAGTGCCCTTGGGCTCGCAGATGGTCAACCTGGCCGCAACCTTTGAGTCGCTGATCACAGGCCGGCTGGCCGAGAAGGAATACTCGATGCAGGAGGCCGCCGAATTGATCGCCGAGGGCGCGGCGCAGCGCTATGCCCCCGAGCTGATAGAGGCCTTCAATGCGCTACTGCCGGAGCTGCTGGCCGAGGCCGAAGCCGTGCTTGAGCTCGATGCCGAGCACCTGAAGCCAGGCATGTCGCTGGCGCGTCCTCTGCTGAGCCCGCAAGGCACCGTCTTGTTGCCGGTCGGCTTCAGGTTCACCGCCCAATTGGTTGCCCAGGTGCAGAAGCTCGAAGCCCGTGACAACGTGGCGCTGCGCTACTTCGTCAAGCTGGACAAGCCGGCCAAGAAGGCCGGCTCGGCCGCAGCGCCAAGCCCAAGCCCAAGCCCAAGCCCAAGCCCAAGCCCAAGCCCAAGCCCAAGCCCAAGCCCAAGCCCAAGCCCAAGCCCAAGCCCAAGCCCAAGCC
>JBKCVH010000337.1:0-4000 GCA_046317675.1 Burkholderiales bacterium
GTGGATCACCTCGGCCTTGTAGAGCCCGTTGATCGTCTCGGCCAGCGCGTTGTCGTAACTGTCGCCCTTGCTGCCCACCGAGGGCTCGATGCCCGCCTCGACCAGCCGCTCGGTGTAGCGGATGCTGACGTACTGCGAGCCCCTATCGGAGTGACAAATCAAGGCATCACGTTCGGGCCTCCTGGCGTACAGCGCCTGCTCCAGCGCATCCAGCACGAAGTCGGTCCGCATCGAGTGGCTGACGCGCCAGCCGACGATGAAGCGCGCATAGACATCGACCACGAAGGCGACGTAGACGAAGCCCTGCCAGGTCGAGACGTAGGTGAAGTCCGAGACCCACAGCTGGTTGGGCCGCTCGGCCTTGAACTGCCGGTTGACGCGGTCCAGCGGGCACGGGGCCTTGGCGTCCGGGACGGTGGTTCGCACCGCCTTGCCGCGCATCACGCCGCGCAGTCCCAGGCGGTGCATCAGCCGCGCCACCGTGCAGCGCGCCACTGCCACGTTCTGCCGGCGCAATTGCTTCCAGACCTTCCTGGCACCATAGACCTGACGGTTGCTGTCCCAGGCGGCCTGTATCTGTGGCACCAGCTCGGCGTCTCGCTTCGCGCGCGCCGGCAGTAGGGCCGGGTTGCGCTGGCGTGCGGCATGACGGCGGTAGCCCGACGGGGCGATCTGCAAGGCTCTGCAGATCGGCTCGACCCCGAGGTCGTCGCGGTGCGCGTCGACGAAGGCGATCACTTCTTGAGTTGGCGGTCGAGCTCCGCCTGGGCGAAATACGCGCTTGCCAACTTCAGGATCTCGTTGGTCTTGCGCAGCTCGCGCACCTCGCGCTCCAGCTCCTTGATGCGCTGCATCTCAGCCGTCGTTGCGCCCGGCCGCTGGCCTTGATCGCGCTCGGCCTGGCGGACCCAGCGGCGCAGCGATTCCGTGGAACAGCCCAGCTTCTCAGCGATGGACTCGATGGCCGCCCACTGCGATGGGTACTGGTCCTTGGCCTCGAAGACCATGCGCACGCCGCGCTCGGCCAGCTCGGGGGAAAACTTCGGTGACTTCCTCATATCGGCTCCATGTTCTCTTACGAAGGAGCCTCCTCAGAAGCCGGGGCGGTTCACTGTTTACCAGCGCGTTGGGTTTGGTTGCGCCGTGGGAGGTGGCCAAGGTGGATCTGGACACAGCCAAGCGGCGCATCGACTTTGAGGTGCGCTGCAACGCCAAGTTGCTCAGTTGCCCGCACTGCAACACCCCGGCGCAAGGCATCCATGACCGCCTTCGCCGCTCGTGGCGACACCTTGATTTTTTCCAGTTCGAAGCCTGGCTGCACGCCGATGTGCCGCGGGTGGCCTGCACTGGCTGCGGCAAGACCACGCAGGTGGGTGTGCCCTGGGCTCGCGAAGGCTCTGGCTTTACGGCGCTGTTTGAAGCCTTGGCGTTGTCGCTGTGCCGTGAGCTGCCGGTGCGGCAAGCCGCTGCACTGCTGCGTTGTGCCGACAAGCCCCTGTGGCGGCGCATTGAGTACTATGTTCAACAGGCCCGCGCAATCGACGACATGAGCGAGGTACGTACCGTGGGCATCGACGAGACAAGCCTGCGGCGTGGGCAGCACTACATCACTGTCGTGCACGATCTGGCTGCCAAGCGCCTGCTGTTTGCCACCGAAGGGCGCAGCCACCACTCCGTGTTGGACTTTGCCCAAGACCTCAAGGCCCATGGCGGCGATCCGGCTGTCGTGCATCACGTCTGTCAGGACATGAGTGCTGCCTACACCAAGGGGGTGGGCTTGGCGCTGCCGGCAGCTGCCATCAGCTACGACCGCTTCCATGTCGTCAAGATGGCCATCGAGGCCATGGACGAAGTGCGACGAACCGAATGGCGCGATCAGCCCCATGCCGTGCACGCGGCCTTGGGCGGCACGGACCGCAAAGTGCTCAAGGGCCTGATGTGGGGCATGCGCAAGAACCCACCTGCCTGGAGCGGCCAACAGATCAGCGCCATGCACTGGCTGCAGCACTCCACGCTGAAATCTGCGCGGGCGTGGCGCCTGAAGATGGCCCTGCGCGAGGTCTATGGCGCAGCGCTCAAGCACAACGACCCCAGGCAGGCTCAGGCAGATCTGAGCGCCTGGTTGAGCTGGGCCACACGCTCGCGGCTGGAGCCCTTCAAGAAACTGGCCAAGACCTTGAAGACCCACTTCGCTGGCGTGATCAGCGGCATGCTGGACAACCGATCCAATGCCTTCGTCGAAGCCATGAACGGCCTGTTGCAGCAGGCCAAACGCGCCGCACGAGGCTTCCGAACGGCAGGCAACTTCATCGCCGTCGCATACCTTCGCATGTCCAAGCTGGCCCATCTGCCTGATCACCCCTTCAACCCGGCATCAGCGAAATGAGGCAGGGGCGTTCCACACAAAACGGCATAGAGCCAACTGCGGATGCTCTTCGCAATGGTTCCGATAAGCCGTGCCGCCAAGTATCCGGGGTGGGATTCCCCCGGTTTCTCGGACGGTTTTCTGGGATCGTTGCCTACATCAACACCGACCGCAGCGGGTCGGGAGAACCAATTCATCCTTGGTGTGATCAGTTGCTCCTGCTACCTTGCCCGGCTCGCATCAATAGAGTGACCGGTCTGAGCAACAAAGCGGTCGCTTGAGACCCTGCTCGGCCAATGACCAGTTGCGCAACACGCGAACTTTCAGGCGTTAGGTTCGAGTGTCGGAGATCAGCCTGAAGGAGCCGACTGGCGAGCGCGCGAGGTCTACCCCCTCTCGCGAACTGGCTTGTCTGGCGTCCTAAATCAGTTCGATGTGATTGCCATACAGGGCCACCGTCGCATCCGCCGTGATGAGGCGCATCGGTTCAGCAGCGGCCTGGGCTACCAGCAGGCGGTCGAACGGATCGCGGTGGTGATGCGGCATACCACCCAGGGCTTCGATGTGCCGTCCCAGCACCGGCAACTCCATGAACCCGGTGGCCAGTGCCTCAGCGCGGAACACCGCCACATCGACCTCCAACTTGCCCGTGCCGACCTTGATCGCCATTTCCCACAGCGAGGCCACGCTGAAATAGACCTCGTTATCGGAGTCGGTCAATCGTTCGGCGATGTGTCTGACACGCGGGTCCGCCTCCATCGCCCAGATGATGACGTGCGTGTCGAGCAGCAATCTCAAAGACCGCCCTCGAATTGATCCAGAACATCGTCAGGTAGCGGAGCGTCGAAATCTCCGTGAACTTTGATCCTGCCCTTCATGCGGCCCAGAACGCGAGGCTGCTTCACCGGCTCGCTGACGGCCACCATCTTGACCTGCGCTTGGCCTCGCGGGCCGATGTAGATGGTCTCGCCGGCCGCAGCCCGCTGCACGAGTTGAGACAAGGTGCTCTTGGCCTCGTGCATGCCAATGACTTGTGTGTCCATGCATCGAGTCTAGCTAATGCCTAGCTAAGTATCAAACGATACCGACATGTCAGACGAGGTCTAGCTTCCCCCAGCCAGACACAGGAGTGGGGTCGAGCTGAGACTGGCGCACAGCAGCGTGCGGATGGCGCATGACTTGCCCATGGCTGACGCAGCGTGGGACCAAGTTTTCTCGGCTGTCCGACAGAACCCAAAAAACGCCCCGAGAGGGCTCATCCCGGTCACCCAGTCTGGCCAGAATCAGTGGCGAGCCTGCGCACCTGTCAAACCAGCTCAGCACCATGCCACGCGCCAACTCTCGATGCTGCAGCCCTACTTGGCGAGCTTCCTCCAGTTCTGGCGCCAAATCCACCAAGGCCTCAGGCATCGGTGTGAGGCTGTCGGAGACGTAGCGGGCGAATCCGATCTCCACCAGCCTTGAGAACCGTGTGGGCTGGTGCTGAAAAGCGCTGACGGTCAGGAGCGCGAGGCCTTCCTCTTGCAGCCGAAGGTCTTTCTTCAGGGAGCGAAACAGCTGCTGCGGCGACGCCGTCTCTGGCAACTCCATAAAGGCGGTGTCGGCCTCCCGCCAGCCGGTTGGGATATCCGACTC
>JBKCVH010000338.1:0-15968 GCA_046317675.1 Burkholderiales bacterium
GCCGCAACACCAATCACGAGTCTGCCGGTGCCCAGCGAGGTGCTGCGGCGCAGGTCCACACCGGCAAACTGGCGCGCTACATCGATCACCCCGCCGGGGTGACCGCGCGCAACTTGAACTGCTGCTGGAATGGACTGCCACTGCTGGACCTCGCGCTGGCCCACCCAAGCATGGCCCTCGCCCCAGCTGGCCCCCAGCTGCCACTGCTGCGTCGTTTTGCGGGTGTTGAAGGCCAAGGCTTGTGGCGCGGTGCTGTAGGGCGCGCTGTCCCATTGCGCACGGCTCAATCCCTGGGGGTCATTGGCGGGCTGGTTCAGCACATTCAGACCCAGGCGCAGGTCGCCATGGTCCAGGCGGAGGTCGATCAACTCGCGTTCCGCCGCCGCTTGCGGGCGCCAGCCGTCTTGCTTCCAAGCGCTGGCATCCAGCCGAAGGGCAGATTCCCCAAGCTTTAGGCCCGACTGCAAGCGAATCTGACGCTCTCCAAACTGACCCAGGCGGGTGCCGAGGCGGGTCGGCTCTGCGCCTGTTGCTTTGCGGGTCACGAAGGCCAATACCCCGCCGCTGTTGCTGCCGTAGAGCGCACTGAAGGGGCCGCGCAGCACCTCCACGCGGTCCATGCTGCTCAAGGGCACGTGGCTGAGGGAGCCACTGCCATCGGGCATGGTGGCCGGTATGCCATCCACAAAAACGCGCACGCCGCGCACGCCAAAGGGGGTGCGAGCGCCGAAGCCCCGGACAGAGAGCTGGGTGTCCTGCGCAAAGTTGCCGCGCTCGGCCGCAAACACGCCGGGCACGCTGGCCAGCCAATCGGCAGCAGGGCGCTCCAGCAGAAGCGGCTCTGCAGGCACCACGGTCGCCGCCAGGTTCTCGGCCCTGCCTTGCACCACCACTTGCGGCAGGCTGGCACTGGTCGCCGCCGCCAGCAGCAAGGCTTCAATCAAGGCGCGGGCCGCAAGCGCAGCAATCGCGCCGGTTCGTTCTCGGTCAGAACGTACAGGAGGCCGTCAGCGCCCTGGCGCACATCCCGCACGCGGCCGATGCCTTCCAGCAGTTTTTCCTGGGTGACAACCTTGCCGTCCTTCAGTTGCGCGCGATGCAAATGGCGGAACTTCAGGGAGCCCAAGAAGTAGCTGCCCTGCCAAGCCTCGCCATAGGCTTTGCTGCTGAGTTGCGTGAGACCGGCCGGCGCAATGGATGGAGTCCATTGCACAACGGGCTGCTCCATGTTTTCTTTGGTGGTGATGCCGTCGCCGATCTTGCCGCCGCCGTAGTTCTCCCCGTAGGTGATCACGGGCCATCCGTAGTTCTTGCCGGCTTGCACGAGGTTCAACTCGTCGCCGCCTTGGGGGCCGTGCTCATGCGCCCAAAGCTGGCCTTGGGCGTCCAGCACCAAGCCCTGAGGGTTGCGGTGGCCGTAGCTGTAGATCTCAGGCAGGGCGCCTTGGGTCTTCACGAAGGGGTTGTCCGCCGGGGCTTTGCCATCCTTGTTGACGCGAATGATCTTGCCCAAATGGTTGTCAAGCTGCTGAGCGCGTTGCATGCCACTGAATCGCTCGCCCAGGGTCATGAAGAGCGTGCCGTCACGGCCCTCCACGATGCGACAGCCGAAGTGGTGCCGGCCTGCCATCTTGGGTACTTGCTGGAAGATGACTTGCACTTGCTCCAGAGCCGTTCCGGCTGCATTTAAGCGCGCTTTGGCCAGCGCCGTGCCGTTGCCGCCGGCGCCGGCTTCGGTAAAGCAGAAGTACAGATGCCGGTTGGAGGCAAACCCGCTGTCCAGCACCAAATCCAGCAAGCCACCTTGGCCGACAGCGTCAATCTTGGGCAGCCCTTGAAGCGGCGCGCTGACCTTGCCCTGGGCATCAACCTTGCGGATGGCGCCGGGCTTTTCGCTGACGAGCCACTCGCCGGATGGCAACTGGGCCATGGCCCAGGGGCTGCTGAGGACTTGGGCGACCACTTCGGTTTTGATGGCAGCGGTGGTCGTGGTGGTGACCGGTACGGGCTGAGTTGCTGGGCGGTTGGCTACAGCTCGGACTTGCGCCAAGCGCTGCTCGGCTTGGCTGCGCAGCGCTTGGCCGTTCGCGCCCGGCACGTTGCTGGTGGTCCAGGCGGTTAGAAAGCGCTCCCAGGCTTGGGCTTGCAAGGCGGCGGTGCCGCTGAAGTCGGTGACGTTGTCAAAGTCCGCTTGCATGCGGGCCAGGGCCGCTTGTTCGCGCCGATCGGCTTCGGCCTGCTGGGCGGCTTGGCCCGTTAAGTCGCTTAGGTCCAGCCCCGGCTGAACCGGCTCGGGAACTACGTTGGCGATGGGGTTGGGTGAGCCCTGGCGCTTGGGGTTGAAGTAAAAGTCGCCCTTCAAGCTGCCTTCCACCCAGGGCTCTTGCTGGCCTTGACTGGCGCGCTCCACGTTGGCGGCTACGCGCTTGAGCATTTGCTCGATGGGCACGGCGGGTTGGTCGATGACTTTGATGAGCTCTGCCGTGTATAGGCCATTGACACCGCTGCCATCCGCGGCCACGCTGCCAGGGCGGGTGGCGAAGTGCATAAGGGTGCCGCTGGGGGCGTCGTGCACGCGCGCTAGGCCACGGGCGCTGGTGCGAAAGCTGCGGGCGTAGGGGTTGTTGCGGCACGCATCCAAGAACAGGAGCTTGACGCCGGCCTTGGCTTCGTCTAGCCGGTCCAGCAGGGTATTGAGGTTGAGGCTGTTAAGGGCCACGTCGTCTTCGGTGTGGATGTCGGCGTCCACGGCGGGCAGGTAGTTCACGCCCTTCACTTGTAGGCCGTGGCCAGCGTAGAACACGACCACTTCGTCGCCCGGGCGGATGCCGCTGGCAAAGTCACTGACGGTGCGACCAATCTGCGCGCGTTTGAGGTTTTCGACCTTGGTGACTGCAAAGCCCAGCTGGCGCAGCTTGGCGTCCATGGCCCGCGCGTCGTTGACGGGGTTCCTGAGGGGGCTGTCCACGTAGGCGGCATTGCCCACCACCAGGGCCACGCGGCGGGCGGCGCTTTGAGCAAAAGCTTGTGAAGGCAGCACCAAGGCCAACAAGGCCAACAAGGCAAGGAAGGTGAAGAGGCGCTGGAGCAAAGCGAGCATGTAGGGGAGCCGTAGACAGGGCTGGCGGCGAATATTGTCTGGGAGTGCAATTGCGTGGGCAAGGCCGGGTTTCACTCTGGGCGCGCGATTCTGGTTGGCCCTGGGCGTGTCAGAGGCGAACGGCAGCAAAGGGGCAGACGTGCCCATCACCGCTCGCCATCATGCCTGCGTCACTTCAGTTTGGAGCAGCTGTAAGGCCCTTATGGTTGCGCGGTGGTGAGGGCCTTTGACGCTGTCTCGCTGCGGCTCGCTTTACGGGCTGCCCATCAGGAAGCTGCTAGCTGGGATTCTCGGCATCTGGAAGCTGACGCCATTGACGGTGAAGGTTTGGTTGATGCCGCATTGCTTGCGCTTTTGCGGCGTTGGCTAAGAGTAGCCAGAGGAGTTTTTTCATAGGTCGGCTTCCAGCAGCCCGGTGTGGCCGCTCAAGTGGTGTTCAAGGGTTCGGCGTACGGTGCGAAACGCCAATTCTTCCCAGGGAATGTCGCTGGGGGCAAAGAGCTGCACCTCCAGGCTCTCGGGGCCCGGATTGAAATTCAAGCTGGTGAGGCGCGCGCGGTAAAAAACATGAACTTGACCGACATGCGCCACATTGAGCAAGCTGATCAAACCTTGCAACTCAATCTCGGCGCCGGCCTCTTCATCGGTTTCGCGCAGCGCGCCTTGCTGCAAGGTTTCGCCCAGTTCCATGAAGCCAGCGGGCAAGGTCCAGAGGCCTCGGCGAGGCTCAATGGCGCGTCGGCAAAGCAAAATGCGTCCGTCGTCTGCGACCGGCAAAGTGCCCACCACGTTCAGCGGGTTTTCGTACTGGATGTGCCCGCAAGCGGGGCAGGCGGCGCGCTCGCGGTTGTCATCGGGCGGCACCGAGTAGTGAAGCGCGGTGCCGCAGCGGTTGCAGTGCTGGATGCGTGGACGCGGATGCATTGGGGCGTTCAGCGAAGCGTGACTTCGACGCGCCGGCCTTCGGCGTCGTCGGCAGAGCCCGTCATTTCGAGCGGCTTGATGAGATCAATGCGTTCAGGGGGCGCGCCCAGGCGCAACAAGGCGGCTTTCACCGACTGTGCGCGCTGCTGGGCCAATTCGGCATTGAGAGCGGGGTCGCCGGTGCTGTCGTGAAAGCCGCTGAGCACCGCGCTTCGGCCTGCCTTGATCTCCATCAGCATGGGGGCCAAGGCGGCGTGAGCGCCGGCGGCGAGTGCCGAGCTGGCGTTCGCAAAGTAGAACTTCACCATGCCGTCCAGCACCACCACGCTGGCGCCAGGCACTTCTTGTTCGGCGATGGGTGCGGGTAACGCCGCCTTGTTCGGAGCGCGGCTCGACTGCACGGCAAACACCAGCAAAGCGACCAACAAAACGGTGACCAAAGCGCCCACCAAGCGCAGTGCAACCGCCTCGTCATCGTCGAGCAAGGCTTGACCCATGGAGAGCTCCTTAAGCAGAAGGGCGGCATTGTGGGCTAGGTGTGCAGGGCCAATCGGGCCCGGCAACAATGGGCCTATGACTTACACGCTTCACAGCTATTTCCGCTCCTCGGCCAGTTGGCGGGTTCGCATTGCGCTGGCCTGGAAGGGCTTGCCGCACGACTACGCCGCGGTGCATTTGGTCAAGCGCGAAAACCTCGGTCACCCGGTTCTTGGAGCGTCGCAGTTGGTGCCTGCTTTGGAGTTGGGGGACGGCCGCCGGCTCACGCAGTCTTTGGCCATCTTGGAGTACCTCGAAGAGGTTCATCCGGAGCCGGCTCTATTGCCCAAAAATGCCGTGGACCGAGCCCAAGCGCGCTCGCTGGCCCTGGACATCGCCTGCGAAACGCACCCACTGAACAACTTGCGTGTGCTGCGCTATTTGGTGGGCGAGTTGGCGCTGAGTGAAGAGCAAAAGCTGGCTTGGATGCGGCACTGGATGCGCGATGGCTTGCGCGTGGTGAATGAGCGCCTCAAGCGGGAGGGCTTTACCGGCGACTTCTGCGTAGGCAACAGCCCGAGCTTGGCCGACTGCTTGCTCGTTCCCCAGGTGTTCAATGCCCAGCGCTTTGAGGCGCGCATTGACGACCTGGATGCCGTGCTGGCGATCAACGCGCGTTGCCTTAAGTTGCCGGCCTTCGCCAGCACGCACCCAAGCCAGGTGCCCGATGCTGAGTGAGGCCGACGGCATTGCCGTTGATTGCCTTGGCCAGGGCGTGAAAGCCTGGATGAGCACTCGAAGCGGGGGCGTGAGTAAGGCCCCATTTGATTCGCTGAACATCGGCCGCAGCGTTGGCGACGACCCCGGCGCCGTGCAGTCCAACCGCGACCGTGTGGCCGCACTGATGGGCGCGCCGGTGGTGTTTTTGCACCAAGTCCATAGCGCCCGCTGTGTGCCATTGGGGCTTGAAAGCGGGCTGGAGCAGGCCGATGCCGCCGTGAGCACGCGCTGCGATTTAAGCCTAGGCGTTCAGGCGGCCGATTGCCTGCCCGTGCTCTTCAGCGCTTTGGACACGGATGGTCGAGCGCAGGCGGTGGCCGGCGCCCACGCCGGCTGGAGAGGGCTTGCCGCTGGCGTGCTGGAGAACACCGTTGGCATGCTGCGCGAGCAAGCCCCAGGCTGCACCCTGCGGGCCTGGCTCGGCCCCTGCATTGGCCCGACGGCTTTCGAGGTGGGCGAGGAGGTGATGCAGGCCTTTGGCGGCGTTGGCCCTTTGATGCGAGACACGCCCCGGCCCGATGGCAGCCGCCGCTGGCATGCGGACTTACAAGGCTTGGCCCTGCAGCGACTCGCTCTGGCCGGCGTCGTTCAGGTCACTCGCCATGCGGCCTGCACGGTGAGCGAGCCGTCAAGGTTTTTCAGCTTCCGGCGCGATGGCGCCCGCAGCGGGCGCATGGCTGCCTTCATTCGCCTGCTGTAGCTCGGCCAAAGCCTGGGCTCTGAGCTTGGCCTTGCGGGCTGGCGTGTTCATGACGTAGAGCACCAATGCCACGGGTCCGACCCCGTAAACCAAAAAGGTGAAAAGCGCCCCGAGCAGCGAGCCGTTGGGGCTGCTCGCTTCTGCGGCGGCCATCATGAGAGCCACGTAGATCCAGCCAATGGCAACAAGGTACATTGCGGGTTTTCCCGATTTAGAGTGTCGCGCCTAGCCGGCGAGGCCGTGCGAAATGCCACGAAAGAACGCGCCTTCTACCAGCCAACAAGGCCAAGCGCCTTTGCCTGAGTTCAAAAGCCCTGATGTTGAAGGTGCTGTGCAGGCCCTGCAGCAGTTGGCCGGCGTTCAGCTGCCGATGGAGGCTTGGGCGGGAGTGCAGCGGCGGTACTTGGAGCAGGCCGCGCAACTCTGGAATCAATCGCTCCAGAACACGGTAGAGCCCAGCAAAGACCGCCGCTTTGCTGCGCCGGTTTGGCACTCGGCACCGGGCGCCGACTTCTTGGCGCAGTTGTATTTGCTCAATACCCGCACTTTGAACGCGCTGGCCGACGCGGTACAGGCTGAGCCCAAGGTCAAGGCCCGCATCCAGTTTGCGGTGCAGCAAATGACCGATGCCGCTGCGCCGAGCAACTTTCTGGCCCTCAACCCCGAGGCGCAAAAGCTGGCCGTGGACACCGGCGGCGCGAGCCTGGCCAAAGGCATGCAATTGCTGTACGGCGACTTGCAGCGCGGCAAGTTGAGCCAGACGGATGACAGCGCCTTCGAAGTCGGGCGCAACGTGGCCACCTCCAAAGGCAGCGTGGTCTTTGAGAACGAGTATTTCCAACTGCTGGAGTACGCCCCGCTCACGCCGCAAGTCCACGAACGCCCCTTCTTGTTGGTGCCGCCGAGCATCAACAAGTACTACATCCTGGACCTGCAGCCAGAGAACTCCTTGATTCGGTATGCGGTGGAGCAGGGCCATCGCACCTTCGTGCTGAGCTGGCGCAATCCGGATGAAAGCTGTGCCCACTGGACTTGGGACGATGTGATTGAAAACGCACCCATCGAGGCGATTCGTGTGGTGCGTGAGATCTGCGCTGCCGAGCAAGTCAACATGCTCGGCTTTTGTGTGGGAGGCACGATTTTGAGCACCGCCTTGGCAGTGCTGGCGGCCCGCGGTCAGCAGCCTGCGGCCAGCTTGACGCTGCTCACCACCTTGCTGGACTTCGAGAACACCGGCATCCTCGACATCTTTGTGGATGAGGCCTCGGTGAAGCTGCGCGAGACCACCATTGGCGACAAGTCGCCCAAGGGTCCGGGTCTCTTGAAAGGCAGTGAATTGGCGCAGACCTTCTCCATGCTGCGCCCGAATGACTTGGTGTGGAACTACGTGGTGGGCAACTACCTCAAGGGTGAGCCGCCGCCGGCCTTTGACTTGCTCTACTGGAACGGCGACAGCACCAATATGTCGGGGCCCATGTACTGCTGGTACCTGCGCCACACCTATTTGCAAAACGAACTGAAGCAGCCGGGCCGGCTCACCGTTTGCGGCGAGAAGCTGGACCTGGGGCTGATCAAGGCGCCGGTGTTCATTTACGGCAGCCGCGAGGATCACATCGTGCCCTGGGAAGCGGCCTACGCGAACACGCAGATCTTGAAGGGCCCCAAGCGCTTTGTGCTGGGGGCCAGCGGCCATATTGCCGGCGTCATCAACCCTGCCAGCAAGAACAAGCGCAGCCACTGGGTCGGGCCCGCCAAGTTTCCGGCAGATGCCAAAGCCTGGCTTGCCAGCAGCACCGAGAAGCCGGGCAGTTGGTGGACGGAGTGGTCAGCCTGGCTGGCGCCCCACGGTGGTGCTTTGAAGGCGGCACCGAAGTTGCAAGGTAGCCGCAAGTTCAAGGCGTTAGAACCTGCACCGGGTCGCTACGTCAAACAACCCGCCTGATTTCCACTTAAGGAGCTTGAACATGGATGTCGTAATCGTTTCCGCTGCCCGCACCGCGATCGGCAAGTTTGGTGGCTCGCTCGCCAAGGTCGCTGCCCCGGAGCTTGGTGCCATTGCCATCAAGGCCGCTTTGGAGCGCGCCAAGCTGACGGGCGACCAAGTGGGTGACGTCATCATGGGCCAGGTGCTCACGGCGGGCAGTGGCCAGAACCCGGCGCGTCAATCCGTCATCAAGGCGGGCTTGCCGCATGAGGTGTCGGCCCTGACGATCAACAAGGTCTGCGGCTCGGGCCTGAAGGCGGTGATGCTGGCGACCCAAGCCATTCGCGATGGCGACAGCGACATCATCGTGGCGGGTGGCCAGGAGAACATGAGCGCCAGCCCCCATGTGCTCTTGGGCAGCCGCGATGGCCAGCGCATGGGCGCCTGGAACATGGTGGATTCGATGATCGTGGACGGCCTCTGGGACGTCTACAACCAGTACCACATGGGCATCACCGCCGAGAACGTGGCCAAGGCCCACAACGTATCGCGCAGCCAGCAGGACGAACTCGCACTCGGCAGCCAGCAAAAGGCCGCAGCTGCCCAAGATGCGGGCCGCTTCAAGGACGAAATCTGCCCGGTTCACATTCCACAAAAGAAGGGCGACGCCCTGGTGTTCGATGCGGATGAGTTCATCAATCGCAAGAGCAACAGCGAAGCGCTAGCTGGGCTGCGCCCCGCGTTTGACAAAGCCGGCAGCGTGACGGCCGGCAATGCCTCGGGCCTGAACGACGGCGCTGCGGCTTTGGTGCTGATGAGCGCCGCCAAGGCCAAGGCTTT
Organism: Burkholderiales bacterium; assembly: GCA_046317675.1. GTDB lineage: Bacteria > Pseudomonadota > Gammaproteobacteria > Burkholderiales > Burkholderiaceae_C > Inhella. Next base: position 8,746 of record JBKCVH010000338.1, read on the forward strand.
GGGACTGACGCCCTTGGCTCGCATTGCAAGCTACGCCAGCGCTGGCCTGGACCCTGCCTTAATGGGCATGGGCCCGGTGCCGGCCAGCCAACGTGCGCTGGCGCGTGCCGGCTGGAAGGCGCAAGACCTGGACCTGCTCGAAATCAACGAGGCCTTTGCGGCCCAAGCCTGCGCCGTGCACGCCCAAATGGGCTGGGACCTGAGCAAGGTCAACGTGAACGGCGGCGCCATTGCGCTGGGCCACCCGATTGGCGCCAGTGGCGCCCGCATTCTGGTGACCTTGCTGCACGAAATGCAGCGCCGCGACGCCAAGAAGGGCATCGCCAGCTTGTGCATCGGCGGTGGCATGGGCGTTGCCCTGTGTGTTGAGCGTTGATCCCCCGTAAATTCCAACAACCCGAGGAGAAAACATGAGCCAGAAAGTTGCATACGTTACCGGCGGCATGGGCGGTATCGGCACCGCAATTTGCCAGAAGCTTCACAAGGCCGGCTTCAAGGTGATTGCGGGTTGCGGCCCGAGCCGTGACTTCACCAAATGGCTCGATGAGCAGAAGGCGCTGGGCTACGATTTTTACGCTTCGGTGGGTAATGTGGCCGACTGGGACAGCACGGTAGAAGCCTTCACCAAGGCGGTGGCCGAGCACGGTGTGATTGATGTGCTGGTGAACAACGCCGGAATCACCCGCGACCGCATGTTCTTGAAGATGACGCCTGAGGACTGGAAGGCCGTCATCGACACCAACCTCAACAGCATGTTCAACGTCACCAAGCAAGTGGTGCCGGGCATGGTCGAAAAGGGCTGGGGCCGCATCATTCAAATCAGCTCGGTGAACGGCGAAAAAGGCCAGGCGGGGCAAACCAACTACAGCGCGGCCAAGGCGGGCATGCACGGCTTCACCATGGCCCTGGCGCAAGAAATGGCCAACAAGGGCGTGACGGTGAACACGGTGAGCCCCGGCTACATCGGCACCGACATGGTCCGTGCCATCAAGCCTGAGATTCTGGAAAAAATCGTCGCCACCATTCCTGTCAAACGCCTGGGAACGCCGGAGGAAATCGGCTCCATCGTGACTTGGTTGGCCGGCGAAGACAGTGGCTTTACCACCGGCGCTGACTTCTCTTGCAACGGCGGCCTGCACATGGGTTGACCGAGGCTGTCGCAGGGCCACGAGCGCCCTGCGACGGCACGATTGGCAAAGGGAGCGGCTGGCTTGGTTCTCCCTTGATGGGGCTCAGTTGAGCCCGCGCAGGCCCACCAAGGCCTCTTCCACGGCCACTTGAAGGACTTGCTCGGCTTGGTGCTGCTTGAGCATCTGGGGCGCTGGTAGCGCCATCAAGGCTTGCAGTTCGGCGCAGGCTTCTTGCAGGGCGCTCAAGCCCAAAGAATCGGCGCAATCTTTCATGTCTTGCAAGAGCAGCCGGCTCTGTGCCACATCAAGCCGTGCAGCTGCCCAGCTTTGCCCCCAATGGCCAAGGAACACGGCGGCATGCGCACTGCGCGGCGTGACGGGCGTGGTGCCGCCCAAGCTGGCTGAGCGCGGCGCACGCGCCTCGTCGGGCGCCCAGCGCAACAAAGCGTGTCTCAGGCGTGCCTGGCTCAGCGGCTTGCTCAAATGCTCATCGCAGCCCGCGGCCGTGCTCTCACGCAGGTCTTCCGCAAAGGCATGGGCCGACAAGGTCAAGATGGGAGTGCGCGGTGAACCGTGAAGCTGCTCATGCTCCCGCACAGCGCGGGCCACGCGGTAGCCATCTTGTCCGGGCAAGTCCAAATCCAGCACGATCACATCAAACACCAGGCGCTTGGCCAATGCCAAGGCCAGATGGCCGCTGGCGGCGCGCTCGACCCGCACGCCGAGGCTGTTGAACTGAGCGGTCAGCACTTCGCCGATCACGTCGTCGGGTTCGCCGAGCAGCAGCTGAAGGCCGGCGGGCAGCGACTCCCGCAGGCTGCCTTCGCGCCCTTCAGGTGCTGGGCAAGACTGCACCGGCAAGGCCAAGGTAAAGCGACTGCCAGCGCCAGGCAGGCTTTGCACCTCGATGGTGCCCCCCATCAGCTTCACCAAGCGCCGAGACAACGCGAGCCCAAGGCCCGTGCCGCCATAGCGGCCTCCGTCCATTCCTTGCGTTTGCACGAAAGGTTCAAAAATGCGCTCCAGCTGGCTGCTGGCAATCCCAATACCGGTGTCGATGACGGCGAGTTGGAGTCGCTCGTCTGGGAGCACCTGCGCCTCCAGCTGAACCTTGCCCTGTGACGTGAACTTCACGGCATTCCCCAGCAAGACCTGGAGCACTTGGCTCAAGCGGACGCCGTCGGCCAAAACCCATTCGGGCAAATTGGGGCCAAGCACCAGTTCGATGCGCAAACTGCGTTCATTCGCGAGTTCGCGCACCCTGTCGATCGCTTGCGACAGCAACTGCGGCAGCTGCGTGGGGCGGCTTTGCAGCTCCAGTCGGCCACCATCAAGGCGGTTCAGGTCCAGCAGTTCATCCACCAGGGTGTGCAGGCGCCGCCCGGCACCGCTCAGCAGCTGCAGGTGGCGCTGCTGTCCGGCATTGAGCTGGCCTTGCGCCATCAGCTCGGAGACACCCAGCAGCGCCGAAAGCGGCGTCCGGAGTTCATGACTGATGTTGGCCAGAAACGCAGACTGCGCTTGGCTGGCTGTTTCGCGCAGTTGGGCCTCACGCTCCATCTGCATGGCCTCTCGTTCCAAGTGGCGGCTGTTCCAGATCCAATGCATCACCAGCGAGGCGAACAAGGCCGTGAGGTAAGGGCTCGGGTCGATCCAGAGGCCCGCCTGCGGCGCCAAGAACAACGCCAGGGAGAGCAACACGCCGGCGAACAGGCTCCACTTCAGTTGGGCCAGAGGGGCTCCGCGCCCCCTGAGCAACGCCAAGAAGGCAGGCAGCAAGCCCAAGCCCAGCAGGCCGAGCTTGAGGGTTGAAGACGGGGCGCTGAGGCCTTGCCCATCTCGCAGTGCCACATAGGTTTGGGCGAGCACATCGGTGTTGGATCTTGGACCGAAGGGCGTGAGAACAGCGTCGCCCACTTGAGCGCTGGAGCCGATGAACACCACGCGGCCTTTTGCCGCGTTGAACACCTTCGCTTCCGGCTCGCGCGCCGCCGCAGCCAAAGCCATCGGTTCAAAGCGCAAGGTGGGGATGCTGTTGCGTTCCAAATTCCAAAGCGGAGTCACCTGACCCCTTTCGTTCGGCATCAACCGAAGTGGCTGGCCAAGCGCCTGCAGCACCGCCAAGGGCAGGGCAGGCCAGCGCCCTTGGGGCGCCGCATGCCAAAGGTGCCAGGCGCGAAGTCGCCGATCGAAATCAACGGGCGTGTTGTTCACGCCCAAAAGCCAAGTGGCGCCAGGCGGGGCAAGGCTTGCAGCGGGCAGATTGATGCGCGCCCATTGGAGGTGATCAGGCGGCGGAGGGTTGCTCAGTTCCGGCATCCGCACGCTCGGCACCGCCGTCACCGCGAGCAGAACCGGTGCGCCGGTGTGGCTCAGGCTGCGGGCTAAGTCGGGGTCGCCGGCTTGGCTGTCGTCAAGTGGCAAGTCCAGCACCACGGCACGAGCCCCTGCGGTCCGCAAAGCGTCAACGACGCTGGCGAGTTGTGCGTGAGGCAGTTGGCCATCACTTCGATGCAGCGAGGCGTCGTCGATGTCCACCACCAAGACCCCTTGGGCGGCCGCCGTGGGTGCAGCCCAGCGCAATTGAATGTCCAGCCAAAACCGCTGAATGCGGCCCGGTGTGTACATCACCAGCATGAGCCCCAGCATGGCCGCCAGGAGGGCTTGCAAGGCCAGTGCGCGCCTTGGCGTCATGCTTGACAGTCCGGGGTCGACGAGGGGGTCATGGGTGAGCGGGGTCTGAGGCTTGGTTTTGAGAGGGGGCGATTATGGGCAGTCATATCCAGATGTCACACGGGGGCAGGGTGGCGTGGCTACCATCCATGCCCTTTTGGTTTTTAGCGGGGCGTGACCCCAAGGAATAGAAGCATGGGCATGGACGTAGTGGACTATGAGATCAAGGGCGCCGAGATGCAGTTCGTGGAGATCGAACTCGATCCCGGCGAGGCAGCAATCGGCGAAGCAGGCAGCCTTTTCTTCATGGATGCAGCCATCGGCATGGACGCTGTTTTTGGCGATGGCCGACAGCAGCAAGGCGGTTTCTTTGGCAAGCTGCTCGGTGCGGGTAAGCGCTTGATCACGGGCGAGTCCCTGTTCACCACGGTTTACACCAATGGCGGCAGCAGCAAGGCCCGGGTTGCATTTGGTGCACCCTACCCCGGCAAGATCATTCCGATGGACTTGAAGCAGATGGGCGGCATGGTCATCTGCCAGCGCGACAGCTTCTTGTGCGCTGCACGGGGTGTCCAGATCGGGATTCACTTCCAGCAAAAGATTGGCGTCGGCTTCTTTGGCGGCGAGGGTTTCATCATGCAGAAGCTCGAAGGCGACGGTTTGGCCTTCGTTCACAGCGGCGGTACGGTGGTGAAGCGAACGCTGCAACCGGGTCAAACTTTGCTGGTGGACACGGGCTGCTTGGTGGCCCATACGCCCAACGTGAACTTTGAAATTCAGTATGTGGGCAAGATCAAAACAGCCCTCTTTGGCGGTGAAGGCCTGTTCCTGGCCAAGCTGACCGGCCCTGGCGACGTCTGGCTCCAGAGCTTGCCCTTCTCTCGCCTTGCTTCGCGCATTTTTGCTGCGGCACCGCAGATGGGTGGCAACCGCGAGCAAGGTGGCTTGGTCGGGGGTCTCGCAGCCGGGGGGATACTCGGGGGTATTCTTGGTGGTGACGACGAGTAAAAGCTGATAAGGAGTGCGGGGCCGCCAAGGCCCCGTTTTTTTGGTGAATGGGTTGGAAGGCTGGGCTGGCTGCGTGCCTTATCGCAGCAATGGGCTTGAGCCAAGCTGCACCTGGGAGTCCAGTTTTTTTGCTGAATTCGCTCGATGCGACCGTGTCGGTCATTGACCCGCAGACTTGGAGCGAGCGCGAGCGCATCAGCGTCGGCAAGGAGCCGCACCATTTGTATTTGGCGCCTGATGAGAAAACGCTCATCGTTGCCAACGCAGCGGGCAATTCACTGACCTTGCTCGACCCGAAGACGGCGGCAATGTTGCGCACGCTGAACCAGATCGCCGACCCCTACCACCTGCGCTTTTCGCCCGACATGCAGTGGTTCGTGACGGCGGCCAACCGCCTCAACCACGTTGACGTGTACCGCTGGCATGGCGCGCAGGCCGAGGAGCCACTGGTCTTGGTCAAGCGCGTTGCGACCAGCAAGACGCCAAGCCACCTGTGGATCGACGATGCGAGCGAAATCGCCTACATCACGATGCAAGACAGCGACGAGTTGATTGCGCTTGAGTTGGCGACGCAAACCATTTTGTGGCGGCAGGCCACCGGCAAAACACCGGCCGATGTCTACCTGACGCCCGATGGCCGCCATTTGCTGCTTGGCTTGACGGGCGATCGCTTCGTGGAGGTCTGGGCCTTAAAGGGTCGGCAGGCGCCGCAAAAGGCGGGGCGCTTTCATACCGGAGAGGGCGCGCATTCTTTCCGCGCCCTGGGCGATAGCCGCCATGTGCTGGTGAGCAATCGCGCCGCGAACACCATCAGCAAGCTGGACCTCAAGGCCTGGCGCATCGTGGACGAGTTCCCGGCGCCGGGCGGCCCCGACGACATGGATGTGCTGAGCGACGGCAAAACCCTGTTGGTCACCAGCCGCTGGGCACGCAAGCTCACCGTCATCGACATGGCAAAGCGCCAGGTCGTCCGCCAAGTCAGGGTGGGGCGCTCGCCGCATGGCGTTTGGACGCTGGACCATGTGAGTCGCAGGTGAGTTGGCTGGCTGCTGCATTGCTCGCAACCGGCTGCGCGCAGCCGGTTTACCTGAGCTTTGACACCGGCCACATGGCCGTGGCGCCCCTCGTGGCCGAGGTGCTCAAGCGGCACGATGTGAAGGTCACCTTCTTTCTTGCCAACGAGCCCACGCAAACCGGTGGCAGCAGCCTGGACGAGCAATGGGCGCCTTGGTGGCGAGCGCGTGCGGCCGAAGGGCATGACTTTGGCTCCCACACCTGGGCGCATGACATTTGGATCGGTACGCAAAGCGACGGCTCCATGCGCTTTCGCACCCAAGCTGGCCGCCAGAAGCCGAGCTTTCGCACGCTCACGCCGGCTCAGTACTGTGAGGAGTTGAGGAAGCCTGCCGAGCGCCTGAAGGCCATGACCGGGCAGGTCATGAGTCCGATCTTTCGCGCGCCTGGCGGGAAAACCTCGCCAGCCTTGTTGGCGGCCGCCAAGGCTTGTGGTTTCACCCATGTGGGCTGGACGCCCGCCGGCTTTCTGGGCGACGAGTTGTCCAGCGAGCGCTATCCGAATGAAGCCTTGCTGGCGCAATCCTTGAAGCGCATTCAGGCCGGTGACGTGCTGCTGGCCCACTTGGGAATTTGGAGCCGCCAGGACGCCTGGGCGCCCCGGGTTCTAGAGCCGCTCATCACCGGCTTGAAGGCCAAAGGGCTCTGCTTTGCACCGCTTCGCGAGCACCCTGTTTACGGGCCCTTGATGCGCAAGGAGGCGCGCTGATGGAGCACTTCGACCAAGCCCAGCAATGGCTGTTCGAGACCGTGTTCCAGCCCGTCATGCAAGGGCTCGGGTTGGCTTCCCAGCTCGCCGAAGGGTTCGAGGGCGCCGGCTGGCTTTTGGCCGGCATGCTGCAGATGGCCTTCATCGCCATCGTCTTCGGGCTTCTGGAGCGCTGGCGCCCCGCCGAGGCCGTGACCGATACCAAGGCAATGCGCACCGATTGGATCTACACCGTGGTGCATCGCCTCGGGGTGTTTCGCCTGGGTCTTTTCTTCACGCTGGACCCTTTGGTGGACGGCCTGGCCAGCCAAGGGCGCCGCTTGGGCTGGCAGCCTTTCCACCTGGACGCCATCTGGTCGGGCGTGACCGACATGGCCGTGGTGAGCTTTTTGCTCTATCTCGTCGTTTTTGATTTCGTTGGCTACTGGCTGCACCGGGGGCAGCACCAGTTCCGCTGGTGGTGGGCCCTGCACGCCCTGCACCACAGCCAGAGGCAAATGGGCAAGTGGACCGACAGCCGCAATCACTTGCTGGATGATTTGTTGACGGCCTTTGCCTTTGCGTTCACAGCCTTGTTGTTGGGGGCGGAGCCGGCGCAGTTCATGGCCCTCGTCGTGCTCACTCAATTG